>NZ_CP066265.1:550000-707500 GCF_023278085.1 Pseudomonas syringae | reverse complement strand
GCCAGCGCTGAGTAATCGCCTTGCGACGCGTATAGAAACGCACGCCATCCGGCCCGTAGGCATGCAAATCGCCAAACAACGACCGCTTCCAGCCGCCAAAGCTGTGGTAAGCGACCGGCACTGGCAGCGGGACATTGACCCCGACCATGCCCACTTCAATCTCATCGCAGAACAACCGTGCAGCTTCGCCATCACGGGTGAAGATGCACGTGCCGTTGCCATACTCGTGATCGTTGATCAATTGCATGGCCTGCTCGAGGCTGTCCACGCGCACGATGCACAGCACCGGCCCGAAGATCTCTTCTTTATAGATACGCATCTGTGGTGTCACGCGATCAAACAGACACCCGCCCATAAAGAAACCCGCCTCGTGCCCGGCAACCTGAAGATTGCGGCCATCCACAACCAGCGTAGCGCCCGACTGCACACCGTCTTCTATATAGCCGCTGACTTTGTCGCGATGCTGCCCGGTCACCAGCGGCCCCATGTCCAGGCCGCAGGTCGTGCCGGCACCGATCTTCAGGCTCTGGATTTGCGGAACCAGTTTGGCCACCAGCGCATCGGCGATCTGATCACCCACACAGACTGCGACCGAAATTGCCATGCAGCGCTCACCGCAAGAACCGTAGGCGGCCCCCATCAACGCACTGACCGCGTTATCGAGGTCAGCATCCGGCATCAGCACCGCGTGGTTCTTGGCACCACCCAGCGCCTGCACGCGTTTTCCTCGTGCCGCGCCTTCCTTATAGATGTACTCGGCAATCGGCGTTGAACCCACGAAACTCAGCGCTTTGACTTCTGGCGCTTCGATCAGCGCATCCACCGCCACCTTGTCGCCATGCACCACGTTGAGTATGCCCTTGGGCAATCCGGCTTCATGCAGCAATTCGGCGATCAACAGCGTAGAGCTCGGATCACGCTCGGATGGCTTGAGAATGAAGCAGTTACCGCATGCAATGGCCAGCGGGTACATCCAAAGCGGCACCATGGCCGGAAAGTTGAACGGCGTTATGCCCGCAACAATGCCCAACGGCTGGAAGTCCGACCACGCGTCGATGTTCGGCCCCACGTTACGACTGTATTCACCCTTGAGCACTTCCGGCGCAGCGCAGGCGTACTCCACGTTTTCGATACCGCGCTTCAGCTCACCCGCCGCATCTTCCAGCGTCTTGCCATGTTCTTCGCTGATCAACTGCGCGATACGCGCTTCGTTTTGTTCCAGTAATTGCTTGAAGCGAAACATCACTTGGGCGCGTTTGGCAGGTGGTGTGTTGCGCCAGGCCGGGAAGGCTGATTTGGCCGAGTCGATGGCTTGCTGAACGGTTTCACGGCTGGCCAGTGCAACCTGATGAATGACCTGCCCGGTCGAAGGATTGAACACATCTGCTGTGCGATCGTTACCGGATACGAACTCGCCGTGGATCAGGTGCTGAATGCTGCTCATGAAAAAGCTCCAAAAAACTGCGTCAGGCGCGAATGACTCCGTGCCCGCGGTTGAAAAAGTGACCTATATAAGAAGAAGCGCTGGCAGCACCATCAGTCGATCAGGTTCAGCGTCTCACCAACCGCATCGAACAGACGGTCCAGGTCCTGTGCCTGACTGTTAAACATTGGGCCGAACTGCAGGGTGTCGCCGCCGAAGCGCACGTAGAAGCCAGCCTTCCACAGCTTCATGCCTGCTTCGAACGGACGCACAATGGCATCGCCATCACGCGGAGCGATCTGGATGGCACCGGCCAATCCGTAATTGCGGATATCAACGACGTTCTTCGCCCCTTTGATGCCATGCAATACGTTTTCGAAATGCGGCGCGATTTCCGCTGCCTGTTGCACCAGATTCTCACGCTGCAACAGTTCCAGCGCTGCCAGCCCTGCTGCGCAGGCCACCGGGTGCGCCGAGTAGGTGTAACCGTGCGGAAACTCAACGGCGTATTCCGGCGTCGGCTGATTCATGAAGGTCTGATAAATCTCGCTGCTGGCAATCACCGCGCCCATCGGAATCGCGCCATTGGTGATCTGCTTGGCGATGCACATCAGGTCCGGGGTCACACCGAAGCTGTCGGCACCGAACATCGACCCGGTACGACCAAACCCGGTAATGACTTCGTCGAAGATCAGCAGGATGTTGTGCTGATCGCAAATTTCACGCAGTCGCTTGAGGTAGCCTTGTGGCGGGACGATGACCCCCGCCGAGCCCGCCATCGGCTCGACAATGACTGCCGCGATGTTCGACGCGTCATGCAGCTCAATCAGCTTGAGCATTTCGTCGGCCAGTGCGATACCGCCTGCCTCAGGCATGCCCTTGGAGAACGCATTGCTGGCCAGCAAGGTGTGCGGCAGATGGTCGACATCCATCAATTGACCGAACATCTTGCGGTTGCCATTCACTCCACCCAGGCTGGTGCCAGCCACGTTGACGCCATGGTAACCACGCGCACGGCCGATCATCTTGGTCTTGGTCGCCTGCCCTTTCAGGCGCCAGTAGGCGCGCACCATCTTCACGGCCGTGTCGGCGCACTCGGAGCCGGAGTTGGTATAGAAGACGTGATTGAGGTTGCCGGGGGTCAGATCGGTGATCTTTTCCGCTAACCGAAACGAAGCAGGATGCCCGAACTGGAAGCCCGGCGAGTAATCGAGCACACCCAACTGCCGTGAAACAGCCTCTTGAATTTCCTTGCGTGTGTGCCCGGCACCGCAGGTCCACAGGCCGGACAGCCCGTCGTAGATCTTGCGCCCCTTGTCGTCGGTCAGATAGCAGCCGCTTGCCGCAACGACCATGCGCGGATCACGCTGGAAATTGCGGTTCGCTGTGTAGGGCATCCAGTGGGCATCAAGTTTCAACTGGCTGGTGACGGGCAGATCGGACGCTTCGAACATATTCATGGGAGCAGGCCTCGCAGGCGCTTGAGCGAACAGTGATTGCAGCCAAGTTGCCATGCGACTAAGGTTCGTAAAACCTGATTTTCCTGATCTTTAGTTAGGTAACCACTAAACAATGAGTATCCGTCGCCCCGATCCCTTGGCGCAGGTCAGCGACTTTGATATTCGCTTGCTGCGTATTTTCAAAAGCGTCGTTGAAGCGGGCGGTTTTTCGGCCGCAGAAAGCGTGCTTGGTATCGGTCGATCAGCCATCAGTCAGCAGATGAGTGACCTGGAACAGCGTCTCGGCTTGCGCCTCTGTCAACGCGGCAGGGCCGGTTTTTCGTTGACTGACGAAGGGCGCGAGGTTTACCAGTCCTCCCTGCAATTGCTCAGTGCCCTGGAAAGTTTCAGGACCGAGGTCAACGGCCTGCACCAGAATCTGCGCGGCGAGTTGAACATCGGCCTGACCGACAACCTCGTCACCCTCCCCCACATGCGTATTACCCATGCATTGTCGCGCCTCAAAGAGCGCGGTCCCGGCGTGCACATCAATATCCGCATGAGCGCTCCCGCTGAAGTCGAGCAAGGCGTGCTGGACGGCGGGCTGCATGTCGGCGTCGTGCCACAGGCCAGCGCATTGCCAGGGCTGGAATATCACGCGCTGTACAGCGAGCGCTCGCTGCTCTACTGCGCGGTGGGTCATCCCCTGTTCTATGCCGAAAATGCGGGCCTGAGTGATGAACGTCTAGCCGGGCAGGACGCCATCGCCCCGACCTTTCGCTTGCCCAAAGACATTCAGGCTCACTATCAGGCGCTCACTTGCACCGCCAGCGCCTCCGACCGGGAGGGCATTGCGTTTCTGATCCTGACGGGCCGCTACATCGGCTACCTGCCGGATCATTACGCCAACGCCTGGGTGCAGGAAGGCAGGTTGCGCGCGCTGAAACCCGAATCGAAATTCTATGACCTCGATCTGGTCACCGTTACACGCAAGGGCCGGCGCCCTCATTTGGTGCTTGAGAGCTTTCTGGAAGCACTCGCTGCTACCCGCTGACACACTGCTGCATGGCAAATGCTCAACAGGCCCACTTCATGAAGCTCCTCGAAAGGGCTATCAGGCTGATATATCTGGCAATAAACAAGCTCACGACGAAATAACCTGAGCAGGTGGACAGTTTTTTGCAGGTGTTCCGGATAACGCCACGCCAGTACATGGCACTTCCCATTCCGAGACTTCGCCATGCAGCCTGAAAGCGTTGAGAATTCTGAAAACAATGACCTGATCTACGGCCTGAACGACCGCCCCAAACCACTGACGGCCCTATTGGCAGCGCTGCAACACGTCCTTGCCAGCTTCGTCGGCATCATCACCCCGCCGCTGATTATCGGCTCGACGCTCGGATTGACCGAATACTTGCCCTACCTGATCAGCATGGCCCTGATGGTGTCGGGTACCGGTACGTTCATTCAGGCACGCCGACCGTTCGGTATCGGCGCCGGAATGATCTGCCTGCAAGGCACCAGCTTCGCCTTCTTGGGTGCGGTGTTGTCAGCAGGTTTTCTGGTCAAGCAGCGTGGCGGCAGCCCGGAAGACATCATGGCGATGATCTTCGGCGTGTGCTTTTTCGGCGCGTTGGTGCAGATCGTTCTGAGTCGCTGCATCGGCCAGTTGCGGCGCGTCATCACACCACTGGTGACCGGTATCGTGATCACCCTGATCGGGGTGAGCCTGATCAAGGTCGGCGTCACCGACCTGGGTGGCGGCTTCAACGCAGCGGATTTCGGCGCGCCGTTGAACCTTGCACTGGGTGTGTTCGTACTGGCGGTGATCATCGTGCTCAACCGCTCCAATACACCGTCGGTGCGCTTGTCGGCGATCATCATCGGCCTGGCCATCGGCAGCCTGGCCGCGTGGTTCAGCGGCAAGCTGGTTCCTCAACCCATTCACGATCTGCCGTTGATCAGCGTGCCGGTGCCATTCAGATTCGGTTTCAGTTTTGACTGGACCGCCTTCCTGCCGGTCGCGCTGATTTATCTGATCAGCAGCATCGAAACAGTCGGCGACCTCACCGCCAATTGCATGCTGGCGCGTCAGCCGATCAGCGGCCCGGGTTATCTCGCACGCCTCAAGGGCGGCGTGCTGGGCGATGGGGTGAGCTGCATGATTGCCGCTACGTTCAGCGCGTTTCCCAACACCACGTTTGCGCAGAACAATGGCGTGATCCAGCTGACCGGCGTCGCCAGCCGCTATGTCGGCCTGTACATCGGCGCGGTGCTGTTCATCCTCGGCCTGTTCCCGCATATCGGCGCTATCGTCCAGCAGATTCCCAAGCCGGTACTGGGCGGTGCAACGCTGGTGATGTTCGGCAGCGTGGCGGCGGCAGGCGTACGAATTCTGGCCCAGTCGCCACTGGACCGACGCAGCATGCTGATCATCGCAACCTCGTTCGGCGTCGGTTTGGGCATTGCGGCGCAGCCTGCACTGCTGCATCTCATGCCCAGACTGGTGCAGAACCTGTTCGACTCGGCCATCACCAGCGGCGGCATTACCGCCATCGTCATGTGCCTGCTGATCCCTGAAAGCAACGTCAGCGTCACCCAGGCTGATCCGCTCAACGAACCCAATCCCCTTGAGCAACCACGATAACTGTCGACAGTCGCACCAGCGCTTGCCGGATGGCCGCCGGTGCGCTATCTGTTCACCTGTTGTGCCCCCACGACCTGCCCGGAATTGCCCATGACACTTGAAGTCCCAGCGCACGGCGCTCACGTCACCAAGCCCGCAAGCCGTATTCGTCAGAAGAACGAGGAAGCGATTATCCAGGCAGCCGAAGATGAATTCGCCCGCCACGGCTTCAAGGGCACCAGCATGAACACCATTGCGCTGAAAGCCGGGCTGCCGAAAGCCAACCTGCATTATTACTTCACCAACAAGCTTGGTCTGTATGTCGCGGTGCTGAGCAACATCATCGATTTGTGGGACAGCACCTTCAACCACCTCAGCGTCGATGACGATCCGGCCGAGGCACTCACACGTTACATTCGCGCCAAGATGGAATTCTCGCGTCGCCAGCCTCAGGCCTCGCGGATCTTCGCCATGGAGATCATCAGCGGTGGCGAATGCATGAGTGAATATTTCAGTCAGGATTACCGCCTCTGGTTTCAGGGGCGAGCAGCGGTTTTTCAGGCCTGGATCGATGCGGGCAAGATGGACCCGGTCGACCCGGTGCACTTGATCTTCCTGCTGTGGGGCAGCACTCAGCATTACGCCGACTTCGCGACCCAGATCTGTCGCGTGACCGGGCGCAGTCGCCTGACGCGTCAGGATATGGATCAGGCCAGCGACAATCTGATCCGGATCATCCTCAAAGGTTGTGGGCTGACGCCGCCAGCCTTGTAGAATCTGTACCTTGCCGCCAGCAAGGACACCTGAATGCCTTTTACCCTCGTCGGCCCTTGCGAGTTTCGAGAAGAAATTCGCAAGAGCCGCTTCATCACTCTCGCCGCTCCCATCGCCAGCCCGGCAGACGCGCAAGCGTTCATCGAGCAGCACAGCGACCTGAACGCGACCCACAATTGCTGGGCCTGGAAGCTGGGCGGCCAATACCGCAGCAATGACGATGGCGAACCGGGCGGCACCGCAGGCAGACCGATTCTGGCAGCCATCGAAGCGCAGGAATTCGATCAGGTCGTGGTCCTGGTGATTCGCTGGTATGGCGGCATTCAGTTGGGCACCGGCGGCCTGGCGCGCGCATACGGTGGCGGTGCCAACAAGTGTTTGCAGCAGGCCGAACGCTTGCCGTTGATTCAGCGCTCATCGTTCAATCTGGAATGCAGCTTCAGTGAGCTGGCCCTGGTCAAGGTGCGGCTGGCAGAGCTGAACGGCTTGGTGGAAAGCGAGGATTTCACCGCCAATGGTGTCCAGATGGCGATTGCCATCGGCCCTGAGCATCTCGACACATTACAACGCCAATTAGCCGACCTGAGTCGTGGAAGGATCCTTTTGCACAGCGTCGTGGATGACTGAACGCACCTTTTGGCGGCCTTTCGACAATTGCCCACATCTACTGTGCATCCGGTTGTGGATAACCTGAGCACACTCCACTGCACGCCTTGCCGGACGGGCGTTTCAAGCGAATGATCATTTTTTGTACAATCCGCCGGATAAATACCAAAAGCGGCGTAAAAACAGGCTGTTAGCGCGCTTTAGAACCGTTGGGAGCTAACCCGACTGGCGTTATTCCCCCCTTTCGAGCTTGCGCACATTAACGGTGGAACAACCTGTGGATAACAGGTGCAAGGGTGCCGTGACCACTGGCCGTGCCGCTGTCGACGGCGACTGTGCGTTTCTTGCTCAAATCAATGAGCCATAATCGACGCCTCGCCCCATCAGCGCGCCCCGAACTGGTGCTGAACTGGCAGCTTCTGAAGGTCGAGACACTCAAAGTCCCCCTATTAACACCCGATTCATTGCGGCTCGCCTGAATCCTGACTCATTGGCCAGGATTTTGCTTTATGCACAGGCGAACCACTTCTGCCTCAGAGCCTTTCATGCCAAACCACGCGATACCCGCGCGCCTCCAGCTGCGCCATATCACCAAGCAGTATCCGGGCTGCCTGGCCAACGACGCGGTCGACCTGACTATCCAGCCCGGCGAGATTCATGCGTTGCTGGGCGAAAACGGCGCGGGCAAAAGCACGCTGATGAAGATCATCTATGGCGTCACTCAGCCGGATGCCGGGTCGATCATCTGGCAAGGCCAGGCGCAGGTCATGCGCAACCCGGCGCAAGCCCGAAGCCTGGGCATCGGCATGGTGTTCCAGCATTTCTCGCTGTTCGAAACCTTGAGTGTCGCGCAGAACATCGCCCTGGCCATGGGTGCAGCGGCTGGCACACCGAAACAACTTGAGCCGCGCATTCGTGAAGTGTCGCAGCGTTACGGCATGGCCGTGGAGCCTCAACGTCTGGTCCACAGCCTGTCGATTGGCGAGCGGCAGAAAGTCGAAATCATTCGCTGCCTGATGCAGGACATCCGCCTGCTGATTCTCGATGAGCCCACATCGGTGCTCACGCCCCAGGAAGCCGAAGAGCTGTTCGTCACCCTCAGGCACCTGGCCGAAGAAGGCTGCAGCATTCTGTTTATCAGCCACAAACTGGGCGAGGTTCGGGCCTTGTGTCACAGCGCAACCGTGCTGCGCAACGGCAAAGTCTCCGGGCACTGCATTCCGGCTGAGTGCTCTGATCTGACACTGGCGCGGATGATGGTCGGTGATGCTGAAGGCCTGACCGCGCACTATGAGAAAGTCAGCGGCAGCGCACCGTTTCTGCGCGTCGACAGGCTGTCCTGGCACAACCCCGACCCGTTTGGTTGCTCACTGAAAAATCTGAGCCTGGAAGTGCGCAGCGGCGAGATCGTCGGCATCGCAGGCGTGGCGGGCAATGGTCAGGATGAACTGCTTGCGCTGCTGAGCGGCGAACAGCCGCTCGCGCACGCGCAAGCGGCTGCCCTACATTTCGCAGAGGCGCCGGTCGGGCATTTGCGCCCTGATGCACGCCGCAAACGCGGCCTGGCCTTTGTTCCGGCCGAGCGGCTCGGGCACGGTGCCGTGCCGGAATTGAGCCTGGCTGATAACGCGCTGCTCACCGCGTTCCAGCAAGGGCTGGTGAGCAACGGCCTGATTCAGCGTGGCAAGGTTCGCGCGCTGGCCGACGAAATCATTCGCCGCTTTGCGGTCAAGACGCCCGATGCTCAAGCCCCGGCGCGCAGCCTGTCGGGCGGCAACCTGCAGAAATTCATTCTCGGCCGGGAAATCCTGCAAAACCCGAAACTGCTGATTGCCGCGCACCCGACCTGGGGCGTGGATGTCGGTGCCGCAGCAGCGATTCACCGGGCACTGATCGCCTTGCGTGATGCAGGCGCAGCGATTCTGGTGATTTCCGAAGATCTGGACGAGTTGTTCCAGATCAGCGACCGCCTCGCGGCTCTAAGCGGCGGCCAGCTTTCCGACCTGATCCCCACCGGGCAGACCAGCACCGTGCAGATAGGCGGCTGGATGGCAGGACAATTCGATCATTCTCACACTCAGGCCCACACGCCGGGTTAACGGAGCAAAACATGCTGCTTTCTCTGGAACCGCGCGGCCAGCAATCGCGCGCCATGCTGTGGTGCTCCCCGTTGCTGGCCGCCGTCCTGACACTGGTGTGCGGCTCACTGCTGTTCATCGGTCTCGGCCTGGACCCATGGGTGACGCTGCATACCTTGCTGATCGCACCGGTCAGCGATTGGTACGGCCTGTCGGAATTGATGGTCAAGACCCTGCCGATCCTGCTCTGCGCGCTGGGCTTGGCGGTCGCCTATCAGGCACGTATCTGGAACATCGGTGCCGAAGGCCAGTTGCTGCTCGGCGCGCTGGCAGGCAGCGCTGTGGCGGTGAATATCATCGAAATGGAGAGCCGCTGGGCACTGGTCATGGTGCTGCTGGCCGGGACCCTGGCTGGCGCGGCATGGGCAGGCGTCACGGCGTGGCTGCGCACGCATTTCAACGCTAACGAAATCCTCACCAGCATCATGCTCAATTACATCGCGCTCAACCTGCTGTTGTATTTCGTGCATGGGCCACTCAAAGACCCGGCGGGCATGAACTTCCCGGAGTCCGCGACCTTCGGCGACGCCAGCCGTCTGCCGCTGTTGATGGAAGATGGCCGCGCGCACATCGGCGTGTACTTCGCGCTGCTGGCACTGGTGGCGGTCTGGGTTTTGCTGCAACGCAGTTTTATCGGCTTTCAGATCAAAGTGCTGGGCCTGGACAAGCGCGCAGCCGGGTTCGTCGGTTTCCGTGAGAAGCAACTGGTGTGGCTGGCGCTGTTGATCAGCGGCGGTCTGGCCGGGCTGGCGGGCGTGTCGGAAGTCACCGGCCCTATCGGCCAACTGGTGCCGCAGGTCTCGCCGGGTTACGGCTATGCCGCAATTACCGTGGCGTTTCTCGGTCGCCTGAACCCCATCGGCATCCTGTTCTCCAGCCTGCTGATCGCCCTGCTCTATCTGGGCGGAGAAAGCGCGCAGATGACTTTGAACCTGCCTTTGGCAATCACTCAGTTGTTTCAGGGCATGATGCTGTTCTTCCTGCTCGCCTGTGACGTGCTGATTCTCTACCGCCCACGCTTGAAACAACGCTGGGCCAAGCGCCAGATGACACCCGTCACAGGAGCCGCATGATGGATATCGACCTGCTGAGCAATATTTTCTACGCCATGGTGCGTTGCGGCACGCCTCTGCTGTTGGTCGCACTGGGCGAACTGATTTGCGAGAAGAGCGGCGTCATCAACCTGGGTCAGGAAGGCATGATGCTGTTTGGCGCGGTGATCGGTTTCATTATCGCGTTGAGCACCGGCAATCTCTGGCTGGGCGTGCTGCTGGCAATGCTGGCGGGCATGCTGTTGTCGGCACTGTTTGCGGTGGTGGCGCTGGTGTTCAATGCCAATCAGGTGGCGACCGGGCTGGCGCTGACCATTTTCGGAGTCGGCCTTTCAAGCTTCGTCGGCGCGGCCTGGGTCGGCAAGCCGCTCAGTGGTTTCGAGCCGGTTGCGATTCCTTTCCTCAGCGATATCCCGCTCATCGGCCGCATGCTGTTTGCGCAGGATCTTCTGGTGTACCTGTCGTTTGCGCTGTTTGCTCTGGTGGCATGGGCACTGCTGAAAAGCCGCGTCGGGCTGATCATCCAGGCTGTTGGCGAAAACCCGGACGCCGCCAGCGCCATGGGCCTGCCGGTGTTGCGGGTGCGTACACTGGCAGTGCTGTTCGGCGGCGCGATGGCCGGGCTGGCCGGTGCTTACCTGTCTTTGGCGTACACGCCGATGTGGGCAGAAAACATGAGCGCCGGACGCGGCTGGATTGCCCTGGCCCTGGTGGTATTCGCCAGCTGGCGCGTCTGGCGCCTGCTGCTCGGTGCCTACCTGTTCGGCCTCGCCAGCATCCTGCATCTGGTCGCGCAAGGCATCGGCCTGGCAATCCCTTCCAACCTGCTGGCGATGCTGCCTTATGTGGCAACCATCATCGTCCTCGTCCTGCTCTCCCGCGACGCCCTGCGCACCCGGCTGTATGCGCCGGTGTCGCTGGGCCAGCCTTGGCGGGCGGGGCATTGATGGGGAGGATCTGAAATGTGACGAGGGCGGTAGCCTCACTCGCCAAGATCATGCCGAACACGAACGATGATGGAAGAGGTAGACGCTGATTTGGCAGAGGCGACAGCGTGCTGTGTTATCCAAACACAGCTTGTTGCCAATGTTCCTCGCTCACGATGGCAATAGGCACTCCCGCCTCCCTTAGTTCTACAGCCTTTTTGATCTTTAGACCGTAGCTGCTATGCAGCCATTGGTCATTCCCCAGGCTTCCAACGATCAGGAAGCTGGTTTTTTTTGTGAGCCCGCTACAAATCTGGCCACCTCGCTCAAGGACGAGTTCTTCGCAATGCTTTCTGGGCCCATACGCCATTGTTCCGGTGAACATGAAAAGACGGTCGTTCCAGTCAAGCACCGGTGCCGGATTATTGAGCGGTAACGTGCCCGGCATTGAAAACCCGTCAGAAGAGAGACTTTGGCCTCCACCAAACTGCTTAAGCAGGCTGAATAGCTCAACGGACTCCTCTGCATCAAGCACATCGTCACTCAGCATATTTTCCAGTCGGCGATAGAGGAGATTGACGACAGGATCTTCAAGATGGGTAAGGTTTCCCTCAACCCATTCTTTGAGAAAAACGGCCTCCGCTTGATTGATTGAGCCATCTGCGCAAAGTCCTGCACTTATTCCAATCAAAGCGTCCACGGATCGTCTGTCTATGCGTGCCTGATTAAAAAAGCGACTGTTCTGAAACTCCTGATGCAAGTCGACCATCAATTTTTTCTCCTGGCTTATCTGCCTCAGCAGCCTTGTTGAGGTATTTAGATCGATCCGACGTGAACGTCACGACAATTTTCGTCAATGAACACACGAGCTGATATTTTTTTGTACGGTCAATATTCAGATCCTCACCTCTCAGCCCCTGCCATTGGGCCAAGTACTTAAAAGATCCAAATTTTTTACGCAATTTCATGTCTCTGGAAACTCCGCCTTTCCATGCAAGAATCGGCAGCTCGTTTTCCAAACATTTTTTGGCCAAGTCTTGCGAAGTGACTGCGAGCTCACGTCCGTTTTCCCAGCACTGGATTATGCCCTCGTCCTCCGCGTCCCATACCTGAGCATGCATTAGCTCAACTCTTGGTGGCGCATCATTTTTACGAAAGAGACGAGTCATAATCCGGACTCCTGCAGATCACTGACTGGTGGAAAATCTGTTCCGTACCGAAGATAAGCAATGACAGCACTCTGCGTCGTTTCCAGAATCCGATCATTTATAAGGCTTGATTGAGTTTCATTGAGACGGTAAAGCGTCACCAGCGCATAGCCATCCTTTCCTTTAGAGGCGCTAGATATCTGTATCCCGCGTAGATCAGTTTTCAGCGCTGCGTTCCAGTCACTGGCTGCAAGTGGGGTATTAAAGATAAGTGACCGGCTAGACAAACGTACTCCATCGTCACTCAGCAGGTGGTTATAACCTTTGACCCCTCCCTTCTCCTTAGGAAGAAGACTGTAGCCAAGGGCAGAAGCATGAACACGGTGTACAGCAAAATGCCAACCACGCAGGAAATCTCCGTCATAGAAGTCGTCGTGAGATATCCACACGTGCCTGGTTTTCTTCGGTGAATGGTTAGAACAATCTTTGGGTGCTGGCTTCGACATCAGCCTCTCCATGGCTTGTATGATCCGTGCTTGTACCGGTGGAAACAGATGATGTCAATATGGCTTCTGAGAACCGCTAACTGGCCAGAGCTGCACTGCAGCCCAGATCAATTCAACCACCATAAATCCGATTAACAGGCTACTCGCGCCATGGGCCAGTGCATGAGCTTGCCATGTTGCAAACAGCAATCGACCCGCTGCGTCGTAGCGTCCAAAAACCGGCTGCGGGTCGCGGATTCGCAGCACAGCCCACACGCAGACAATCGAGCCCAGCAGATTCGCCATCAGCGTTTGCATCGGTGCGAATGCGGGTAGGTCCCCAGGTAGATTCAAGTGTTGGCTCAATGCCGTCAGAGCACTGTGCAATGCTGCAAAACTCCACGGGGTCACAAAGGCGCCAGTGACGATCAAGTCATACCAGGCGCTAGACCGGACCACTCGACGATATTGCTTGGCACTCCACATGAACATGCTTCCTGTTTGATTAAGATTCCAACAGGCTAAAGGCTGGAGTACGCTCCAGGGTCAAGCATTCCAAGGACTGGTTATTTATGCGTATCGGTGAGCTGGCCAAAGCTGCAGCCGTCAGTCGCGACACGTTACGTTTTTATGAGCAACGCGGACTGATCGTCGCGCAACGCGGCGCAAACGGTTATCGCCACTACCCAGCGGAGACGTTACAGCTAGTGCAGTTCATCAAAGTGGCGCAACGGTTGGGTTTCACCCTGAACGAAGTGGGCAACAACGTTGCCGAATTGTGGAAGGCTCCAGCACCGGACGTTGCGATCGCCTTATTGCTTCAGGAAAAGCTGGCGCTTATTGATGCCCGAATTGCTGAACTCAGTGAGCTACGTAGCGAACTGCATCAGCGTTTGGGTCAGCGATGCCCGTTGCAGCATTGACTACCTCTTATTAAAACTGCCAAGGAATCATTCATGACCACTACCAAAAAAACCGCCCTCATCATCGGCGCCTCTCGCGGTTTGGGGCTTGGGCTGGTGCAGCGTTTGACCGAGCAGGGCTGGCAGGTCACTGCTACCGTTCGTGACCCGCAGAACGCCGAGAATCTAAGGGCCGTCGAGGGTGTTCGAATTGAAGCCGTGGACCTGGACGAAACCGCTTCGCTTGAGGTGCTGGTGCAGAAGCTCAAGGGCGAGGTCTTTGACGTGCTGTTCGTCAATGCCGGGATCAGCGGTGCGGAACATCAAAGTGCTGCGAAATCGACCGCTGCCGAGCTGGGTCAGTTGTTCCTGACCAATGCGGTCGCGCCGATTCGGCTGGCTGAACGCTTTGTCGCGCACATCCGTCCTGAAACCGGCGTTCTGGCATTCATGAGTTCGTGGCTGGGCAGCGTCACCTGCCCGGATGGCGCGAACCTGGCGCTGTACAAGGCCAGCAAGGCAGCACTCAATTCGATGACCAACACCTTTGTCAGTCAGCTGGACGAGAAACGCCCGACTGTACTGTCGATGCATCCGGGTTGGGTCAAGACTGATATGGGCGGCGAAAACGCAGCCATTGACGTGCTGACCAGCACCACCGGGCTTGTGGAACAGCTCAATGCCTATGCAGGCAAAGGTGGGCATCACTTCATCGATTATCAGGGCAAGACCATTGCCTGGTAACGGACAGTGTTGATCAAGCACCGATCACCCCGATAGACTTGCAAACCTTGCCGGGGCGCTGTACGCCCTGGCAACCCTGGATCAGCAGACAGGGCATCACTGAGCTGGCTAACCCTGAACCCTTTTCAGAGGAGCCGGCCCATGCCCGCGATCCGTATCTGGTTGAAAAATCCCCTTGCTGTGTTCACCGCCAATGACCTGGACGCCCGTGGCGGTCTGGTCATTGAGGGCGGTGTCATCACTGAGGTGCTGGCCGCCGGTCAGCACCCATCCTTGCCCTGCGCCCAGACGTTCGATGCTCGCGAGCATGTGTTGCTGCCGGGGCTGATCAATACCCACCATCACTTTTATCAAACCCTGACGCGTGCCTGGGCACCGGTGGTCAATCAGCCGCTGTTCCCGTGGCTCAAGACCCTGTACCCGGTGTGGGCGCGCCTGACACCGGACAAGCTCGCCGTTGCCAGCAAGGTCGCGTTGGCGGAGCTGTTGTTGTCGGGCTGCACGACGGCTGCCGATCATCACTACCTGTTTCCAAACGGGCTGGAGCACGCCATCGATGTGCAGGTGCAGAGTGTGCGTGAGCTCGGCATGCGCGCCATGCTGACCCGTGGTTCCATGAGCCTGGGCGAAGCGGATGGCGGGTTGCCGCCGCAGCAGACGGTGCAACAGGGCGAGGTGATTCTGGCGGACAGCCAGCGCCTGATCGAGACGTATCACGAGCGCGGCGACGGCGCGCAGATTCAGGTCGCGCTGGCGCCTTGCTCGCCGTTTTCGGTGACGCCGCAGATCATGGCCGAGAGCGCTGCGATGGCAGAAAAGCTCGATGTGCGCCTGCACACGCATCTGGCCGAAACCCTGGATGAAGAAGACTTCTGCCTGCAGCGCTTTGGCCTGCGCACGGTTGACTATCTGGACAGCGTCGGCTGGCTCGGCCCACGTACCTGGCTGGCCCACGGCATCCATTTCAACCCCGATGAAATCGCCCGCCTTGGCGCAGCGGGCACCGGAGTCTGCCACTGCCCCAGCTCGAACATGCGCCTGGCTTCGGGTATTTGCCCGACCCTGGACCTGATCGCTGCCGGCGCGCCGCTCGGGCTTGGGGTAGACGGCTCGGCGTCCAACGATGCATCGAACATGATCCTCGAAGCACGACAGGCACTTTACCTGCAACGCCTGCGCTACGGCGCCGAGAAAATCACCCCGCAACGGGTACTCGGCTGGGCGACCAAGGGTTCAGCACATTTGCTGGGGCGCACTGATATTGGAGAGCTGGCCGTGAGCAAACAGGCTGATCTGGCGTTGTTCAAGCTGGACGAACTGCGCTTCTCCGGCAGCCATGATCCACTGTCCGCACTGCTGCTGTGCGGCGCAGATCGTGCGGACCGGGTGATGATTGCAGGGCAATGGCGAGTGATCGACGGGCAGGTCGAAGGGCTCGATATCAAGAAGCTGATCGCCGATCACAGCCACGCGGCGCGGGAACTGATTCAGGGCTGAACCTGCACAAGGAAAATATCAACATCGTGCGACGCAGAGCGTGACTATCGTGCCAATGCTCCGCGTTGGCATGCATTGGGTGACGCTCCGCGTCACAAATCTGCAGCCTGGCGCGGTATCAAGCACAAAGGAGTCTCAGGCTTTGGTACGGCCTGTACTTCAGACCAGATTGAGTGATGCGCCATGGCTGCAATGTGACGCAGAGCGTCACGAAATGCATTACCACGCGGAGCGTGGGAACGATAAGCAAAGCACTATCGTGCGACGCTCCGCGTCGGCATGCCGTTCTGGACGCTCTGCGTCCTCTGCGACGCGGAGCGTGGAAGCGACAGGCGATGAGCGCTACAGCCTCAAAGCCCCAGGCACGACAGCATGATGAACGTCGCGAACAGCACGAAGTGGGTCATGCCTTCGATGGCGTTGGTTTCGCCGTCGTTGAGGTTGATGGCGGACACCAGCAGGGTGATGAAGATCATTACGGTCTGCACCGGGGTCATGGCCATCTGGAACGGCTGGCCGCTGTAAAGCGCCATTGCTTCCATGACCGGAACGGTCAGAATCACGGTGGACAGCGATGCACCCAAGGCGATATTGACCACCGACTGCATGCGGTTGGCGAGGGCTGCACGCAAGGCGGTCAGGATCTCCGGCGCTGCGGAAATGGCGGCGACCAGAATCGCGGTCATCACCGGCGGCGCACCCGTGCCCTCCAGGCCGAGGTCAACGGTCTTGGACATCACTTCAGCCAGCGCACCGATAACCACAACGCCGACTACCAGGGTGCCAATCGAACGAGGCAGATTGACCGCTTCTGCATGTTCCTCAGTCTGATCCGAGCCCTGGCGCTTTTTCTTCTCCGGGTAGCTGTAGCTGAAAAAGTAACTGTGCGGCCCGACCTGCATGCGCAGGAACAAGGTGTAGAGCAGAATCATCGCGCCAATGGTGAACGCCGAATAGATCTTCCAGTCACCCTTGGGAATGAATTCGGGCACGACCATGGAAACGCCCATGGCGGTCAGAATCATCACGCTGTAGGTACGTGCCGAATCATCGTTGTAAGACTGCTCGCCATGCTTGATGCCGCCCATCAGCGCGGCCAGGCCAAGAATGCCGTTGATGTCGAGCATGACAGCCGAGTAAATCGTATCGCGCACCAGCGTCGGCGACGGCTCGTTGCTCATCATGATTGCCAGAATCACCACCTCGACCAGCACGGCCGACAGCGTGAGGATCATCGTGCCGTAGGGGTCACCGACTTTTTCCGCGAGCATCTCGGCATGATGGGCGACGCGCATCGAGGCGCAGACGATGAAGCCGACCAGCGCCAGCCCTGAGACCAGTGCAACGACCTGGCCATTGCCCAGCAGCACGTGCTCCAGTGGGTAGGCGACGAACATGGCAATGATTGCCAGCAGCAGAAACTTTTCTTGCTTGAGCAATGCGCCCATTTTTTATTCCCCAAACCTTGCGACATCGCCGCGGATGTACATGAAGGTGGCCAACAGTGAAGCGTCTCAGAGTAGCTTGTGTGACAAAAGGTTTCATAAAATAGCCCGAATGAGAACTGCACCCACGCGTAAATGACTTTTGATCCCGTCGCCACGATGTGAAATAGTGCCCGCCGTTTTCTTCGCGGCCTTTATGGCACGCCTGTTTTTCACGATTCTGCCTCTGTTAGAAAGGACATTCGCCATGCGTGCTTTTCGACTTCCGCATCTAGTGGCTTGCGGCCTGCTGACCTTGCTGGCGACCACCGCCCAGGCCGCGCCCATCGACATCAATGACGGCCAGCACAACGTCCATCTGCCAGACACCCCCAAGCGCGTGGTGGTCCTGGAGTTTTCGTTTCTCGACGGACTGGCTTCGGTGGGCGTGACGCCGGTCGGTGCTGCCGACGACGGTGATGCCAGTCGCGTGCTGCCCAAGGTGCGCAAAGCCGTGGGCGAATGGCAGTCAGTGGGGCTGCGCTCGCAACCCAACATCGAAGTGATTGCGCGGCTCAAGCCGGACCTGATCATTGCTGACCTAGGCCGTCATCAAGCGCTGTACAACGACCTGGCCAGCCTGGCGCCGACGCTGATGCTGCCGTCACGCGGCGAGGACTATCAGGGCAGCCTGAAATCCGCCGAACTGATCGGCAAGGCGCTGGGCAAGGGTCCGCAGATGCAGGCACGTATCGCGGAAAACAAACAGCACCTGAAGACCGTCGCCGAGCAGATTCCGACCCATACCAAGGTGCTGTTCGGGGTTGCCCGTGAAGACAGCTTCTCGGTGCATGGTCCGCACTCTTACGCTGGCAGCGTGTTGCAGGCCATCGGCTTGCAGGTGCCGGAAGTGCGCAAAGAGGCTGCGCCGACCGAGTTCGCCAGCCTGGAGCAACTGCTGGCGCTGGACCCTGCCTGGCTGCTGATCGGCCATTATCGTCGCCCGAGCATTGTTGACAGCTGGAGCAAGCAGCCGCTGTGGCAGGTGCTTGGCGCGGTACGTAATAACCAGGTGGCCGAAGTCGATGGTGACAGCTGGGCGCGCAATCGCGGGATCATGGCGTCCGAGCAGATCGCCGACGACGCGCTGGCCGTGCTCAAGGGCGGCAAGGCCGTGTTGAACCCTTAAATGCGCCGCTGGCTGATGGCAGGCGTCATCACGGTGACCTGTCTGGGACTGTTCTGGGTGTCGCTGTTCGCACTGTCATCGTTCAGCATCCGCCAGGTCGACGCCTGGAACGGGCTGTTCACCCAGGGTCGCGAGGGCGGCAACATTGCCTACATCGTCGCGCAGTTGCGAGTGCCGCGCGCCTTATGCGCCGCGCTGGTCGGCGCGTGTCTTGGTGTTGCCGGAGCGTTGATGCAAGGCATCACCCGTAATCGTCTGGCCTCGCCTTCCCTGTTCGGCGTTACCGCAGGCGCGGCACTGGGGCTGGCGCTGTTTTCCACCGGTCTGGTCGCCCTGCCCTTCCCCGGCGGCGCACTGCTGATGACCTGCCTCGGCGGTACGCTGGCGTGGATTACGGTGTTCAGCCTTGGCGGTGCATGGTCACCCGCCACCTCCCAAGGGCGACTGGTGCTGGCAGGCGTTGCCGTCGCAGCACTGTGCGCGGCACTGACCCGCCTCACGGTGATTCTTGTCGAAGCCCAGGCGCAAAGCGTCCTTAACTGGCTGGCCGGTTCACTGGCCAATGTCGGTGCCGAACAATTGCAACTGCTCTGGCCCTGCACGCTGATCGGCCTGGTGTTGGCGATTGCCTGTGCGCCGCGCCTGAATCTGATCAACCTCGGCGAAGACGCTGCCCGCTCGCTGGGCGTGCGCATCGGTGCCCTGCGGCTGCTGGTGTTCGTGGTCAGCCTGCTGCTGGTCGGAGCCAGTGTCTGTGCCGTCGGGCCGATTGGCTTTGTCGGCCTGATCGCGCCGAACATTGCCCGCCAATGGCTGGGCAATGACTATCGCTGGCTGATCCCGATCAGCGCCGGGCTGGGCGCGGCCATCGTCCTGGCCTCTGACCTGATCAGCCGCGCCGTGGCATTCCCGGTGGAGACCCCGGCCGGCGTGGTCACCGCATTGATCGGCGCGCCATTCTTTCTGTTTCTGGCAAGGCGCGCACTATGAGTCAGCCCCGCTCACGGCTGTTATTGCTGATCACCCTGCTCGCGCTGGCCCTGCTGTTGAGCCTCAGCGCGGGCACTGTCTGGCTGACACCCGGTGCAGTGCTCGATCACCTGATCGCCCACGACAGCAAGGATTTTGAGGTCTGGAACCACCGCCTGCCACGCGGCTTGATCGCAATTATAACGGGCTGCGCATTCGGCCTGGCAGGTGCCATCGTGCAAGGCGTGATTCGTAACCCGCTGGCCTCGCCGGAAATCCTTGGCGTGACCCAGGGCGCAGGGCTGGCGTTGACCATTGCGATCATCGGCCTGCCGCAATTACCAGTGGCCGCGCTGCCGTTCGTGGCCTGTCTGGGCGGCGCGGCCGGCGCACTGCTACTGGCGCTGTACAACACCGGCGTGCAGTTTTCCGGCGTGCGTTTTGCGCTGTCCGGGGTGGCGATCGCGGTCACGCTGTCGAGCATCACCGAATTCCTGATTCTGGCCAATCCGCTGGACATCAACACTGCCCTGCTGGCGCTGACCGGCAGTTTGTGGAGCCGCAACTGGCACCATGTGTTGCTGGCCACGCCGCTGCTGTTGCTGATCCCGCTCAGCCTGCTGCTTGCCAAGCCATTGAACCTGATCGGCCTTGGCGATGAGGCGGCGCAAAGCCTGGGCACCGGCCTCAAACGTACTCGCTGGCTGGCAATGGGCAGTGCTGTGCTGCTGACCAGTCTTGGCGTAGGCATCATCGGGCCAGTCAGTTTCGTCGGTCTGGTTGCGCCGCACATGGCTCGCCGCTTGGTGGGTGGGCATCATCAATACCTGCTGCCTGCGTCCATGGTGTTGGGCGCATTACTGCTGGTGCTAGCCGATACGCTGGGCCGCACGCTGATCGCCCCCAGTGAAATTCCAGCCGGGATTCTCACCGCCGTGATCGGTGCTCCGTATTTTCTCTGGCTGCTAGCCCGATTCAAAGGTTGAACCCATGAGCATTCTGAAGGCACAGCAACTCGATATCGGCTACGGCACCACCCGCATCGTGCAGGACCTGTCGTTCAGCCCGCCAGCGGGACAGGTTACGGCTCTGATCGGGCCTAACGGCTGCGGCAAATCCACGTTGCTCAAGGCCTTTGCACGCATTCTCACGCCGCAATCGGGCAGCCTGAGCCTGGACGGCAAAGCTTACAGCCAGCTGTCGGCCAGAGAACTGGCCTGCAAAGTGGCTTTTTTGCCGCAAGTGCTGCCGATTCCCGAAGGGGTCAGCGTGCGCCAACTGGTGGCGTATGGACGCAGCCCGCATAACAGTTTGTGGGGACGCTTGAGCGGGGCCGATCAACACAGTGTCGATCAAGCCATGCAGCGCATGGAATTGGACATGCTGGCCGAGCGCCCGCTGTCCGATCTGTCCGGCGGGCAGCGCCAGCGCGCATGGCTGGCGATGATCCTTGCGCAAGACGCGGCCATCGTCCTGCTCGACGAACCGACAACCTACCTGGACATCAGCCATCAGGTCGAACTGCTGGACCTGATGCGCGAACTCAGTGCCGAAGGCAAAACGGTGATCACCGTGCTGCACGATATCAATCAGGCCTGCCGCTACGCCGACCATCTGGCCGTGATGCAGGGCGGGCGTCTGGTGACCTGCGGCGCACCCGGCGATGTACTGACCGCCGAGCTGGTGTGCCAGGTGTTCGATGTACAGGTGCAGATCATGCGCGAGCCGGTGGCTGGCACGCCGATGTGCATTGTCGAGCGCAGCACGCGCTGCACCAGTTAGCGGCGCAGCCCACCGCTGCCTGCACCTTCCCGCTGCACTTCGGCTATACGCAACACTGCTCTTGATTCTGGCCGAAGACCGTAGGAGCGACCGGGGCGGCGATCCGCATTGTTCGCGAAAGGGTCGCCGTATTCTCCGAAAATGCATCGTCTGCACTGCCTCCTTCGCGGACAAGTCCGCTCCTGCCCACGCACTATTGCTACAGGGTGAAGCAAGCCAGCATCGTAAGTTGTCCTGTTGGTCAGTTATTTGCATTACAGGGTTATGCACTCCAACAAGACCGCAAGGAGCTAGACCCGATGCACCTGACCAACCCACGTCGTCCCCTGAAAAAACTGCTGTGCGCCATGGCCGCTGTTGTCGGCATCGGTTCCAGCCTGCTCGCCTCGGCAGCCGATCCGCTGAAAGTCGGATTCGTCTATATCGGCCCTATCGGCGACCACGGCTGGACCTATCAGCACGAGCAGGGCCGCCAGGCGATGGTCAAGGCGCTGGGTGACAAGGTCAGCAGCAGCTACGTGGAGAACGTGCCGGAAGGCGCGGATGCCGAGCGGGTTATCCGCAACATGGCCAAGGGTGGCTACGACCTGATTTTCAGCACCTCCTTCGGTTACATGAACCCGACCCTGAAAGTCGCCAAGCAATTTCCAAAAGTGAAATTCGAGCACGCGACCGGCTACAAGCAGGACAAGAACATGGGCACTTATCTGGCCCGCACCTACGAAGGCCGCTATGTCAGCGGTTACATCGCGGCGAAAATGACCAAGACCAAGAAGATCGGTTACGTCGCCTCGTTCCCGATCCCTGAAGTGCTGCGCGACATCGACGCCATCCAGCTGGCGCTAAACAAATACAACCCGGGCACCGAGATCAAAGTGGTATGGGTCAACTCGTGGTTCGATCCGGGCAAGGAAGCCGACGCCGCCAACGCACTGATCGACCAGGGCGTGGACGTGATATTCCAGCACACTGACAGCCCGGCACCGATCCAGACGGCCGAACGTCGTGGCGTCTATGCCGTAGGTTATGCCTCGGACATGGCGCACTTCGGGCCGAAAGCGGTACTGGCCTCGATCGTCAACAACTGGGGCCCGCATTACATTCAGGCAGCCGAGGGCGCCATCGCCGGCACCTGGAAGCCTCAGGATTACTGGGGTGGCCTGAAAGAAGGCACCGTCGAGTTGCCGATCAGCGACGTGGTGCCTGCGGATGTGAAGGCTGAGGCACAGAAGATCATCGCCAGCATCGAAAGCGGCGAATTTCACCCCTTCACCGGCCCGATCAAGGACCAGAACGGCACAATCAAGATTGCTGACGGCGTGGTCGCGACCAACGCCGAGCTGGCGTCGATGAACTACTACGTTGAAGGCATCAAGGCCGAACTGCCTAAATAACCGGGTGGCGTCTCGTGCCCGCTGCGGCGGGCACGATCATCGATACTGAACACCACAGAATTTCCAGGACCGGTTAATGGACCAGCTTCCCGTCATCGACATCAGCCCGCTTTACGGCGCAGATACCCAGGCGTGGCAGGCTGTCGCCACGCAGATCGACAGTGCCTGCCGTGAGTGGGGCTTTTTCTACATCAAAGGTCACCCGATCAGCGCCGAACGCATCCAACAGGTGCAATCCGCAGCCAAGGGCTTCTTCGCACAGGGTGCCGCCGAAAAGCTCAGCATCGATATCACCCAGAGCACGCACCATCGCGGTTACGGCGCGATTGCCACCGAGCAACTGGACCCCAGCCTGCCGAGCGACCTGAAAGAAACCTTCGACATGGGCCTGCATATGGATGCCAATCATCCCGACGTGCTGGCCGGCAAACCGCTGCGCGGCCCCAATCGGCATCCGCACATTCCCGGCTGGGAAAGCCTGATGGAGCAGCATTACCTGGACATGCAGGCGCTGGCGCAAACCCTGCTGCGCGCCATGACGCTGGCGCTGGGCATCGAGCGCGATTTTTTTGATCAGCGCTTCAAGGACCCGGTCAGCGTACTGCGCATGATTCACTATCCGCCGCGCCACACGGCCACTTCAAGCGAGCAACAGGGCGCCGGCGCGCACACCGATTACGGCTGCATCACCTTGTTGTATCAGGACACGGCGGGCGGTTTGCAGGTGCGCGATGTACGCGGCGAATGGATCGACGCGCCGCCAGTCGAGGGCACTTTCGTGGTCAACCTTGGGGATATGATGGCGCGCTGGAGCAACGACCGTTACCTGTCCACGCCGCACCGGGTCATCAGCCCGCTGGGCGTTGATCGCTATTCGATGCCGTTCTTCGCCGAGCCGCATCCAGACACCCGCATCGAATGCCTGCCGGGCTGTCAGAGCGAAACTCATCCGGCCCGCTACCCTGTAACAACCTGCGCCGAATTTCTGCTTTCGCGCTTCGCCGACACTTACGCTTATCGTCGCGAACAGGAGGCAAGTTGAACGTTCGGTCAGGTTTTACCCTGCGCAGCGGCGTGCATCTGTAGAATGCCCGCGATCTGCACCTGATGAGAAAAGAATATGTACGACTGGTTGAACGCCCTGCCCAAGGCAGAACTGCACTTGCACCTCGAAGGCTCGCTGGAACCCGAGCTGCTGTTCGCCCTGGCCGAGCGCAACAAAATCGCCCTGCCGTGGAATGACGTCGAAGCCCTGCGCAAAGCCTATGCCTTCAACAATCTGCAGGAATTCCTTGATCTGTACTACCGCGGCGCAGACGTGTTGCGCACCGAGCAGGACTTCTACGACCTGACCTGGGCTTACTTGCTGCGCTGCAAGGAACAGAATGTTATCCACACCGAACCGTTCTTTGATCCGCAAACCCACACTGACCGTGGCATTCCGTTTGAAGTGGTGCTGGCGGGGATTACCGGCGCGCTGAAAGACGGTAAGTCGAAGCTGGGTGTCGACAGCGGTTTGATCCTGAGCTTTCTGCGCCACCTGTCCCAGGAAGAAGCCGAAAAGACCCTCGACCAGGCGCTGCCGTTTCGTGATGCGTTCGTGGCCGTTGGCCTCGACAGCTCGGAAATGGGCCACCCGCCGAGCAAGTTCCAGCGCGTGTTTGACCGGGCGCGCAACGAAGGTTTCCTGACCGTGGCGCATGCGGGCGAAGAAGGCCCGCCGGAATACATCTGGGAAGCACTCGACCTGCTGAAAATCCAGCGCATCGACCATGGCGTGCGGGCTATCGAAGACGAGCGGCTGATGCAGCGCATCATCGACGAACAGATCCCGCTGACCGTCTGCCCGTTGTCCAACACCAAGCTGTGCGTGTTCGATGACATGGCCAAACACAACATCCTCGACATGCTGGAACGCGGCGTGAAAGTCACCGTGAACTCGGACGACCCGGCCTACTTCGGTGGTTACGTGACCGAGAACTTCCACGCGCTGTATACGCACCTGGGCATGACCCAGGACCAGGCCAGCCGCCTGGCGCAAAACAGCCTGGATGCACGACTGATCAAGCCCTAGACAGTCATTTGAGGAGGCTACACCTATCGTTCCTCACGCTCCGTGCAGGAATGCCTTGCGCGACGCTCTGCGTCGCAAGAGGACGCAGAGCGTCCAGACCTGCATGCCAACGCGTATTGGCACGATAGTGATGGAGCAGGCTACACCTGCCGCTCCACTCACGCCGCTGCTGCGATCTTGCTGATTTCCCGCTGCCCGTTCGACGAGACCTGCAAGGTGCTGGATTCTTCGGTGGTGCGCAGCCAGCCCATCTGAATGAACAACTGCAACAGTCCCGCGCCCAATGCACCGCCCAGATGCGGGCTGAGTTCGCTCCATTTCGGGCAGGCACAGACCGTTTCGCGCTTGCGCTGGGCAAGTGCCGGTATGTAGATACCGCGCTCGGCGAATCTGGCAACGCCCTTGCTGGTCACCTCGATGCGTTTCTCCTGTTGCTCGATCCAGCCCGCCCCCAATAGACGCTGATAGAGTTCGGCGGCCATTTCTCCCCCCAGATGATCGGAACAGATCCTTGCACGACGCAACGGCAACGGCGGAACGGACTGGTCCAGACGGCGACTGATCTGATCTGCACTGGCTATTGAAGCGCTGGCCAGCGCCTCCACCGCTGCGCCCACTTCGGGCGCGGCCAGGCGAAAGAAACGCTTGCGCCCGCGTGTTTCCTGTTTCAACAGACCGCCACTGCTCAGACGCGCAAGATGTGCGCCGGCAGAGGACGCAGAGAGCCCCGCCAGAATGGACAGTTCCTCGGCAGAGCGAGCCGTCCCGTCCATCAAGGCCCATATCATTGCGCTACGCTTGGGATCGGCCAGCAAGGTTGCTATCTGGCTGATGCAAGGTGCATATTCCATGTGTTCACTCCCTGTTGAAACATTCATCTGTCGTGATGACCTAATGACAGCGATCACGCTTTAATAAAGTTGAACGCGGCTTTAACTTGAAATGACAAGTATAAACTCTATGCCCTCCGGCCAAATTGAGTAAAAAACTATTCGTACAAACTGTTGTCGCGCAACTATCCGGAAAAGGCTTCGAAGTTCCCTTGTGCCAGGCCATTGAACCGTTTGGCCCTTGACGACGGAACAGCTCTATTCAAGGGCTTTGGGTCGTTATTCAAAGCATCGTTTGAAAAGACAAGCGCAACACTCATGACAAAAATGCCAAAAGCGCTCAACAACAGTCCGTTCCTGTTTCACTCCTGCGCAGGAATTTTGCATTTTTGAAATGCATTTAAATACTCTATTTTCCGACAATTCCGTAGGCTGTTTCCCTCCACGGCGTAGCTGTTAAAACAAACCAACAGGCGACTGGCCTACAGCATGTTGCTTACAGCGCGACCTGAGCATATCCAGCAACAGATTGACCGGCTTACTGAGTTGCGCACGGTGCGCGCACAACAGGTTCAGCGGTGCGCGCTCGCCTTGCAAATCGGCCATCAGTACGTTGAGGCGCCCGGCTCGCACGTCTGCCGCGACATCCAGCCATGACTTGTACGCCACGCCCTCGCCGGCCACCGCCCAGCGACGCACAACGTCGGCGTCATCGCTGAATCGGTTGCCACTGACGGTCAGGCTGATCTCGCGCTTGCCGTCATGCAATGTCCAGCGGTCATGCACACGGTCACCGAGCATGAACAACAGGCAGTTATGCTGCGCCAGTTGCTCGACCTGCTGCGGTTCGCCGTAACGCTGCAGATAACTCGGCGCTGCGCACAACACACGCCGGTTGTCAGGCAACACCGGTAACGCGACCAGGCTGGAATCCTCGGGTTCGCCGTACCGCAACGCGACGTCCACGGGCTGACGAAACAGGTCCGCCATGCGATCACCCAGCAACAGCCGCACGCTCAATTGCGGATGCTGTTGCTGGAACTCGTCCAGCCACGGCAACAGCACATTGCGCCCAAGATCCGAAGGGGCCGACAGTTGCAGCACACCCTCGCAGCGATCCTGACTGCTGGCCAGCAAACGCCGCCCTTCTTCCAGGCTACCCAACGCTGCGCGCGCGTATTCCAGAAAACCCTCACCTTCAGCGGTCAGGCGCAAACTGCGGGTTGAACGCGCCAGCAAGCGAGCACCCAATTGCTGCTCAATGCGCTTGAGTGCCGCGCTGGCAACCGCTGCCGACAGGTCCATGACCCGCGCGGCGGCAGACAGACTGCCCAGGTCGGCAGCACGCACAAACAACTGCAAGTCATCCAAACGCAGCATCAAACCCTCGTATTATCAAAATAAAATTGAAAGAGACTGCCGTTTTAGCGGGTTTTATCTTTACTGGAAATAGCTAATGATCCCTTCATCACTTTCCCTATGGAGGCCTCTGCCATGAAAGCCATTGCGTACTACCAGTCCCTGCCGATCAGCGACACTCAGTCATTGCAGGACATCGAGCTGCCAGAGCCGGTCGCAGGCGAGCGTGATCTGCTGGTCGAAGTGAAAGCCATTTCGGTCAACCCGGTGGACACCAAGATTCGCCAGAACGTCCAGCCCGAAGACGGTGTGGCCAAAGTACTGGGCTGGGATGTGGCAGGTGTGGTGAAGGCGGTCGGCAGCCAGGTCACGCTGTTCAAGCCAGGCGACAAGGTCTTTTATGCCGGCTCACTGACCCGCCCCGGCGCCAACAGCGAACTGCACGTTGTCGATGAGCGCATCGTAGGCCACATGCCCAAGACCCTGAGTTTTGCTCACGCGGCGGCATTGCCGTTGACGGCAATCACGGCCTGGGAGCTGCTGTTCGAGCGTCTGCAGGTTGCTCAACAGAAAGGCGAGGGCTCGCAAAGCCTGTTGATCGTGGGCGCGGCAGGCGGCGTCGGTTCGATCCTGACCCAGCTGGCACGGCAGCTGACTTCGCTGAAAGTCATCGGCACAGCCTCCCGCCCCGAAACCGAACGCTGGGTTCGCGAGCTGGGCGCGCACGAAGTACTGGATCACAGCAAGCCGTTGAGCGAAGAACTGAAGCGCGTGGGCCTGAATCAGGTGACCCATGTGGCGAGCCTGACTCAGACCGAGCAGCATCTGGATCAATTGGTCGAAGCGCTCAAGCCACAAGGCAAACTGGCGTTGATCGATGACCCCAAGGCGCTGGATGTGTCGAAGCTCAAGCGCAAAAGCCTCTCGCTGCACTGGGAGTTCATGTACACCCGGTCGATGTTTGAAACCGAGGACATGATCGAGCAGCACAACCTGCTCAATCGAGTGGCCGAGCTGATCGACGCCGGAACGCTGAAAACCACGTTCGGTGAACACTTCGGCAGCATCAACGCCGAGAATCTGCGCCGCGCCCACGCGTTGCTGGAAAGCGGCAAGGCCAAGGGCAAGGTCGTGCTGGAAGGCTTCTGAACCTGAGAGCAATTGTGTCAGCCACGCACTGCGCGGCTGACACCAGCGTCGTAGCGATCAGGCAGTTTTGAGCTGCACATCCCGTTTGCTCTGCGCACGGCGCGTCAGCACCGAGATGCTCACCGTCAGCACGCCGCACAGGCTGATGACCAACGCCATCGGGGTAGCGGTGCCGTCATGCAGCACGCCGACCAGGCTGGCGGCGATGGCGGCAACACTGAATTGCAGACAGCCCAGCAGCGCCGAGGCACTGCCCGCGCGCGCCCACTGCCCATTCATGGCGCAGGCCGATGCGTTGGGGATGATGCAACCCAGGCTCGCCACGCAAATGAACAGCGGCACCAGCAATGGCCAGAGCGCTTCGGTGCGCAGCAAGCTGATCGCCAGCAACACCAGCCCCGCCGCCAGGTAGATCCAGACCGTGCGCGACAGCAAAAACGCCGGACCGGTCTTGCGCAGAATACGCGCGTTGATCTGCGCGACCAGAATGAAGCCCGCCGCATTCATCCCGAACAGCCAGCCGTAATGCTCGGCCGGTACGCCATACAGTTTGATGAAGACAAACGGCGAACCCGCGACGTAGGCAAACATCCCGGCCATGGCGATACCGCCTGTCAGGGCATGCCCAAGGAACACCCCGTCCTTGAACAGATTGGCGTACTGCCGAAACGCGCCGCTCAACGGTTGACGCGGCGTACTGGCAGGCATGCTTTCCGGCAGCCCCAGCGCAACGGCTGTCAGGCACGCCCCGCTGAACAGGGCAAGGCTGGCAAAGATCGACTGCCAACCGAAGGTGCTGACCAGTACGCCGCCCAGCATCGGGGCCAGAATCGGCGCCAGACCCATCACCAGCATCAGTTGCGAAAAGACCTTGGCCGACTCGACCGCATTGCACTTGTCGCTGACAATCGCCCGCGACAGCACCATCCCGGCACAGCCTCCCAATGCCTGAACGAAGCGCGCAGCGATCAGCCATTCAAGACTCGGCGCAAACGCGCAGGCCACCGATGCCAACATGAACAGTGTGACGCCGACCAGCATTGGAATGCGCCGACCGAACCGGTCAGCCACCGGGCCATACGCCAGTTGCCCCAGAGATAGCCCCAGAAAGTAGGCCGCTAACGTCAGCTGAATATGTTTTTCATCGGTCCCGAAATACGAGGCCATGGCCGGAAAGCCAGGAAGATAGAAGTCAATGGCCAGAGGGCCGAAGGCGCTCAATGAGCCAAGGATAAGGATCGTTCGTAGATTCATCGGGTGTCCATTCACAGATGCAGAGCAACGGGCAAGTTTACCCGGCTTACCTTGCACAGAACGACAGACGGGGGAATTAATTCAAAATTTTTCAGCATGATTGCAGATACATAACCGGGGAAATCGACAGACTTCCCCTTTTCGAGTCATGCCAGTTGCGCTTGATAACCCTCCTGGTTGATCAGGCCGATAATCTGCTCCGGCGACAGGCTGCTCTGGACCTTCACCTGCTTGCTGGCCAGCTCGACCTGTACCTCGGCGGCTGGCTCTTGCGTTTTGATCGCTTCGGTCACGGCGCGCACACAGTGCCCGCAGGTCATGCCTTGCACGTTGAATAACTGCATGAGGTGTCTCCTTCGATGATGGATGGCAGCATCTTCAACCTTGTCATCGTGGCAAGGTCAAGTTTCTGTTGTTGCTGCCGGGCTGGCATTCGGCGTAATCGTGGGCCAAGCTGGTCATCAACGCTTATTTTGTATAGCCATCAACGTTTACATCAGGAGTATCAGCGATGCGCTGGTCAGCAGTGGGGCTCTTCAGCATTCTCGGTTTCTTGGCTATCGCACCCGCCACTCAGGCTGCTCAGGATTACGGCATCCTGATCATTTCCCGAGAGCGTCTGGAGGTGGCGACCTCCTGCGAGATCGGCATCTACGTTCAGAACAGGCTGGCCGGAAGGCTTTTTCAGGAAGATTCGGTCTCTTTCAACCTGCCGCCTGGCGAGGTGTCAGTGCGTCTGACCACCTTGCGCGGCACTGTGGGAGGCTGCGAGGGCGGCATGGAAGCGCAGCGCAGCACCAAGATCCAGCTGCATGCCGGGGATATCCTCAAATACCGCATTGCTACCGACCTGAACGGGCTGTACCTCAAGAAAGCCGACCTCAACTATTGAGTCGCGCTTGACCTTGCCCATGTGGCAAGGTTGATCCTTGCAGGTATCAGCCTCAGGGAGTGACAGAGATGCAAGACACCACCACCTTCGACCTGCCGATCAGCGGCATGACCTGCGCCAGTTGCGCTGGTCGGGTCGAGCGTGCACTGGCGAAAGTACCGGGGGTCAACAGCGTAACGGTCAATCTGGCCAATGAGCGCGCCCATGTGACGAGCGCACCGCACATTGATCCGCAGACCCTGGTCGACGCCGTCAGTCGTGCAGGCTATGGCGCAACGCTGGTTCAGGACCGTCACGCGGAAGCCGATAAAAAGCTTCGCCACCTGCACCGTGAACGCTGGGCCTTGCTGCTGGCTATTGCACTGGCGCTGCCGTTGATCACCCCGATGCTACTGACGCCGCTGGGCGTGCACTGGATGTTGCCCGCCTGGGTTCAGTTCGCGTTGGCGACACCGGTGCAATTCATTCTGGGCGCGCGTTTTTACGTGGCCGCCTGGAAGGCCGTGCGGGCGGGCGCGGGCAACATGGACCTGCTGGTGGCCATCGGCACCAGCGCGGGCTACGGCCTGAGCGTCTACCAGTGGTTGAGCGCCGTACCCGGCACTGCGCCGCATCTGTACTTCGAAGCCTCGGCGGTGGTCATCGCACTGGTGTTGCTGGGCAAATACCTGGAAAGCCGTGCCAAACGCCAGACCGCCAGCGCCATTCGTGCGCTTGAAGCGCTGCGCCCGGATCGCGCCCTGCGCTTGATCGACGGCGTTGAACATGACGTTGCGATCAGCGCACTTCAATTGGGCGACGTCGTGCTGCTCAAGCCAGGCGAACGTTGCCCGGTAGACGGGGAAGTGATCGAGGGTCGAAGTCATGCCGATGAAGCGCTGATCACCGGTGAAAGCCTGCCGGTGGCCAAGCAGCCCGGCGACAGGGTCACCGGGGGGGCGATCAATGGTGAAGGTCGCTTGCTGATCAAAGCCACGGCGCTGGGCGCGGAAACCGTTTTGGCGCGCATCATTCGTCTGGTTGAAGACGCACAGGCGGGCAAGGCCCCGATTCAGAGGCTGGTGGATAAAGTCAGCCAAGTGTTCGTGCCGACCGTGCTGGTGATCGCCTTCTGTACCCTGGCGGGTTGGCTGTTGGTCGGTGCATCCCTCGAAGTGGCACTGATCAATGCCGTCGCCGTGCTGGTGATCGCCTGCCCCTGCTCTCTGGGCCTGGCGACGCCGACGGCGATCATGGCCGGGACCGGCGTGGCAGCGCGCTACGGCATTCTGATCAAGGACGCCGAAGCACTGGAGCGCGCCCATGACGTGGATGCCGTGGTGTTCGACAAAACCGGCACGCTGACCTCGGGCACGCCGCGCATCACCAACATGAGCGCGGTACTGGGCAACGAAGAGCACCTGTTGCAACTGGCGGGCGCGCTGCAACGCGGCAGCGAACACCCCTTGGCCAAGGCCGTGCTGGACGTCTGTCATGAATGGCAACTCAGACTCGATCCGGTTGAAAACAGCCACGCCCTGAGCGGACGAGGTATCGCCGGAACGGTACAGGGTCGCGAACTGGCGCTGGGCAATCGAAGAATGCTGGACGAAAGCGGCCTGCCCATGGGCGAACTGGCCGAGTCCGCACGTATCTGGGAAGCCGACGGACGCACGCTGTCCTGGCTGATCGAGCAGGCTCCTGAGCCGAAAGTCATCGGCATGTTCGCCTTCGGTGACACGCTGAAACCCGGAACGGACCAGGCGATCAGGGAGCTGAACGCGCGCGGTATCACCAGCCATCTGCTGACCGGCGATAACCGGGGCAGCGCTCAGGTGGTTGCCAAAGCGCTGGGCATACAGGATGTACACGCCGAGGTGCTGCCTGCCGACAAGGCGGCTACAGTCAATCAGTTGAAAAGCAACCATGTGGTGGCCATGGTCGGCGACGGCATCAACGATGCACCGGCGCTGGCGGCGGCGGACGTCGGCATTGCAATGGGCGGCGGGACGGATGTCGCGATGCATGCGGCGGGCATCACACTGATGCGCGGCGACCCACGACTGGTACCGGCCGCACTGGACATCAGCCGTCGGACCTATGCCAAGATCCGCCAGAATCTGTTCTGGGCATTTGTCTACAACCTGATCGGCATTCCGCTCGCCGCGTTCGGTTATCTCAACCCGGTCCTGGCTGGCGCGGCCATGGCGCTGTCCAGTGTCAGCGTAGTCGGTAACGCGCTGCTGCTGAAGACCTGGAAACCCCGCGATCTGGAGGACACGCCATGAACATCGGTCAGGCAGCGAAGAGCAGCGGCTTGAGCGCGAAAATGATCCGTTATTACGAATCCATCGGCCTGCTGAAGGCGGCCCATCGCAGCGACAGTGGCTATCGCCTGTACAACGCAGAAGACCTGCACACACTGGCCTTCATCAAGCGTTCGAGGGACCTGGGGTTTTCGCTGGAAGAAGTCGGCAAACTGCTGACCCTCTGGCAAGACCGCCAACGCGCCAGCGCCGACGTCAAGGCGCTGGCCCGTCAGCACATCACCGAACTGAACCGCAAGATCGATGAACTCGCCAGCCTGCGCGACACGCTCCAGGAACTGGTGGAACATTGTCAGGGCAACGACCGCCCCGACTGCCCGATTCTCAAGGACCTGGCGTCGGGCGGGTGTTGTTGAGGGGTGTGCCACTACCGGAGCGCCGCACGATAGTTGAGGTTATCGTTCCCTACGCTCCTCGTGGGAATGCAGTTCACGACGCTCTGCGTCGCACGAGGACGCGGAGCGTACAGAACGGCATGCCGACGCGGAGCGCCGCACGATAATCGAGGTTATCGTTCAACCCCCACGTTCCCGTTTTACTGCATCCACGGCGGTGGTGGTTCTTCGGTGGATTTGCTCGGCGGTGCATCGTCTGCAGCACGGGCTGCCTGGCGGCGGGCTTCGTCGAGACGGGCGGCTTCGATTTCGCGCAGTACGCCGCCCACATCGGCTTCGTCCTCCGGCTCGTCGAACTCACCGGTCAACACCGTAGTTGGTGACAGGGTGCCAGCCTCGTAGTACGACCACATTTCCTTGGCGTACTTGGTACTGCGCAGCTCCGGCGCAAAGCGACCGAAATACAGAGCCATGTTGCCGACGTCGCGCTCCAGCATGCTGAACGCGTGGTTGTTGCCTGCGGCATCGACCGCTTGCGGCAGGTCGATAATCACCGGGCCGGACGGCGCCAGCAGCACGTTGAACTCGGAAAGGTCACCGTGCACCAGACCGGCACACAACATCAGCACGATCTGCTCGATCAGGAACGCGTGGTACTCACGCGCCTGATCCGGCTCCAGCACCACATCGTTCAGGCGCGGGGCGGCATCGCCGTACTCGTCGGCGACCAGTTCCATGAGCAATACGCCTTCCAGGAAGTCATACGGCTTGGGCACGCGGACACCCGCGCTGGCCAGACGAAACAGTGCAGCCACCTCGGCGTTCTGCCAGGCATCTTCGGTTTCCTTGCGGCCGAACTTGGAACCCTTGGCCATGGCCCGGGCCTGTCGACTGTTACGTACCTTGCGACCTTCCTGATACTCGGCCGCCTGACGGAAACTGCGTTTGTTGGCCTCCTTGTAAACCTTGGCGCACCGCAGCTCATTGCCACAGCGCACCACATAAACAGCTGCCTCTTTACCACTCATGAGCGGGCGCAGCACCTCGTCGACCAGACCGTCTTCGATCAGGGGTTCAATGCGTTTAGGAGTTTTCATCAGCTTTTATTGTGGGTCCTTTGTTGCCAGATACGCGATTGTTGCCGTTATACGGCAATCTTCCGCAAGCGAGTAGGGGTAGGGCCTTTTAGATTGAAGGGTTTTTCAAGCAAAAACCGCGCAATGCCCCGGTTCAAGCACCTTTCGTGCCGTACGGCGGGGGAAAGATATTCCGGGACAAAATGTACTGTCGTAGGAAAAGACGACACATGGCACTTCATTAGTGCCCGCGCAACTTGCCTTACTACTTGAACAAACCATCGTCCGGATGACCTGGCAACCCCTCGAACGCGGTAACCACACAGCCGCGCGGTATTGGTTACACTTGCGCCCTGTTGCAGTGCAGATCCTGAAAACGAAAGTCGCGCGCCAACTCGCCTTACGGCCCTGTGTCGCAAGACAGCGCCGGGCAGAGTAGCCTGCACACATTCCCGATCAGAAAAGTTGTCCGAGCCCGCTATGCAATCACTCAAACACTTCAAACGCGTCGCCACCGACTGGTTCCTGTGGGGCATGGTGCTGGCAACAGTCCTCGCTTACTTCTTTCCACGCTTCGGCGCCACGGGCGGCACCATGCACGCCGAATACGTCATCAATACCGGCGTGTTCGTGGTGTTCTTTCTGCACGGCGTGAACCTGTCCAGTGAACAGATCAAGCGGGGCCTGAGCAACTGGCGCCTGCACGTGATGATCCAGACGTTCACTTTTGTGGTGTTCCCGCTGATCTGGCTCGCCTGCGACAGACTGCTGGGCTCGCATGTCCCCGCCTTGCTGATGCTGGGTTTCCTGTACCTGTGCGCCCTGCCCTCGACCATATCTTCGTCAGTGGCGCTGACCGGCAGCGCGGGCGGCAACGTTCCGGCGGCGATTCTCAACGCCAGCCTGTCCAGCGTCATCGGGATTTTCATCACGCCGTGGCTGGTGAGCCTGGTGGTCGGTACTGGCGCTGGCGGCATCGATCTGGGCGATACGCTGCTGAGCCTCTGCGCCCTGCTCTTGCTGCCACTGATTCTGGGCCAATTGCTGAGACCGCTGCTGGGCAAATTCTTTGCACGGCACAAGAAGACCACCAACCTGATCGACAAAATGGTGATCCTGCTGCTGGTCTACGCGGCGTTCTGCAATTCGATGATCTCCGGCATGTGGCAGAACCAGGGCAACAGCGTGATCCTGACCGCGTTCATCGGCACCGCGCTGCTGCTGGCGGTGATTCTGTTGCTGACCACGCGCACCGCGCGAGCGCTCAAGTTCGACCATGCCGACAAAGTTGCGGCGGTGTTTTGCGCCACCAAGAAGTCACTGGCAGCCGGCGCGCCGATGGCAGCGTTGATTTTCAGCGGTAATCCGGGGCTGGGCCTGATCCTGCTGCCAATCATGATCTATCACCCGATGCAGCTGATCGTCTGTTCGGTGATTGCCGAAAGCTACGCCAGCCGCCATCGCCAGCAGCTTTCGCAAGCCGCGCTGGAAGAAGCGCGAGCCGCCTGACAGGCGCTACATCAGCGCGTCATCATCCAGCGTGACGCGCGCATAAAAAATGATTGCCACTGTGGGGATCAGCGCTGAATAACCGGGCCTGAGTGCGGTGCCGAAATGCGTCAGCAGACGCTGCACCGGGGCCTGACGAATCGCCCCCAGCAACCCCTTGATCGAGCCGGGGGCCTTTTCCGGCTGCGCGGGCAGGCCAGCCACTGCGGGCTTGAAAAACGCCGCCACCGTCAGGCGCTCGGCCAATGTATCAACATGTGCCGCGTACACTTCCCAACTCAACGCCCTGACACTGGCGCGTGGCATTTGCACCAGCGGGTGCGCAGTGTTGAACGCCTGCCGGAAGAAGGTCTTGAGCAGCAGTTCTTCTACCTCGACCACCGTCGCGCAGTGATGCAGCGCATCGTCCAGACCATATTGCCGCGCCAGCATGCCCAGCACCCGCGTGTAGGGCACGCCACGACGCCGGGCGGCGTTGATCAGAAAGTGTCCGGCGACCAGCTGGAATTCGCGCACGAATGCGTAAGTGCGGTCCACTTCGGTTTCCTTGAGCCGGGTCCAGCGGCTACTGCGCAGATGCTTGATCGCCGCATCCAGCACGTAATCCGGCGAGCGCGCCAGAACGTCGTGCAGCCAAGTGTCCTGCAAGACCGGGTCGCGGGTCGTTGTCGGCAAAACCGCTACGCCCGTTTCCAGCCCTTCACAGCCGCTGAATCCGGTCGCGATCAGCACTTCCTGCAAGCGCCGCCAGTAATGGTGATGGCGGTAGCCCGGCATGCGCACGTTTTCGAAATGCTCGACCGGCGTGCGCCCAAGGCTTTTCTCGCCCAGGTTCAGCAACAGCACATGGTCCTCACTGGAGTATGCGTTGATCAGCCTGCCACTGATCCTGCGCTTGAGCACCTGCGCCTCGGCGGCATTGATGCGCACCGCGGCGGCCATCAGCAGCACATCGACGATCACCAGGCCGTGTTCGAGGGGGTGTTCGAAGTTTTTTAGCGCACTGACCAACAGTCGGCCGCCCAGCGAATGACCAATCAGATTGACGCGTTTTACACCCGGATGATGTTCGAACAGGTAACGATCCAGCTGTCCCAGCAACACTTTGCCCATGTCGCGGGCCCGGTTGCGGATTCGCGCAAAATGAACCACCCGGTCCCCCGCCAGCGCCGCCGCACCGGCCAGCGGATGCACGCGGGCAGCCGCCATCAACAGGCCCCGAGAGCGGTTATCCATTTGCGTGAAATGGCTCGACGGCCAGAAGGCGAGGATATTCACGCTGTGGCGCAGGGCACCGGGAATGCTGTTGGCCAGCATGCGCCGGTCATCCAGATCATGGCCGGACGAATAGCCGTGAATAAAGACGTTGGCGACCTCGCCCGACGTCTTGGGCAAAGTCAGAAACTTGAAATGATTGTCCACGTTGTCCTGTTACGCATGGGCGGGTTGCGCGCTCAATGTTTAACGATAAAGCGTTTGGCGATCAACATGATCAGTCGCAGGCAGAACATGATCCCGGTCACGGCGATCACCCATTTGGCAGCCAGCAGAAAATACCCTTCGATGTCATCGGAAACCAGCCCCACCAGCAACCCCATTCCGCCGATCAGCAGACCAATCAGCGCGAGGCCGACGTAGGGCCGCAACCAGCGAGTCCGCGAGCCTTTATCGAACAGATAGAGTACGGCGCCGAGCAGGATCAGAAGTACCGATATACCGATGATGAGCCCCATGTTTTACCTCAACGTTACCGAATCTCGACTATCGTGCGACGCTCCGCGTCGACATGCCGTTCGGGACGCTCTGCGTCCGATCCTGACTGCGCAACGCAGCGCGAAAGCGGATTATGCCCATGCCCCCAGCCATTTGCCTAACGCTCCAGAATCGCCGTCACGCCCTGGCCCCCTGCCGCGCAGATCGAGATCAAGCCGCGTCCGCTGCCTACGGCGTCGAGCAGTTTGGCCAGGTTGGCGACAATCCGGCCTCCGGTGGCGGCAAACGGGTGGCCAGCGGCAAGCGAGCTGCCTTTGACATTCATTTTGCTGCGGTCTATCGATCCCAGCGGCGCGTCCAGCCCAAGGCGGGTTTTGCAGTACTCGGCGTCTTCCCACGCCTTGAGCGTACACAGCACCTGAGCCGCAAACGCTTCGTGAATCTCGTAATAATCAAAATCCTGAAGCGTCAGCCCGTTGCGCGCCAGCAAACGCGGCACAGCGTAGACCGGGGCCATCAACAGCCCTTCCGCCCCCTTGGCGAAATCAACGGCCGCCGCCTCGCCGTCACGCCAGTAAGCCAGCACCGGCAAGCCTCGCTCGCGCGCCCACTCTTCACTGGCCAGCAGCACCACCGACGCGCCATCGGTCAGCGGCGTCGAGTTACCCGCCGACAGCGTGCCCTTGGCGCTACGCTCGAACGCTGGCTTGAGGCTGGCGAGTTTTTCCAGGGTCAGGTCCGGGCGCAGGTTGTTGTCGCGGATCAACCCAAGGTACGGAGTCATCAGATCATCCTGCCAGCCTTCGGCATAAGCAGCGGCCATTTTCAGGTGACTCTCCAGCGCCAGTTGATCCTGGGCCGAGCGCTCTATGCCCCAGGTCTGCGCCATGAGTTCGCAGTGCTGGCCCATGGACAGACCCGTGCGAGGCTCGCCGTTGCGCGGCAGCTCCGGTTTGAGGTGATGCGGGCGCAATTGCAGCAGGGCCTTGAGCTTGTCACCCGGTGTTTTGGCGCGATTGACCTGCAACAGAATCGTGCGCAGGCCTTCATTGACACCGATCGGCGCATCGGACGTGGTGTCCACCCCTCCGGCAATGCCACACTCGATCTGCCCCAATGCAATCTTGTTGGCCACCAGCAGCGCAGCCTCCAGCCCGGTGCCGCAGGCCTGCTGAATGTCATAGGCCGGGGTTTGCGCAGACAGCCGCGAACCCAACACGCATTCGCGGGTCAGGTTGAAGTCTCTGGAATGCTTGAGCACTGCACCTGCCACCACTTCCCCCAGACGCAACCCGTGCAGGTTGAACCGCTCGATCAGGCCTTCGAGTGCGGCTGTGAGCATGTCCTGATTGCTGGCCGTGGCATAAGGGCCATTGGAGCGGGCGAACGGAATGCGGTTACCGCCGACGATGGCGACTCGACGTGGATGCGTCATGGAAAACTCCCTTTCTTCAAACGAATGAATGAGCCGTGTCGATCGCAAGAACGAACGTCGTGCCAGCGTGGTCCATTCCTTTGAACCCCGACTTCAGGAGAGTGTTCCATGCCGTCAGATCGCTATATCGATTTCGCCAATTCCGACATGGGTCGGCGTCTGGTGAACGCCGCCGGTCTGCCCGCACCGGCGCACCTGGAGCGCTGGCAGGCCGGACGTCTACGCCCCGTCGAAGGTACCCTGCTGATCAGCGCCGGACCGCTGGGCGACCGGGTGCGGCAATTCGCCAGCCGCCTGACCGACTCGCTTTACAGCTTCGGCAGCGAAATGCCCGGGGCGAGCACCTGGGTGGCCAATCAGGGCCCCCGGCTGAAAGCGGTGGTCTTCGACGCCAGTCAGATTCTGCGCACTGAACAGCTCCGGCAGCTTCGTGACTTCTTTCAACCGCTGCTGCGCAACCTCGACCACTGTGCGCATGTGGTGATTCTGGCCAGATCGCCCGCGACTCTGGAAGACCCGCTGGCGGCCAGCACCCAGCAAGCCATCGAAGGTTTCAGCCGTTCGCTGGCCAAAGAGATGCGTAACGGCGCGACCGTCAAGCTGTTGCAGGTGGATGAAGATGCTCAGGACCAACTGGAAGGCGCGTTGCGCTTCTTCTTGACGCCCAAGGCGGCCTTCATCACGGGGCAAGTCGTTCATCTGAGTGCCTGCCCGACCCTGGTTCAAGACTGGACCCGCCCGCTGGCCGGGCGCAAGGCTGTGGTCACCGGTGCAGCGCGGGGCATTGGCGCATCGATTGCTGAAACCCTGACCCGTGACGGCGCACACGTCATTCTGCTGGATGTACCGCAAACCCGAAACGAGCTGGAAGCGCTGGCCTCACGGCTCGGGGGCCAGGCACTGGCGCTGGATATCTGCGCCGAGGACGCGCCTGCCCAACTGCTTGAGCAGTTGCCGGGCGGCGTCGACATTCTGGTCCACAACGCCGGTATCACGCGCGACAAGACGCTGGCCAACATGCCCGAGGACTTCTGGGACTCGGTACTGGCCGTCAACCTCAATGCCCCGCAAGTGCTGACCCAGGCCCTGCTCGACGGCGGCGCGCTGAACGACAACGCGCGAATCGTGCTGATGGCCTCGATCAGCGGCATCGCCGGTAATCGCGGACAGACCAACTACACCACCAGCAAGGCCGGGCTGATCGGTTTTGCCCGCGCCATGGCCCCGGCCCTCAAGGCACGCGGTATCAGCATCAACGCCATCGCCCCGGGTTTCATCGAAACGAAGATGACCGCCAAGATGCCTTTCACCCTTCGCGAAGCCGGTCGGCGCATGAGCACACTGGGTCAGGGCGGTTCGCCTCAGGATGTTGCCGAAGCCGTGGCGTGGTTCAGCCAGCCCGGCAGCGGCGCGGTAAGCGGTCAGGTTTTGCGCGTATGCGGTCAAAGTGTAATCGGGGCCTGAGGGTCCTGTACTGAGTTCAAGGAGATGGATAATGACGGCTCACTGGCGCTACCTCGATTCCCTGCAACCCCTTTCCAATCTGTTCCTTCAGGCGGCCCTGCGCCGCCGCAAAGTGACCGGCTCGCAGTTACCCGATCTTGGCTTGCGTAGCTGGATCGCGGTGGATACCGACAAGCTGGAGGCCTACCGCAAGGTGTGCGGCTTCGAAGACAGCAGCCTGCTGCCGCCGACCTATCCGCATGTCATGGCGTTTCAGCTACAGATGCAGTTGATGACCTCGCCGGAATTCCCGTTCCCGCTGCTGGGGTTGATTCATGTCGACAATTGCATCCGCATCCATCGCCCGCTGGGGGGCGTGAGCCAGCTGTATATCAGCGTTCAGGCCACTGACCTGCGTCCGCATCGCAAAGGCGCGATGTTCACCCTGGTGACGCAGGCTGAAGACGGGCTGGGCCTGCTCTGGGAAGAAGAAAGCACCATGCTCTGCACCGCTGCGCAGCCAGACAGCTCGTCTGCCGAGCAGGAAGAACCCGCACGGCTACCACTGCTGCAGGTGGAAAGCTGGCGGGCGCCGCCACAGATCGGTCGCGATTACGCCAAGGTGTCCGGCGACTACAATCCGATTCACCTGAGCGCACCGAGTGCCAAGATGTTTGGTTTCCCGCGCGCCATTGCACATGGCATGTGGCTGAAGGCTCGGACGCTGGCGGCGCTGGACGAGCATTTGCCCGCCTCCAATGTCGAGATCAGCGTGCAATTCCAGAAGGCCGTGCGCCTGCCCGCCGATGTGATGCTGTCGGCCAGTGCTGCGGGTTCACATGGCCAGTTTCAGGTCGACAATGATCAGGACACCGTGCACATGACCGGCAGTTGGCAGCCCGTTACTCCGTAAGCGTTTCCCTGATGCGGGAGCCTTGCTCCCTTGTCACGGCAAGGTCGCGGCTGAACAAACCTCAACGCCTGCTTGCCTGGCGACTCGTTCCCCCTGAAGCTATGCGTCTTCAGGAGAGCACCATGAACCTCGACGAGTTGACCCAACGCCTGCACCGCATTCGCGACCAGAACGACTGGAAGCCATTTCACAGCCCCAAGAACCTGGCCATGGCGGCCAGCGTGGAGATGGCCGAGCTGGTGGAAATATTCCAGTGGCTGCGCGAGGACCAGTCTCGCGAGCTGCCTGCCGATCAACTGGAACATGCTGGCCAGGAAGTCGGCGATATTGTCCTTTACCTGTTGCTGCTGTGCAGCGAGCTGGGGCTGGACATGGAAGCCGTGGTGCGCAGCAAACTGGCTGACAGCGAGCGGAGATTCGCCCGGTGAGTGATCGTCATTTCGACCAGTTGGCGACCCGTTTCGCAGAAAAGATCTACGGTGGCGCCAAAGGGGCCATTCGCCTTGCCGTGTTGCAGGCCGACCTGACTGAAACGCTGCCAGAGCGGCCGCTGCGCGTGCTGGACATCGGCGCAGGGCTGGGGCACATGTCGTTGTGGCTGGCCGAGCACGGTCACGAGGTGACGCTGGCCGAGCCCGCCGAGCCAATGCTGGAAGGCGCCCGCCAGCGTTTCGCCGCTGCCGGACAGACGGCGACGTTTATTCAGGCCCCCTGGCAGGCGCTGCCCGATTTGCTGAGCGACACTTACGACCTGGTGCTGTGCCATGCCGTGCTGGAGTGGCTGGCCGAACCGCACACGATCCTTCCTGTGCTGCGCCAGCTCACCAAGGCCGATGGCTGGCTGTCGCTGGCGTTCTACAACCGCGACGCGCTGATCTACCGCAACCTGCTGAAGGGCCATTTCCGCAAGATGCGCAAGAACGACATGGCCGGGGAAAAACAGAGCCTCACGCCGCAGCAGCCCCTCGACCCTCGCGAGCTGGCGACGCAACTTGAAGGGCTGTGGCAAGTCGAAACCCGTAGCGGCGTGCGGGTGTTCCACGATTACATGCCGGTTGAGTTCCAGGCTCGGGCCGACCTGACGGACCTGCTGGAAATGGAGCTGGCCCATCGGCGCCATCCGGCCTTTGCAGGTTTGGGGCGCTACCTGCACTGGATGTGCCGTCCGGTCTGACACCACTGCGGAGACCACCATGAAACACCGTTTTGCCTTGCTGACTTTGTTTTTCGGGATCAGCGCTTGCCAGAGCAGCAACCCGTATGTGGCCAGCTCACTGCCCATGCCGCCTGCGCCCCCGCAAGCGGCCAACACGCTGGACCTGAGCGCCTACCCCGCGCCGCAGCGCGATTACGGGCGCTATCGGACCTGGGGCTGGCTCAACGGCCAGTTACCACCGGGCACCGCATGGGTCGATTCGGCGCAGGTGGTGGAGGCGTTGAGCAATGGTCTTGACCAGCGAGGCTTGCGTCCGGCGCGCAACAATCAGCCTGCGGACCTGTATGTCAGCGCCACGACGCGCCAGGAAATCCGGCTGCGGCAGGTGCGCGACGAGGTCGACCCGTATTACGGTGGCGGCCCGGGTTATGGCCCCTACAGCGGCTATCGGCCAGGTTATGGCGGCTACGCCAGCGTGCCGGTGGTGCGCACCTATCAGGAAAAAGTGATGGTGGTCCAGATCAACCTGTTCGACGCCCGTACCGGCCAGCCTGTCTGGAGTGCCAGCGCAGACGCACGCAGCAGCAATAATCTGGCAGACCGCAGCAAAGCCCTTCGTCAGGCCGTGCAACAGGCGCTGACGGCCTATCCTCCTTCGTAATCGCTTCGGAGAACTGCCATGTTCCGCCGTATTGTCCTGCTGTCCTGCGCCCTGCTGCTGGCTGCCTGTCAGAGCAACTCGATCAACCGCGATTTCGATGCCCAGCGGGATTTTGGCGGCTATCGCAACTGGAGCTGGAAAGAGCCCGCCGTTCAATACCAGCCGGATAACGACCCACGACTAAAAAGTGACCTGACTGAACAGCGCATTCGCCAGTCAATCAGCGAGCAGCTGGACCAGCGCGGCTTGCGCATGGCTGCGCCCGGTACTCGCTCGGACCTGAAGGTGCAGGCGTGGCTGATCGTCGAAAACCGTCAGCAGACGGTGAGTACCAACTACGGTGGCGGCTGGAACCCCTGGGGCGGCTACGGCTACTGGAACGGCCCGATGAACACCGAAACACGCAGCGTGGATTACAAGGTCAGCACCCTGCAGATCGACCTGTTCGATGGCAAAGACGGCAAACTGGTCTGGCGCGGCAGCACCGAGCGCATCCTCAACGACAACGCTGGCAACCCGGCTGAACGCGACCAGGCCATCCGCACAACCGTCGCGAAAATCCTGGAGCAGTATCCACCGCATTGACGGGAATTAGATGTGGATGCGGCATGATTAGGCCACATCACTTGCGACGCAGAGCGTCGTGAACTGCATTCCCACGCTGGAGCGTGCGGAACGATGATCTCAACTATCGTGCGACGCTCCGCGTCGGCATGCCGTTCTGGACGCTCCGCGTCCTCTTGCGACGCAGAGCGTCGTGAACTGCGTTCCCACGCGGGAGCGTGCGGAACGATAATCTCAACTATCGTGCGACGCAGAGCGTCGGCATGCAGTTCTGGACGCTCCGCGTCTTCTTGCGACGCAGAGCGTCGTGAACTGCATTCCCACGCTGGAGCGTGCGGAACGATAATCTCAACTATCGTGCGACGCTCCGCGTCGGCATGCCGTTCTGGACGCTCCGCGTCCTCTTGCGACGCAAAGCATGGGCACGAGAGCCAGCGTTGTTTCAGCTCTGTTTCCAAGGCTCAGGCCTGCATATCGCCCTGCATTTCATCCAGCAGTTCCTGGATCGCGTCGAGGCGTTCTTCGGGGTCGTCGATTTCCAGCAGTTCGACTTTGTCCTGCTCGGTAAACGGCAGCAGGTACGCGAGCTGATTGGACAGCGCGTACTGGCCGGCAGCGGACACGCCCATGTTCAAGGACGCGACCATCGGGTGTTCGGCGAGGGCCTCAAGCAGCGCAACCAGGTCGGCGTCTTCTTCCTGTAACGGGCGCTCCTCGGGTTCTTCCAGCCACTCAACCTCGGCGACCAGCAACTGATCACGCTGCACTTCAGCGGACACCACGCGGAAACGACGCCCGCCGACCACACGGATGCCCAGCAGGCCGTTGTCCTGCTGCTGAAAATCCTGAACCAGCGCCTCGCAGCCGATCAACGAATAACCGCCCGGCACCGGCCCCGTCTCACTGCCCTCGGTGATGCACACCACGCCAAACCCTTCGCCCTGCTTCATGCAGCGACCGATCATGTCCAGGTAGCGCGCTTCAAACAGCTGCAGATCAAGAATGCACCCCGGAAACAGCACGGCGTTCAGCGGAAATAATGGCAGTGTCATGGAAAAGCGTCCCCCCTTTTAAATGGCCAGCGACATTGCCAGCGGCAGGAACAGTGCCGTTGCAACGCCCATCAAACTCATTGCCAACGCAGCAAAAGCCCCTGCTTCCTCACCTTCCTGCAACGCCACGGATGTGCCTACCGCGTGTGCAGTCAGCCCCAAGGCCATGCCGCGCGCTGCCGGGTTATCCACCCCCGCCAGCGTCAACAGGCCCGGGCCGAAAATGGCACCGAACACGCCGGTAATCAATACAAAAACCGCCGCCAGCGCCGCTACTCCGCCAATCTGCTCCGCGACCAGCATGGCAATGGGTGATGTAACCGACTTCGGCGCCATGGTCATCAGAATCATGTGATCGGCACCGAACAAGACGCCCAGCCCGACACACAGCCCGGTGGCGAAGACCCCGCCAATCACCAGCGTAGTCAAGGTCGGCCACAACAACTGCCGGATGCGGCGCATATTCAGATAAAGCGGCACGGCCAGGGCAACCGTCGCCGGGCCGAGCAGAGTCCCCAGAATCTCGGTGCTTTTGCGGTATTCAGCGTATTCAAGGTCGCAGAACAGTACGATGCCGATCACCACCACCATCGAGACCAGCACCGGCTGCAGGAACAACCAGCGGGTTTTCTCATAAGCGGCCATCGCCAGTTGATAGGCGCCCAGCGTAATCGCGATACCGAACAACGGGTGGTGAATCACCGACAGCCACGCGCCATGCCAGTCCAGATTCATGGCAACTCCTGGCGGCGCGCCTGGCGCTTGATGAGTTGCTGCATCAGCCAGCCGGCAAAGGTCAGAGAAATCATCAGCGACAGGGTCAATGTGCCGAAGATCGCCCAGAAATCCTCGGCAATCGCCGCCGCGTAGACCATCACCCCGACCGCAGGCGGCACCAGCAACAGCGGCAGATAGCGCAGCAGGCTACCGGCGGCGACGCTGAGCGGCTCACTGACCTCACCGCGCAGCATCAGATAGGCCATCAACAGCACCAGCCCGATGATCGGGCCCGGCAATATCGACAGAAACAGGTGGTTGAGCGCCGTCCCCAGTAATTGGAACAGCACCAGCCACGTCAAACCCCGTAACAACATGAGAACTCCAGCAAAGAAAAGAATCCGGCGAATTCACAGCGCCATTATAAACATGCCGTGACGCAGGCTATCAGCGGGTATTCGCATTGAAGCCATCGCTTGACCAACTGCCAACCCTCTGCTGATCTTGAGGTCTGCCGGCCAGCCCTGATCGACCAGAACAGCAGCTCGACGCCGGCAGCGGCGCTTTGCCATGCAACCCCTCAGACAAGGAAAGCAGCATGCCTTTTGTTCCTGTTACAGAACTCAAGCAGCAGATCGGCAAGGAACCGGGATGTTCAGACTGGCTGACCATTGACCAGGAACGCATCAACCTGTTCGCAGAAGCTACCGGGGATTTTCAGTTCATCCACGTTGACCCCGTCAAAGCGGCGCAGAGCCCGTTTGGCGCGACCATTGCTCATGGTTTTCTCTCGCTGTCGCTGATCCCCAAACTCATGGAGGGCATCATGGTGTTGCCCGAAGGCCTCAAGATGGCCGTCAACTATGGCATGGACAGCGTGCGTTTCGTGCAGCCGGTGCGGGTCAATTCACGTGTGCGCCTGAAGGTCCAACTGACGGAGGTGACCGAGAAGAAGCCAGGCCAGTGGCTGCTCAAGGCAACGGCCACACTGGAAATCGAGGGTCAGGACAAGCCGGCTTTTGTCGCCGAACCCTTGACCTTGTGTTTCGTGTAACACGTTTAAAAGATGAAACAGTCGTAACAGACTGTTTCATCCCGTTGACTCGCTGCGGCATACTCCCACGCGGTCGTGACCGGTGACATCTGCTCAGCAGGATCGGGCTCGCCACTGAATCAATCTTCCGGGATCTCACATGCGCGCGCTTGCTCCACTGGCTTTGACACTCTTGATCGCAGGCTGCGGTGATGGCGAATCACTGCTGCCCCCAGACGGCCGTCTGCCCGACGGCGGACGTTATCGCGGCGATCTGGTCAATGGCGTGTTGCAAGGCGAAGGCCGGATCGACTATCCCAACGGCAGCTGGTACGCCGGGCATTTCGAAAACGGTCTGTGGCAAGGCCCGGGTGAATGGCACGCGGCCAATGGCGATGTGTACAAAGGCGGCTTCGAGCAAGGCCTGTTTCATGGCCAGGGGCGACTGACCAGCCACAACGGCGCAAGCTACGTGGGCCATTTCAAACTCGGACTGCGCGACGGCGAAGGCACACAGAAAGACAAGGGCGTGCTCTATCGTGGCCAGTTCAAGGCAGGCCAGTACGACGGGCCAGGTCGTCTGGAACTGGAAGACGGCAGCCAGCATCAGGGCATGTTCGCCAAAGGCAAGGCCAACGGCGAAGGCTCGCGCAGCGACGCCAGCGGTAATCAATACAGCGGCAATTTCGTCAATGGTCAGTTGCAGGGCATCGGCAGCTTCACCAGCGCGGATGGCGATCAGTATGTCGGCCATTTCCGTAACAGTCAGATTGACGGCAAAGGCCGCTACGAAAACAGCGACGGCGACGTCTGGAGTGGTGAATTCAAGGAAGGCGCACTGACCGGCAAGGGCGAGCTGATCGGCTCCGACGGCAGCCGCTATCAGGGCGACTTTGATAACTGGAGGTTCATGGGCCAGGGTCAGTTGCAACTGGCCGACGGCACCCGCTATGTGGGTCAGTTTGCCGATGACACCTACCAGGGCAACGGCGTGCTGATGTCCCCGGATGGCAGTGAGCAGCGTGGTATCTGGGCCAACGGCCAGCGCGTGCGTGACGCCAAGGGTAAATTGTTGCCTGACACGCTTGAAACAGGGCTGCTGGCGCAGGGGTCGCTGCTGGACAAGGCGCTCGCCGCTGTACCTGCCTCGACGCCCGCCACCGAGCTGTACACCCTGGTCGTGGGTGGCGACGGCAAGCAGAGCGTATTCATGCGCGAAGCGGACTACGTCAGCAACCTGCTGAAATCACGATTCGGCGCCGTCGGGCAAGTCAGCCTGGTCAACCATCGCGATCACATGGATGACCGGCCCATGGCCACCCGCGAGAGCATCGCCCGCGCGGTTCAGACACTCGCGCAACGCACCGGCCCGGAAGATCTGGTATTCATTTACCTGACCAGCCACGGCACCCAGGATCACGAACTGGTGCTCGATCAACCGCGCCTGTCGCTGGCCGATCTGCCCGCCGACGCTCTGGCTGCGACCCTCGCCCCGCTGAAAAACCGCGATAAGGTTGTGGTGATTTCGGCTTGTTATTCCGGCGGTTTCATTCCGGACCTCAAAGACGAGCGCACGCTGATCATCACCGCTTCACGCGCTGACCGGGTGTCATTCGGCTGCTCGGAAGAGGCCGACTTCACGTATTTCGGCGACGCTCTGTTTGCCAGGGCACTGGTCGCAACCGATGACCTGCAACAAGCGTTCAATGATGCAAAAAACTATGTGGCCCGACGCGAGAGCGAAGATAACTTCGAAGCCTCGGAACCACAGATATGGGCCCCGAAAGGAGTCCTGGCGCGCTGGCAGCAATTGCGCAAAAGCCAGGCCGAACGCGCTTTGAACACGGCGTTGACGCGCACGGAAGCGAAGACCTCGACTAGCCGCTAGGCTGAGTAGTATCAAGGAGAACGATTATGTACTTGACGCCGCAACACATCCTGCTTGCAGGAGCCACAGGCCTCACCGGCGAACATTTGCTTGACCGCCTGCTCAACGAGCCGACCGTCAGCCGCGTGCTGGCTCCGACCCGCAGGCCACTGGCAGAACACCCGCACCTTGAAAACCCGATCGGCGACTTGCTCACCCTGCTGCCAACACTCGATGGCCGCGTGGACATCGCGTTCTGCTGCCTGGGCACGACGATCAAGCAAGCCGGTTCGCAGGACGCGTTCAAGGCCGTCGATCTGGACATGGTCATCGCGTTCGCACACCGTGCCCGCGAACTGGGCGCTCGCCATTTGCTGGTGATCAGCGCGATTGGCGCAGACCCCAAGTCCAGCACCTTCTACAACCGCATCAAAGGCGAAATGGAACAGGCGCTACGGGCGCAAGGCTGGCCACAACTGACCATCGCCCGCCCCTCCCTGCTGGTCGGCAGCCGCAGCGAAACCCGTTGGGTCGAACAGCTTGCCGCGCCTATCGCCAAGCTGATCCCCGGCAAATACGGCGCCATCGAAGCCTGCCAGCTGGCCCGCGCCATGTGGCGTCTGGCACTGGAAGAGCAGAACGGCGAACGGATTGTCGAGTCGGATGAGCTGCGTAAGCTGGGCAAATAGGCCAGCGGCAAGCGACCGATGATCGTTCCAACGCTCCGCGCAGGAATGCATTTCGTGACGCTCCGCGTCGCATATGGGAGCCTTGACGCCTGTTTCAGACCTTATGAGATACAGGCACCATGAAGTCTAATCTTCGTTCACCTTGCTATCTCACCAGACTGAAGATTTGTGACGCAAAGCGTCACCGAATGCGTGCCTACGCGGAGTGAAGTGACACGATAGTCGTCTCTGATTCCCCTAAAGCCCGCCCGTAGCCCGAACCCCCACCCCCGCTGCCGTCAGCAACGACAGTGGCAGCAACAGCGTGTCGAGCAGCGCGCTGCCCGGCAGGTCCAGGCCCGGACAGCCTGGCGCTTCGGCACCGAAACGGTCTATCGCACAGCAACCGCCCTGCAACGCATACATATTCAGCCGCGTACCGGCATACACCACTGGCGCACCGGGTTTGGCCGCATTAAGCGTGCGAGCGGTCGCGCAGCCGGTGATGACCAGCGCCAGCGCTATCAGAATCAGCTTATTCATCGCCGCCAATGTGGTGCTCGCCCCAACGCGGCAGCATGTCCTGAGGGATGTTCAACAGATTGAGAATCCGCGCGACCACAAAATCCACCAGATCATCGATGGTCTGCGGTTGATGATAAAAGCCGGGAGACGCCGGCAGAATCACTGCGCCCATGTTCGATAGCTTGAGCATGTTCTCCAGATGGATGCTGGAAAACGGCGCCTCGCGAGGCACCAGAATCAACTGGCGACGCTCCTTCAGCGTCACGTCGGCAGCGCGTTCGATCAGGTTGTTGCAGGCCCCTGTGGCAATCGCCGACAGCGAACCGGTGGAACACGGCACCACCACCATCGCACTGGGCGAGCCCGAGCCCGAGGCCACCGGCGACATCCAGTCATCGCGGCCATAGACGCGAATCTGCCCGGCCGACGCACCGGTGTATTCGGTCAGGAACGCCTGCATCATCATCGCCTTGGGCGGCAAGCGCACGTCGGTTTCGGTGGCCATCACCAATTGCGCAGCCTTGGAAATCAGGAAGTGTACTTCGCGCTCTTCACGCACCAGACAATCCAGCAAGCGCAGACCATATTGCGCGCCTGAGGCACCGGTCATGGCGACTGTAACGCGATCCGGACCACTCATTTCAGCGCCTCAGCCAGTTTGCCGTGCAGGCCGCCGAAGCCGCCGTTGCTCATGATGACAATGTGGGTGCCGGGCTGCGCCAGGTGCTGAACATGGGCGATGATCGCCTCAAGCGAGTCGCACACCTTTGACGGCACTGAACCTCCGGCCACGGTTGCGGCAAGGTCCCAGCCCAGATTGGGCGGCGCGTACCAGACCACCTGATCGGCGTGGTTCACGCTCTCCGGCAAGCCGTCGCGGTGCGCGCCGAGCTTCATCGAATTGGAACGCGGCTCGATCACGGCAATGATCGGCGCATCTCCGACCTTCTTGCGCAGGCCTTCAAGCGTGGTGGCGATCGCCGTCGGGTGGTGAGCAAAATCATCATAAATGGTGATGCCGCGCACATCAGCGACCTTTTCCATACGCCGCTTGACGCTCTTGAAAGCACTCAAAGCCTGTACGCCCAGCAACGGCACGACGCCAACATGGCGCGCCGCAGCAAGGGTGGCCAGTGCGTTGGCGACGTTGTGCTGGCCGGTCATGTCCCATTCGACCGCACCTTGCAGCTCGCCCTCGAACAGCACTTCAAAGTGCGAACCGTCTTCGCTCAACAGCCGCGCCTGCCACTGGCCGCCCTGGCCGGTGGTCTGCACCGGCGTCCAGCAGCCCATTTCGATCACACGGGTCAGCGCAGGCTCGGTGGTCGGGTGGATCACCAGACCTTCACTCGGGATGGTGCGCACCAAATGGTGAAACTGGCGCTCGATGGCTGGCAGATCGGGAAAGATATCGGCGTGATCGAACTCAAGGTTATTGAGGATCGCAGTGCGGGGGCGGTAATGGACGAACTTCGAGCGTTTGTCGAAGAAGGCGCTGTCATATTCGTCGGCTTCCACCACGAAAAACGGGGTTTCGCCCAGACGCGCCGACACCGCGAAGTTCTGCGGAATACCGCCGATCAGAAAACCGGGGCTCATGCCCGCGTGTTCGAGCACCCAGGCCAGCATGCTGCTGGTGGTGGTCTTGCCATGCGTACCGGCCACCGCCAATACCCAGCGACCTTGCAGCACGTGATCTGCCAGCCATTGCGGGCCAGACACATACGGCAAACCATTATTCAGGACGTATTCAACTGCCGGGTTACCACGCGACAACGCGTTGCCGACCACGACCAGGTCCGGAGCGGGGATCAGCTGCACAGGGTCGTAGCCTTGGGTCAGCTCGATGCCCTGGGCTTCAAGCTGGGTGCTCATCGGTGGATAGACATTGGCGTCAGACCCGGTAACCCGGTGCCCCAACTCTTTGGCCAGCACCGCCAGCGAACCCATGAACGTGCCGCAGATACCAAGGATATGAATATGCATGACCAACCTCTCAGAACGTCCACGCAGGTTAACGTAGGGACGCTGAAATGGCACCCTGAGTTTGTCCGCCACATTGCCTGCGCCAGGCATTTCAATAGCGCGCGGATAAGCCTAAAGTCCTGATCACGGCGGGTTGCAATTAGCCTATTCTTGAGTGCTCCCTGCCAGATACCCGACTGCAGAATCGACACAGACTCCCTCACAACAAGAACCAGGAGACATACCATGCGTTACGCTCATCCCGGTACCGAAGGCGCTATCGTCAACTTCAAGGAACGCTACGGTAATTATATTGGCGGCGAGTTTGTCGCCCCGGTAAAAGGTCAGTACTTCACCAACACCTCGCCGGTCACCGGCAAGGCGATTGCCGAATTTCCCCGCTCCACGGCCGAAGACATCGACAAGGCGCTCGACGCCGCCCACGCAGCCGCTGCTGCCTGGGGCTCGACCTCGGTACAGGCGCGCTCGCTGGTCCTGCTGAAAATCGCCGACCGCATCGAAGCCAACCTTGAAGTCCTGGCCATCACCGAAACCTGGGACAACGGTAAAGCGATTCGCGAAACCCTCAACGCCGACATCCCGCTGGCCGCTGACCACTTCCGCTACTTCGCTGGCGTGTTGCGCGCCCAGGAAGGCAGCGCCGCCGAGATCGACGGCAATACCGTGGCCTATCACATCCATGAGCCGCTGGGCGTAGTCGGGCAGATCATCCCGTGGAACTTCCCGATCCTGATGGCCGCCTGGAAACTCGCACCGGCGCTGGCTGCCGGTAACTGCATCGTGCTCAAACCCGCCGAGCAGACCCCGCTGGGCATCAGCGTGCTGATCGAACTGATCGGCGACCTGTTGCCTCCTGGCGTGCTGAACATTGTGCAAGGTTACGGCCGTGAAGCAGGCGAAGCCCTGGCCAGCAGCAAACGCATTGCCAAGATCGCCTTTACCGGCTCGACCCCGGTGGGCTCGCACATCATGAAACTGGCGGCAGACAACATCATCCCGTCCACCGTGGAGCTGGGCGGCAAGTCGCCGAACATCTTCTTCGAGGACATCATGAGCGCGGAGCCTGAGTTCATCGACAAGGCCGCCGAAGGCCTGGTGCTGGCCTTCTTCAATCAGGGCGAAGTCTGCACCTGCCCGTCCCGTGCGCTGGTGCAGGAGTCGATCTACCCGCAGTTCATGGAAGCGGTGCTGCGCAAAGTCGAGAAGATCAAACGCGGCGACCCGCTGGACACCGACACCATGGTCGGCGCTCAGGCGTCCGAGCAACAATTCGACAAGATTCTTTCGTACCTGGAAATTGCCAAGGGCGAAGGCGCCGAGCTGCTGACCGGCGGCAAGGTCGAGAAGCTGGAGGGCGACCTGTCCACCGGTTACTACATCCAGCCGACGTTGCTCAAAGGCAACAACAAGATGCGCGTGTTCCAGGAAGAAATCTTCGGCCCGGTGGTCAGCGTCACGACCTTCAAGGACGAAGCCGAAGCCGTGGCCATTGCCAACGATACCGAGTTCGGCCTGGGCGCCGGCCTGTGGACCCGCGACATCAACCGCGCCTACCGCGTGGGCCGGGCGATCAAGGCCGGGCGAGTCTGGACCAACTGCTACCACCTGTACCCGGCGCATGCTGCCTTCGGTGGCTACAAGAAATCCGGCGTCGGCCGCGAAACCCACAAAATCGCGCTGGAGCATTATCAGCAGACCAAAAACCTGCTGGTGAGCTACGACACCAATCCGCTGGGGTTTTTCTAGGCTGACGAGCTCGAAAAACAGGGCTCAGACCACGGTAGATTATCGTTACCACGCTCCAGCGTGGTAACGCCGTTCCGGACGCTTTGCGTCCGATCCTGAATGCGCGGTGCAACGCAGACTTGTGACGCAGAGCGTCACCCACTGCATGCCAACGCGGAGCATTGGCACGATAGTCATTTCAACGTGTGTGTAGCACCGCCGTTCTGAACACTCTGCGCGGTGCAACGCATCGCGCACCAACTCTGTGCATCACGCCCCGGTTCAGCACTCTGGCGTGATGCATCCTCTCCATACGCATCTGCTTACCCCTGCAAACTCGCACTCCCGGCCGGGATGGAGTATTAATTGCTTATATCGCTTCCCACAGTCGTTTGAACCGGGACGTCACCGGTTCGGCCGAAAGACTACGTCCGACGCGAACAGCGCGACGTCATGGAGAACCTGAATGGCGAGCTTTTCCCATTCTGTCGGTGCGCAGACGTATCGCTTCGACAGCCTTAAAGAAGTCATGGCCAAGGCCAGCCCTGCACGCTCCGGTGATTATCTGGCCGAAGTCGCGGCGCAAAACGATGGCGAGCGTGTCGCCGCACAAATGGCGCTGGCGAATATTCCACTCAAACATTTTCTCGAAGAAGCGCTGATCCCTTACGAACAGGACGAAGTCACCCGCCTGATCATCGACACCCACGACACACTCGCCTTCGCTCCGGTCAGCCATCTGACCGTCGGCGGTTTTCGGGACTGGCTGCTCAGCGACCATGCCGACGAAACCAGCCTGCGAGCGCTGGCGCCCGGCTTGACGCCAGAGATGGCCGCCGCAGTGTCCAAGATCATGCGCGTGCAGGATCTGGTGCTGGTGGCGCAGAAGATCCGCGTCGTCACGCGATTTCGTAACACCATGGGGCTGCGTGGTCGACTGTCGACCCGCCTGCAACCCAATCACCCGACTGATGACCCGTCCGGCATCGCGGCCAGCGTTCTGGATGGCCTGCTGTACGGTAACGGCGATGCCATGATCGGCATCAACCCGGCCACCGACAGCACCTCATCGATCGTCGCCCTGCTGGAAATGCTCGACGCCATCGTCCAGCGTTACGAGATCCCGACCCAGTCCTGCGTGTTGACCCACGTCACTACCTCCATAGAAGTGATCAATCGCGGTGTGCCGGTCGATCTGGTATTTCAGTCGATCACCGGGACAGAAGCCGCCAACGCCAGCTTCGGGATCAGCCTCAAATTGCTGCAGGAAGGCTACGAAGCCGGCCTGAGCCTGAACCGTGGCACGCTGGGGAACAACCTGATGTATTTCGAGACCGGGCAAGGCAGCGCGCTGTCGGCCAACGCGCATCACGGCGTCGACCAGCAGACCTGCGAAACCCGTGCTTACGCCGTGGCCCGGCATTTCAATCCGTTTCTGGTCAACACTGTGGTCGGCTTTATCGGTCCGGAGTACCTGTACAACGGCAAGCAGATCATCCGCGCCGGCCTGGAGGATCACTTCTGCGGCAAGTTGCTGGGCGTACCGATGGGCTGTGACATCTGCTACACCAACCACGCCGAAGCCGATCAGGACGACATGGACACCCTGCTGACGCTGCTGGGCGTGGCCGGGATCAACTTCATCATGGGCATCCCCGGTTCCGACGACATCATGCTCAACTACCAGACCACCTCGTTCCACGACGCGCTGTACGCCCGGCAGAGCCTGGGCCTGCGCCCGGCACCGGAATACGAGGCCTGGCTGGAAAAAATGGGCATCTTCACTCAGGCCGATGGCCGCGTTCGCTTCGGCGACAGCCTGCCGCCCGCCTTTCGTCAGGCACTGGCGCATTTAGCATGAGTGACAAGCCCATGAATGAAATCCAGGACAGCACCCTGCCACCCAACCCGTGGCTGGAACTGCGCCGTCTGACCTCAGCGCGCATCGCGCTGGGCCGCACCGGCACCAGCCTGCCGACCTCCGCGCAGCTCGACTTTCAGGCCGCGCATGCCCAGGCGCGCGACGCCGTGCATCTTGCTTTTGATCACGCTGCGATCAGCGCACAACTGGCCGAAAAAGGCCGCGACACCTTGCTCCTGCACAGCGCTGCCGCCGACCGGCACAGCTACCTGCAACGCCCGGACCTGGGTCGGCGTCTGAATGACGAGTCGGCGCAGGCATTACGCGAGTATGCCGCCGCTCATCCGGGCGGGCTCGATCTGGCGGTGGTGGTGGCCGATGGGCTGTCGGCCCTCGCGGTGCATCGGCATGCTGTGCCTTTTCTCACTCGGCTGGAGGAACAGGCCAGTGCCGATGGCTGGACGCTGTCGCCGGTGATCATGGTTGAACAGGGCCGTGTGGCGGTGGCGGACGAAGTCGGCGAATTGCTCGGCGCCAAAATGGTGGTGATCCTGATCGGCGAACGCCCAGGCCTCAGCTCTCCGGACAGCCTCGGCCTGTACTTCACCTACGCCCCCAAAGTCGGCCTGAATGATGCGCACCGCAATTGTATTTCCAACGTGCGTCTTGAAGGACTGAGCTATGGCATGGCTGCGCATCGCCTGCTTTATCTGATGCGCGAAGCCTGTCGACGGCAGATTTCCGGGGTCAGCCTGAAAGACGAGGCTGAACTGAACACCCTGGAATCCGATAGCCCCGCTGGCAATTCAGACAAGCAAATCGGCAATTTCCTGCTCGACGGGCCGGTTGACGCGCATTAGATTGAGCTTTCTAAAGCCGCCGGGCAGGATCAAACATCCCGGCGCACTGCATTAGCCTATAAGGGAGTTGAGGCCAAACCATGCGGATCATCAAAGCGACGCTTGAACATCTGGACCTGCTCTGCCCGCTGTTCATCAAATACCGGGAGTTTTACAACGAGTCGCCCCTCCCGGACTCCTCGCGAGAATTCCTCGAAAAACGCCTACGCCGCGAAGAGTCGGTCATCTACCTGGCGCTGGCCAAGGATGACGACAACAAGCTGCTGGGGTTCTGCCAGCTTTATCCGAGTTATTCGTCGCTGTCGCTGAAACGGGTGTGGATTCTCAACGACATCTACGTTGCCGAAGACGCCCGCCGCCAACTGGTTGCCGATCACCTGATGAAGCAGGCCAAAAAAATGGCCAAGGAAACCCATGCCGTGCGGCTGCGCGTGTCCACCAGCAGCAACAACGACGTGGCGCAAAAAGTCTATGAGTCCATCGGATTCAGGGAAGATACGCAGTTCAAAAACTACGTGCTGCCCATCAGCTCGGACTGACCACTCAACACGCCCGCACGCGGCGCCCCTGCCGCGTCTGGCCGCGAGAAAACACTTCAAGCGTCACGCCAACACGCCGCCAAATTATTACGGAACCTCTTCCGGGCATTCTGCTTCTATAATGCCGCGCAGTCGTTTCTTCCGCACGCGACCCCGTACAGGGTGCTCGCCTCAGGTACTTCAATGGACTTCAACCCGCTCGACCTTATTCTGCATCTCGACGTCTACCTCGATCTGCTGGTAACCAACTACGGCCCATGGGTCTACGCGATCCTGTTTCTGGTGATTTTCTGCGAGACCGGGCTGGTGGTCATGCCCTTTCTGCCGGGCGATTCGCTGCTGTTCATTGCGGGTGCCGTGGCTGCCGGTGGCGGCATGGACCCGGTATTACTGGCCGGGCTGCTGATGCTCGCGGCGATTCTGGGTGACAGCACCAATTACGTCATCGGCCGCACGGTTGGCGAAAAGCTGTTCAGCAATTCCAGGTCGCGCATCTTCCGCCGTGACCACTTGCTGCGCACCCAGGACTTCTACGCCCGCCATGGCGGCAAGACCGTGACGCTGGCGCGCTTTCTGCCGATCATTCGTACCTTCGCGCCCTTCGTGGCAGGCGTCGGCAGAATGTCCTATCCGCGCTTTGTGGGCTTCAGCGTGCTGGGCTCGGTGCTGTGGGTCGGCAGTCTGGTCACGTTGGGCTTCTTCTTCGGCAACGTGCCGTTCATCAAGCACAACCTGACCTTGCTGGTGCTGGCGATCATCGTGCTGTCGCTGGTGCCGATGATCATTGGTGTGGTGCGCAGCCGCAGCGCGCCACCGGTCGACGCTCGCTGAGCCATGTGGTCACTCAGCAATTGGCGCAGGCGACGAACCCTCGCCAGGCATCCGGTTGCTGCCGAACTGTGGCAGAACGTACGCAAGCGCTTGCCCATCCTCGACGGGCTGAGCGCCGGGCAGGACGCCCGACTGCGTGATGCCTGTGTGCTGTTTCTGAACGATAAATACCTCAGCGCGCTGCCGGGCGTCGAGCTGGATGACGAGCAGCGCCTGTTTCTTGCGGCCCAGGCACAACTGCCGTTACTGAGCCTGGGCGACCTGAACTGGTATCAGGGCTTTCATGAAATCGTGCTGTACCCGGACGATTTCGTCAGCCCGCAACGCCATCGCGACGCCAGCGGCGTCGAACACGAGTGGGACGGCGAACACAGTGGCGAGGCCTGGCTGCAAGGGCCGGTGATTCTGGCCTGGCCCGGTGTGTTGAGCAGCGGCGACTGGGACGGCTACAACCTGGTGATCCACGAGCTGGCGCACAAACTCGACATGCTCAACGGCGACGCCAACGGCCTGCCGCCGCTGCACAGCGATATGCGGGTGACTGAATGGGCCAATGTCATGCAGAGCGCATTCGATGACCTCAATCGGCAACTGGATCAAGACCCGGAGTCCGAAACCGCTATCGACCCCTACGCCGCACAGGACCCTGCCGAGTTCTTCGCCGTCACCAGCGAGTATTTCTTTAGCGCGCCCGACCTGCTGTACGACAACTACCCGGCAGTCTACAAACAGCTCAAAGGATTCTACCGTCAGGACACCCTGGCGCGGCTGAATGCATTACGGCAACACGCCCCGGCTTACCGGGACACCTGACCGCTGCCGAGGCCATGCGTAGCAACCAAAACAGAATATGCCTATAATCCGGACCACTTTACGGCGGTTCGCGCCACAATCTGTCTGTTCAACCAGGGGGGCAATGCCCAATGAGCTACAGCAAGATTCCGGCAGGTAAAGACCTGCCGAACGACATCTACGTCGCGATCGAAATCCCGGCCAACCACGCGCCGATCAAATACGAAATCGACAAAGACACCGATTGCCTGTTCGTTGACCGTTTCATGGCCACCCCGATGTTCTACCCGGCCAACTACGGTTTCATCCCCAACACCCTGGCTGACGACGGCGACCCGCTGGATGTGCTGGTAGTGACCCCTTACCCGGTTACCCCAGGCTCGGTCATCCGCGCACGCCCGGTCGGCATCCTGCACATGACTGACGATGGCGGCGGCGATGCCAAAGTCATCGCAGTACCGCACGACAAGCTGTCCCAGCTGTACGTCGACGTGAAAGAGTACACCGACCTGCCACCGCTGCTGCTTGAGCAGATCAAGCACTTCTTCGAGAACTACAAGGATCTCGAAAAAGGCAAATGGGTGAAGATCGAAGGTTGGGGCAATGCTGACGCTGCCCGCGCCGAGATCATGAAATCGGTTGAAGCGTTCAAAGGCTGATCACCGATCCAGTGTTTCAGGGTGCTTGCAGGCAAGCCCCCTGAAACACGCTCCCTCCCCGCTATCAGCTCCCTCTCCCCCCGCTCGAAGCCGATTCTGAAATATTCCCGTAACATTTATTTACCAATCGCTTGTTTAAAAACGCACTCGACTTTTAACCATTCAATAAACAGTCCGTTAATGCCCGTATAGCCGGGGTAAACGCCTGATGCCGCGTTTAATCAAAAAATCGCTATTACGGAACTGACCTACACGACATTCATTCCGTCCGTAGTCCGGGTAGCCGTCACCCCCTTGGGATAACGTCGACCTCAACACCTCGTTCATTTAAACGCCCAGGCGACGCCCGTAGACTTCGCCCCATGAATACATCAGGCGATCGACTCCGCATCCTCCTTCGGGAGTGCCACCTCACCGCGACTGATTTTGCCGCCAACCGCAAAATCACGCCGCAACACGTCAACAACTGGTTCAAACGCGGCGTGCCCATGGCCCGCATTGACGAGGTGGCTGAATTATTAACCGTTAACGCCCGCTGGCTGCGCACCGGCGAGGGCCCCAAACACCCCAATGAACCCGCCAATGAAAACACCGGCGGCGATACCCGAATGGTTATCCAGCAAAGCAGAAACGTCCTGCGCGGAGACGTGGAAGTTCAGATCTTCACAGAGGTCGAATCGCCCCACGGCGTCGGCAAAACCGTCTTGGCCGAAGCCCCCGGACAGAAAATCCGCTTGCCTCTGCAAGTCCTGCAAACCATGGGCATCGACCCGAAAAACTGCATGTGCGTCGCCATGGTCGGCAACAGCATGGCCGACAAGATCCAGGACGGCTCCATCCTCGGCGTCGACCGTGAACTGACGCAAATCATCGACGGCGAAATCTACGCCCTCGAACACGGCGGCATCCTGCGCGTCCGCTACCTCTACCGCCTCCCCAACGGCGGCCTGCGCCTGCGCAGCCACAACGACGCCGAGTACCCGGACGAAGTATTCAGTGCAGAAGATATCGACCGAGAGAAAATCCGGGTGCTCGGCTGGATATTTTGGTGGTCGACACTGAACAGCCGGCGTAATGCGATGTTGCTGTTGTGAGGGGCTTTGTGTGCAGGGGATTTAGGCTGGGCATTGGCGAAGAGGTTTAGTATCCTGTGCGGCATCCGAAGCGCCCGGCGCCGTTGAGCGGCGGGGGCTGGAATGGGGCATTTGATCCGATTGCTCTGTTATCTATTCGCGCTTCTTTAGGGGCGCATCTGTTGAAGGCGATTGCGGTTTATCAAAAATAGATAGGAATCGCCTACGAGAAGCCGGCCACAAGCCGGCTTTTTAATGTCTTTTTGAAAGCTATTCTCATCTACCAAAATCCGCGAGAGCCTTGCTAGATCAGGGGTTTCAGCCTATTTTTTTCCTGTGACTTCCGTTTTGATCCATCGTCTTCCACAGTCAAGTGGGGGATCAGAGGGCCGAAAAGATGGGCAGCTGACCGCAAAGCATGTCGAAAATGTAAACGAGCCAAGCACCTACGAAGACGGTAATGGGCTGCGCCTTATCGTCAAAGCTACGGGGCGAAATAACTGGGTGCTGCGGTTTAAGCTACACGGCAAACAACGAGAGATGGGATTGGGTGGCTACCCGCATCTCGATCTAAAAAAGGCCCGCGCTGCCGCCTATGAAAACAAAGCCCAGATTCTCAAAGGCATTGACCCACTCGCAAAACGACAAGCTGAACAAGCCGCTCAACGGGAAGCTGAGCGCCGAGAACTGACGCAAGGGGCGGCCGAGGAGGAACGCCTGCTGCGTGCCGTGCCTACCAAGGAATATGTGGATGGTGAAGGCTTCCTTTACCTCGGCCGCAGTTGCAGGCTCAAGCTGGTCGACGAGCAGGACGCGCCCTTGAAACTGACGGGGGAACGCTTTTTGCTGCCACGCAGCCAGTTGCCAGAGGCAAGGGAGCACTTTATTCGCTGGTACAGCCTGCATGCCGGTAACTGGCTTGCCATGGGCAGAGGAGTACCAAAGACGTATGGACGTTTCCCCCAACAGGGGACGGGTGGAGGATCTTGGCTATCGCTGGGGCTCATGCTTCAAAGGTAAAATTCTGTATCTGCGCTGGAAAAGCATCCTGTTGCCCAAGCGCATCGCCGAATACGTCGTGGTCCACGAAATGATCCATCTGCACGAACCGCACCACATCCCAGAGTTCTGGCTACGGCTCGAGCGCCATGCCCGATTATGCATAGCGCACGGAATGGCCGGCTGAGCATGGGATTGAGGTAGAGGGAATTTAAAGCGGGCTGGCTGGGCCATTCACGACTACATTGCCCGCAAAACGAGTTACCGGGCCACTAATTACAACTACCCAACTGTCGCTTTTTCCGAGTCAATATCATCATAACGAGGGAAGCGATGCTTCAGCCGTTCGATCGTCCACCGCCATTTTGGTGTGGTGGGACGGCAAATTGTGTTCTGGTTTCCGAACATTCCAACCTCCCGTACCGCTTGAGTTATCGACACCGTTTGAAGCCATTCGATTGATACAAAGTGATCACAGCGTTCAGGATCGTCGACAAACTCGGCGTGATAGTTTGCGCGGGTAGCGACTTCAAGCACCGGTACCTCAACTCCGTTATGCATGACAGTGAAGTCCGCCGCAGGTGCGGACGATCCAAGAACGCGACCGACACCGACGTAGCCTTGCTGGGGAATATTTACCCAAACTCGATCCCCTGGTGAAAGCAATTGAAGGGTTCGACTGTACCAGGCACCTCCGCCGCCGGAGATGAAGCCAAACTCAACAGCATCCTCCCAAGAGCGGGAAGTGGAATCTCCGAACGAACAATAGAATTCGCCATTCCAAGGTTCATTGTGCCCCCCACCCGCCGACACCGCATTGACCTGAGTCTGGACAGGGTCGAGCAACCAAGAACGGCTCAGTAGTTGCTGACCACCTGATTGAAAAACCTGAAAACACAGAACATTGATTGGGATATCCCGCTCACTGAGGTATGCAACGATGCGCTCACTGCTGGCATCCAATTCAGTCGCAACAATTATGAGCTGATGGCTTTTGTTCAACTCCTCATCGTCCAAAGCGCGGCCGAAGCGCTCACGAAAGTCGTCGTCCAAGGTACAACCAGGTCGAAATCGCTTGTAAATAGCGCCAATCTCATCACCGCGAAGGCTTTCAACCCAAACTGCGTAGTCAAGTGCTTGGGCAACCACTTCCCGGGCGGTGCGGTCACGCTTGAGTTCAATCAGCACTAGCGCACCGTCAGGTGCTATGGCTAGCAAATCGATTCGCCCGCCCATGCCAGTGCTTTCTTGTCTCCCTATAAGCATCCATTCATCCGATAGGATGCTAGGTGCATTTACGATCATGTCTTCTAGCAACTGCTCGGTTGCGAGCTTGCTTTGCAACAATCTGGTCGGCATGATGCCGACAGTCCAAACGTCCGTCTTGATCGGCACGCCGCGTGTCCTCGCCTGGATTATGTGTAAGCTACGATGAACTGATAAAAAGCTAACCACAACCCGGTTTTTTAATGGGCGGTCGCAACGCAGTTGCTGATCCTGATCCTGATCAGGGTGCACTGACACAACCAATGCTCCCAGCTTAATCCAAAGCGCTTCATGGATCTGGCTGGCCATGCGCGGCAAGGTCTGCGTACTAAATCCAGTAAGTCCTTCTGAGACTGCTTCATTTCATTGTCCATGACTGGTCTCCTCTTTTAACTGATTCAGAAAAATCATCAGGCTGTCGATCCCACCGGCCCCAACCTCCTCCGCCGCGCTTCCAGCGCCCTGCGCAACGAAACATCTGCATACTCCATAAAAAGTCCCGCCAATCGATTCAGCGCGGCCTCCTCCTCTTCGCCGCCCACGACTGAATCAAAACCAAGCGCACGCTTGTTCTGTTCAGGCAATTCTTCCCAACTGGTCATGAGGTAGGCGTACATCGCGCTGACGACTTGGAGTTTGGTCGGGGCTTCGGTTTGCGGAATAGACGAGCCGACATTTTGTCGACGCTGCAAGGCCAAACATTGCCTGCATGGGCTTCGCTCATACGAAAGGCCCAGATAGAGATTTCTACGGCGGAGCAACTGCGACTTTCTGGTTTTCATGTGACCTCCGTGAGCCTGTGCGTACATCCTTGAGGCAAGCATCTTAAACGAGAAACCTATTTTGGGATAATCCCAAATCAGGTTTATTTAAGTAGCCGGATCTCTCAGACGGCGCACCTCCTTGAAAACCATTCATAACGATCGCTACCAGGCGCTGCTTGATCTTCTGCTGGAGGCACGCAATGCGGCCGGCATGACGCAAAAAGAGTTGGCCGCAAAGCTCGGGCGACCGCAGTCCTTTGTTTCGAAAACCGAGAACGCCGAGCGCAGGCTCGATGTGATTGAGTTCATGGATGTCTGTCGGGGGCTCGGGGCTGATGCGTATGCGTTGCTGAACAAGCTTGAAGCTATGCCCAGTCATGATTAACCCCCGTGGTGGCGCAATGGATCTGAGCAAAGCAGTCGGAGCAGCGTTAAAGGAGGCGCGCGAAGCAAAGGGCCTCACGCAGGAGGATTTTGTCGGCGTCAGTGGCCGGACATACCTGTCTGAAATCGAGCGCGGGTTGAAGAGCCCGACGCTTGAGAAACTTGATCAGCTTGCAACCAGAATCGGAATTCACCCGCTGGAACTGCTGATGTCCTGTTATGTGAAGCAAGCCTCGATGAGCCAGGAGCGCTTGCTTAATCTGCTGAACGAACGCTCGAGGGAAGCATGAATTAGAAACCGGCGCCTGGCGTAAAAATCAGCCTTCACGCTATACACCCGACGCGACTAATAACTACCATGTTCAATCATCTGACCTCGCTCAAGCGTCAGGTATCGCTGGCAAAACTCCATGCCCTCTTTGACTTCGTGAGTCACGAGAATCAAAGCCATTCCGTCCTCTTGCATACACCGAATGCGCTCGTGGCACTTGCGCTTGAACTCTTCATCACCCACGGCAAGGACCTCATCAGCCAGTAACGTCTGTGGCTCTACATGGACGGCCACGGAAAACCCAAGCCTCATGTACATGCCCGATGAATAGTTTTTTACCGGCGTATCAATGAAGTTTCCCAACCCCGAGAAATCAACGATCTCGTTAAAGCGAGAACGTATTTCCTTGTTATTCAATCCGAACAGGCTGGCATTCAGGTAAATATTTTCTTCACCCGTCAGTTCAGGATGAAAACCCACACCGATTTCGATAAGAGGTGCTACGCGACCGACCGTTGTCAAACGCCCGCTGGTAGGAATAAGAATTCGCGAAACCAGTTGCAATAACGTGCTTTTACCTGAACCATTGTGCCCCACGAGCGCCAGTGATTCCCCTTTGCACAAGGTGAACGAAACATCACTTACAGCGGTAAAATTCTCGATGCGCTCACGGTGCCGGGCCTCAAACAGACTCAGAAACTTTTGCTTCAAGCCCCCTCTGTTGTGGCGAAGAACGAACTGTTTGGTGAGATGTTCTGCCTTGATCACGACATTGCTCATAAGTACTCCACCACGCGATCCACTTTTCTGAACATGGCGAGCCCTATCAGAAGCGATGCGGCCCCCAGCAGCACGCACAGCACAAGATCACGGGTATCCGGAACGACGCCGGCATGCAGAATGCTGCTGAAGCTGTTGAAGTACAGGGCGACGGGGTTATAAGCCGCGATGCTGGCGATGCCGTCAGGCAGCGAAGAGCTGACCCATACAATTGGTGTCAACCAGAACAACAGCGGTAAAAATACGTCGATAAAGTGTCTGGCATCCCGCACGGTTATCTGAATGACACTAAGCGTCAGACCCACGCCCATGATCAGGGACATGAACGCCAGCAGCACAATCGGATAAAAAAGCATGGCACGTGTAAAAACACCGCCCAGCAGGGTAAACAGTGACATATACACTACCATGCAGCCCAACCAGAATACGCCTATCGCCAGCGCCCCGGATATTGGCAACAGTATCCGCGGAAAACGTAGTTTCCGAATGAGATTTCCATTATTGATGAGCCATTCACCACTTTGTGAAACTATTTGCGTCAAGAGCATCCAGTGAACGATGCCTGTCACCAGATGAAGCGCGAAACGATCCTGACTGCTTGGCAGGAGATAAGTAAAAACAGTGTAGTAGGTGAGTGTAACGACCAGCGGATTACCCAGCGACCACACAAAACCCAGTGTAGCGCCCATGTAGCGTATCTTTATTTCCTTGGAAACCAGATTAATGACCAGATCACGCCACTTGGTGATGCCTGTACTGCAAAATGACGACATACTTTTGTCCAGCCTTTAAGAGAAAGCTTTGTAACTTTACGCAGCTCCCACATATTCCCTCTTTTTGGTGAGAGACAGCTATAGGACAACGCCTTGATTATTGTAGGAATATTCCACAAACTCCTGATCCAGCAAAATACCTCTGCCAGCGATCATCCTTGAACAAGCGAGGCTCCCCATGACTGATACCCCTTACACCCCGCCAAAGGTCTGGCAGCATGAAGCGCCATCGGGCGGCAAGTTCGCCAGTACCAACCGACCCGTGGCCGGCCCTACGCATGAAAAGCAATTGCCCGTCGGCAAGCACCCGCTGCAGCTTTACTCGCTGGCCACGCCGAACGGTGTGAAGGTCACGATCATGCTGGAGGAACTGCTGGCGCTTGGGCACAGCGGTGCTGAGTACGATGCCTGGCTGATCCGCATCTCCGAGGGCGATCAGTTTTCCAGCGGGTTTGTCGAGATCAATCCCAATTCCAAGATCCCGGCATTGCTGGACCGCAGCCATGAGAAGCCGGTGCGGGTGTTCGAGTCCGGTTCGATCTTGCTGTACCTGGCAGAAAAGTTTTCCAGTTTTCTGCCAGCCGATCCGGCGGGGCGTACAGAGACGCTGAACTGGCTGTTCTGGCAGATGGGCGCTGCGCCGTATCTGGGCGGCGGGTTCGGGCATTTTTATGCTTACGCGCCCGAGAAGCTCGAATACCCCATCAATCGCTTTGCCATGGAGGCCAAGCGTCAACTGGATGTGCTGGACCGTCGCCTTGCCGAACACCGCTATCTGGCCGGCGACACCTACACAATCGCCGACATCGCGGTCTGGCCCTGGTACGGCGCATTGGTGCAGAACAAGGTTTATTCGGCGGCCGAGTTTCTGTCGGTACACGAATATCCGAACGTGATCCGCTGGACGGAAGAAATCGCAGCACGCCCGGCAGTAGTAAAAGGCCAGAAGGTCAATCGCACCTGGGGCGAGGAAGCGGATCAGGTCCCAGAGCGGCATGACGCGTCTGATCTGGATAAGTGAGGCGTAAGTCAAGGTCTCCGCAAACAGAAACCTGATGTCACAAACCCAGCTGAAAATCTGGATCTACCAGGAGTAATCCGCACGTAAAGTAGCCGCCCTCATTGACTGTTCAAGGACGCGCTCACGTGAATCCAGGAATTATCCACCTGACCCTTACTCTGCCTGCCGGGTTGCCACGCAATGGAGTACTTGCAGTATGAGTACTCCTGACGCACCGCCAGCTCCGGTCAACGATCGCTTTGATGAAGTGCTCGCAATGATTCAGGGCGCTCGGCAGCAAGCTGCACAAGCCGTCAACACCCGTCTGATCGAACTCTACTGGCAAGTCGGCGCTTATATCAGCCGCAAGATTGAAAACGCCGAGTGGGGTGACGCGGTGGTCAGCCAGCTTGCCGAGCATCTGGCCAAGACCCAGCCGGGGCTGCGCGGTTTTACGCGTAGTAATCTGTTTCGTATGCGTCAGTTCTATGAAATTTACCGCGCTGAAGAGAAAGTCGCGCCACTGGTGCGACAATTATCCTGGTCCCACAATCTGATCATTTTCAGCCAGAGCAAACGCCCTGAAGAGCGTGAGTTCTACTTAAAAATGGCGAGCCAGGAAAAGTGGTCAAAGCGCGAACTGGAACGCCAGTTCAAGACTGCCTTGTTCGAGCGCACTGTCACCCAGCCCGCCAAAGCCTCGGCCATACTCAGGGAAACCCGACCGGCCGCACTGGATGTGTTCCGCGACGCCTACATGGTGGAATTTCTGGAGCTGCCTGTGGGCCATGCCGAAGCGGACCTGCATCGCGGGTTGCTGCAGCGCCTGAGGGACTTTCTGATCGAGCTGGGCCGTGACTTCTGTTTTGTCGGCTCCGAGTACCCGGTACAGGTGGGTGGCCAGGATTTCGCGCTGGACCTGCTGTTTTTCCATCGTGGCCTCAACTGCCTTGTGGCCATCGAACTCAAGGTAGGACGCTTTGAGCCAGAATACCTGGGCAAGCTGAACTTCTATCTGGAAGCACTGGACCAGACTGAGCGCAAACCCCATGAAAACCCGGCCATTGGCGTGCTGCTGTGCGCCAGCAAAAACGATGAGGTGGTCGAATACGCGCTGAACCGTTCGTTATCGCCTGCGCTGATAGCCGAATACCAGACCCGATTGCCGGACCGACAATTGTTGCAAGCCAAGCTGCATGAGTTCTATGCCCTGGACATCGCGAAGGACGATCAGTAATACCTGACAACCGCACGGATGCATTACGCTTGCCAGATAACGCCGTCACTTTCCGGAGCCCTACATGCCGCACAGCAAAGACCCTCGCGCCCACACTGCCCTGTCGCAACGCGGCCGTAGCGCAAGTAGCGGGCCGGGGCTGGCGGTCAATCCGCCGGTGGTGCGCATCAGCACCGTGCTGTTCGACAGCCTGGACAGCTTGCGCGAAGCCGAGATGCGCACCAAAGGGCCGGAGCGTTCGCTGACTTACGGTGCGAATGGCAACCCGACGGCGTTTGCCTTGCAGGATCTGGTCTCCGAACTTGAAGGCGCTCACGGCACCTGCCTTTACCCGACAGGGCTTGCCGCCGTCGCGCAGATGTTTCAATCTTTTTTGCGCCCCGGCGATCATGTACTGCTCACCGAATCGGTCTATGGCCCGGTGCGACGACTGGCGAACACCCTGCTGAAGGCGTTCGACATTCAATTCGACTTCTATGCCGCCGATGGCAGTGACGTGGAATCCATGATCAAAGCCAACACACGGATGATCTACGCTGAAGTACCGGGCTCGCTGACCTTTGATATGTGCGACCTGCCCGCCCTGTCGCAACTGTGCAAAGCGAAAAATCTGCTGCTGGCTGTGGATAACTCCTGGGGCTCCGGGGTGTTGTACAAGCCTCTTGAGCTGGGTGCGGACATTTCGCTGATGGCGCTGACCAAGTACGTGGCCGGGCATTCGGATGTGATGATGGGCAGCGTCAGCACCACCGAAAACCACTGGCAAACCCTCAAGACCATGAATACCGCCGTAGGCAATACCGTCAGCCCCGATGATGCCTATCTGGTGCTGCGCGGCGCACGCAGTCTGGCCGCGCGCATGGCCATGCACGAACGGCATGCGATGCAGGTGGCACAATGGCTACAGGGCCAGCCTCAGGTCGCTCGCGTGCTTTATCCCGCGTTGCCGGATGATCCGGGCCACGCGATCTGGAAGCGCGACTTTCATGGTTGCAACGGCCTGCTCAGCTTCGAATTCAAAACGGCTGATCGGCAGGTGCTGGATCGCTTTGTCAGTGCATTGAAGTTGTTCGGGATCGGCTATTCCTGGGGCGGTTTTGAAAGCCTGGTCACCGAGATCGAACAGCACGGCCCCGACCGGGGCGCAGGCCCGATGCTGCGCTTGCAGATTGGCCTCGAAAGCCCGGAAGATCTGATCGCCGACCTGCAGAACGGGTTTGCCGCGGGTTGATCCTGCCAGCCACTGCAATGACACAGATCCATCGCCTTGATTTGCCCCAGGGCCGCCGCTCTGCTAGTGTCGCGCGGTTTAACCTCTACCGGAAATGCCCCCATGGCCCGCAAGAAAGCTGCACTGGATTTCGAACAGTCCCTCGCTGATCTGCAAGCGCTGGTAGAGCGCCTGGAGAATGGCGAATTGTCTCTGGAAGACTCTCTGACCGCCTTCGAGCAAGGTGTACGCCTGACCCGCGATTGCCAGAGTGCCCTCACCCAGGCCGAGCAGAAGGTTCAGGTACTGCTGGAACGCGACGGTGAGCTGACCGAAGAGCCGTTCGACGATGCGGAACTCCCCGAATGATCGCGAGCTATCAGGCGCAAAGCCAGGTTCGCGTAAACGCTGCGCTTGAGGGTCTGTTTCAGGCACCGAGCCCTGAGCTGACGCGCCTCTATAAAGCCATGCGCTACAGCGTGATGAACGGCGGCAAGCGCGTGCGTCCATTGCTCGCCTATGCGGCCTGCGAAGCGTTGGGTGGTGTGGCCGAAGACGCCAACGGTGCGGCCTGCGCGGTTGAGCTGATCCATGCCTATTCGCTGGTACACGACGATTTGCCAGCAATGGACGATGACGATCTGCGTCGCGGCCAGCCCACCACACACAAGGCATTCGATGAAGCCTGCGCGATCCTCGCCGGCGACGGCCTGCAAAGCCTGGCGTTCACCGCCCTGCTCGCCCCGCACCTCACTTCACGCGATGCCGAGACCCGTTTGCAGATGGTCAGCACATTGGCTACCGCCGCTGGCCCTGCGGGAATGGTGGGCGGGCAGGCGATTGATCTGGGCTCGGTAGGGCTGAAGCTGGATCAGGCCGCGCTGGAATACATGCATCGCCACAAGACCGGTGCGCTGATCGAAGCCAGCGTCAGGCTTGGCGCGCTGGCCAGCGGGCAGTCGGATCAGACCCGGCTGGATGCCTTGCAGGTTTATGCGCGCGCAATCGGTCTGGCCTTTCAGGTCCAGGACGACATTCTCGACGTCGAAAGCGATACCGCAACGCTTGGCAAACGCCAAGGCGCGGATATAGCGCGTGACAAGCCGACCTACCCCGCGCTGATCGGGCTGGAAGCGGCCAAGGGCTATGCCCTGGAATTGCGCGATCAGGCACTGGACGCTCTGGCTGACTTCGGCACCACGGCCGAGCCATTACGCGAGCTGGCGCGCTACATCGTGGAACGCCGCCACTGAAGCCCTGAACGGAACCGGAATTACGGTGAATCAACCCGGGTTCATCAGGTCTCAGTCACCAAGCGTGTGAGCAGACGGACTATCCGCCGACTCACTTCATGGGCAGCGTGCGATGCATAAGGTAAACTGCCGCCTCTTTTACTTATAACGATTCGCCTGATGCCCACGACGTTCAAAGACATCCCCCGCGAGCGCCCGGTTACTCCGCTGCTCGACCGTGCTGACACACCGGAAGGCCTGCGCCGTCTGGGTGAAGCCGAGCTGGAAACCCTGGCCGATGAACTGCGCCTGGAATTGCTGTATTCCGTTGGCCAGACCGGCGGGCATTTCGGTGCCGGCCTTGGGGTCATCGAGCTGACCATTGCCCTGCATTACGTGTTCGATACGCCAGACGATCGTCTGGTGTGGGACGTGGGTCACCAGGCATATCCGCACAAAATCCTGACCGGCCGTCGTGCGCGCATGTCCACGCTGCGTCAGAAGGACGGTGTTGCCGCTTTCCCGCGCCGTAGCGAGAGTGAATACGACACCTTTGGCGTCGGCCATTCCAGCACGTCGATCAGTGCTGCGCTGGGCATGGCGATTGCCTCGCGCCTGCAAGGCAGCGAGCGTAAATCCATCGCGGTCATCGGCGACGGCGCGCTGACTGCCGGCATGGCGTTCGAGGCGCTGAACCACGCGCCGGAAGTGGCGGCCAACATGCTGGTCATTCTCAATGACAACGACATGTCGATCTCGCGCAACGTCGGCGGGCTGTCGAACTATCTGGCCAAGATTCTTTCCAGCCGCACATATACCAGCATGCGTGAAGGCAGCAAGAAGGTGCTCTCGCGCCTGCCGGGTGCGTGGGAAATCGCGCGGCGCACCGAAGAGTACGCCAAGGGCATGCTGGTCCCCGGTACGCTTTTCGAAGAGCTGGGCTGGAATTACATTGGCCCTATCGACGGCCACGATCTGCCGACGCTCATCGCCACGTTGCGCAACATGCGTGATTTGAAAGGCCCGCAGTTTTTGCACGTTGTGACCAAGAAAGGCAAGGGCTTCGCTCCGGCAGAAGTCGACCCGATTGGCTACCACGCAATCACCAAGCTTGAACCAGTGAATGCGCCGGTCAATGTTCAGAAGAAAGTCAGTGCGCCGAAGTATTCCGGCGTGTTCGGCCAGTGGATCTGCGACATGGCTGAAGCCGACGCTCGACTGGTGGGCATTACGCCTGCCATGAAGGAAGGCTCGGATCTGGTGGCGTTCAGCGAGCGCTTCCCCGAGCGCTACTTCGACGTCGCCATCGCCGAACAGCACGCTGTGACACTGGCGGCGGGTATGGCGTGCGAAGGCAGCAAGCCGGTTGTCGCGATCTACTCGACCTTCCTGCAACGTGGTTACGACCAATTGGTGCATGACGTCGCGGTGCAGAACCTCGACGTGCTGTTCGCCATCGACCGCGCCGGCCTGGTCGGCGAAGACGGCCCGACTCACGCGGGCAGCTTCGATCTGTCTTTCCTGCGCTGCATCCCTGGCATCGTTGTGATGACACCGAGTGATGAAAACGAGCTGCGCAAGTTGCTCAGCACCGGCTACCGGCACAACGGACCTGCGGCAGTGCGCTACCCGCGTGGCACAGGCCCGAATGCGCTGATTGATGCCGACCTCGACCCGGTCGAAATCGGCAAGGGCGTCGTGCGTCGACAAGGCCAGGGTATTGCGATACTGGTGTTCGGTGTGCAACTGACCGAGGCCATGGTGGTTGCCGAGAAGCTGGATGCGACCGTTATCGACATGCGCTTCGTCAAACCGCTGGACGAGACACTGGTGCGCGAAGCAGCCGCTAATCACGAACTGCTGGTCACCCTGGAAGAGAATGCAGTGATGGGCGGTGCCGGTGCGGCGGTCAGCGAGTTTCTGGCCCGCGCCAACATCCTCAAGTCAGTGCTGCACCTGGGCTTGCCGGACGTTTATGTCGAGCATGCCAAACCCGCACAGATGCTGGCCGAATGCGGGCTGAATGCAGAAGGGATTGAAGCAGCGATCAATGAGCGATTGGTGTTGATTGGCTGATACGCCCGCACACCTCTCGGCCCTCACCGCCCAGCCGTCATCGTTACATACAAGTTCTGGAGAGCCCGGAAGACAGGGCTTTCAGGCTTCTGCCCGACGGGCGTGCCCCCGCACCCTCAGCGTCAGGCTGTCGGAAGCCGATACAGGTACAGCAGCACCACGCTGGAAAACGCCAGCAGGCAGACGGGTAGCGGGTGCAGGCCGAACAGCACAGCGACAGCGGCGATCCAGGCGGGGAGCCCGGCAGCGAGAAAGGCAAAACGACGGACTGCGGCGAGTTTGATCCAGGCCGCAGGCTCTTCAGGCGTATCGATTGAGGCCTGAGTGGCTGCCAATGCGCGCTTGTAAGCCCCGAACGGCTTCACGCTGACGAACATCGAGCCGATACCGGCGATGAACAGCGGCATTGCCAGTACTGGAATGAGCGGTTCACTGGAGCCGAAAAACAGACAGACCACCAACAATGGCGCCAGGGTCAGCCCCAGTTGGCGCCACCATGCCATTTCCAGCTTTTGACGGACCTCACTGCGCGTCACGCCGGACCGACCTCGCTTTGATGCTCATTGCCCATCATGTGTCCCAGCTTGCCGGCCTTGGTTGCCAGGTAAAGTCGATTGTGCGGGTTCTGCCCGGTGTGCAACGGCACTCGCTCGGCGACCTTGATGCCCATGTCGGTCAGCGCTTTGACCTTGCGCGGGTTGTTGGTCATCAGGCGCAGCGACTGAACGCCCAGATGCTGAAGCATCGGCAGGCAGATCGCGTAATCACGTTGATCGGCAGCAAAGCCCAGACGCTCATTGGCCTCGACGGTATCGGCACCACCGTCCTGTAGCTCATAGGCGCGGATCTTGTTCATCAGGCCAATACCGCGCCCTTCCTGACGCAGATACAGCAATACGCCGCGCCCTTCGGTGGCGATGGCGCGCAGAGCGGCTTCAAGCTGGGAGCCGCAATCGCAACGCTGGCTGAACAGCGCGTCGCCTGTCAGGCATTCGGAATGCACACGACCAAGAACCGGTGCGCCATCGGCGACGTCACCCAGACTCAGGACAACATGTTCACGGCCGGTTGCCGACTCGATAAAGCCGTGCATGGCAAATTCTGCAAAGGGTGTAGGCAGCTTGGAAGCGGCAACAAATACGACGGGCACCGGGTGCTCCTGATCAGTATGAAGGCTGGAAATTCGCAAGATCTGCATTGTAACAGCAGGTTCTTACGGACGCTCAGCGCGAATTCTCGGGCATTTAGATCATAAAGTTCGATGCATAGACTTTAGCTGTCCTTGCACGCCGCGCTGCCGAAATGCTGATAGCCGCGCGTATCGGGCGTGATGTCGTTACCGGCACTGTCGAGCAAGACCACGCCCTGCCCCGCCTCTGCCCGTCCGATCACCTGCACGGGCCAGCCAGCAGCCTGCAAACCGGGCAGCTGTGCGGATGGCAAGGTGAACGCCAGAATGTAATCGTCACCACCACTCAGCGCTGCTTGCCGGGCGGCCTGCAGACCAAGCAGCGCCAGCAGCGGCTCCGATATCGGCAACCTGTCGCATTCGATCAACAGACGCACACCCGAAGCGCGGGCGATATGCCCGCAGTCCGCGAGCAGACCGTCGGAGATATCCAGCGCCGATGTAGCCCTGCCGCGCAAGGCCTGACCCAGCGCTAACTGCGGTTGTGGCGACCAGTAGCGGGCCAGCAACGGCTGGGCAATCGAAGCCTCGGCGCTGCGCTGATTCAATACCAGTGGCAATGCTCCAGCAGCGTCGCCGAGCGCGCCGCCGACACACAGCAGATCGCCTTCGCGAGCGCCGCTGCGGGTCAGGGCAAGCCCGGTGGGCACACTGCCAAACACTGTCATCGTCAGGCTAAGCGGACCACGCGTGGTATCACCGCCGATCAGGCGCAGCGCACAGCCTTGCGCCATCTGGTTCAGACCACGCGCGAATGCCTGCAGCCAGTCGGCATCGACGTGCGGCAGGGTCAAGGCAAGGGTAAAGGCAATCGGGCGAGCGCCCATGGCCGCCAGATCACTGGCAGACACTGCCAGGGCACGCTGGCCGAGCAGAAAAGGGTCGCAGATATCGGGAAAATGCACCCCGGCAACCAGGGTGTCGGTCGAGATCGCCAACTGCTCGCCGGGCGGTAACGCCAGCAGCGCGCAGTCGTCGCCGATCCCCAGTGCAACGTCTTCGCCCGCCTGCGCGCAGGGCGCAGTGGCGAAGTAATTGCGGATCAGCTCGAACTCTCCCATGAAGGTCAGGCGCGAATCAGCGCTTGTGGGCCTTCACTTCGACTTCACGCAGGCGCGGTGCCAGCTTGTCCAGCACACCATTGACGAACTTGTGGCCGTCAGTGGAGCCGTAGACTTTCGCCAGCTCAATGCCTTCGTTGATCACCACGCGATAAGGCACGTCGATGCGCTTGAGCAGTTCGAAGGTGGACAGGCGCAGTACCGCCAGCTCGATCGGGTCGAGTTCTTCGATGGTCAGATCAAGGCAAGGTGCCAGAGCAGCGTCGATCTCGGTCTGGTTGGTCGCCACACCGTGCAGCAGCTCACGGAAGTAGGTGCCGTCGACGTTGCTGAAATCGTTGTCGACACGAAACTGCGCTTCGATTTCGTTCAGCGCGTGGCCAGCCATGTGCCGTTGGTACAGGGCCTGAGTTGCCATCTGCCGTGCTTCGCGACGTTTGGCGCTCTTGCCTTTGGCGATTTCCGGCGCTTTGGCGTCGCGTGGGTTGAACTGGTCGGTATCGTCGGAAATCACTTGGCCTCCAACTGCGACAGCAGGCTGACCATTTCGATGGCGGACAGCGCAGCTTCAGCGCCCTTGTTACCGGCTTTGGTGCCGGAACGCTCGATGGCCTGTTCGATAGAATCGACCGTCAACACACCGAAAGCGACTGGAATGCCGAACTCCATGGACACCTGGGACAAGCCTTTGACGCACTCGCCTGCCACGTATTCGAAGTGCGGGGTACCGCCACGAATCACCGCGCCCAGCGCGACGATCGCCGAAAACTCGCTGCGCTGAGCGACTTTCTGCACAACCAGGGGAATCTCGAAAGCACCCGGCGCGCGGATGATGGTGATGTCGCTTTCGCTGACGCCGTGGCGTACCAGCGCATCAACGGCACCGCTAACCAGGCTTTCCACGACGAAGCTGTTGAAACGGCCAACCACCAGAGCGTAGCGGCCCTGGGGAGCGATGAAAGTACCTTCGATGGTCTTCAAGGTCATTCGGTGAGTCTCGTATTAAAGAGCAAGCCCGCCTTCAGGCGGACTTTGAGGGATAGTAGGCCACGAATCGCAACCGTCAGACCGAAACCTGCGAAAAACCGTCTTCCGCACGCGCCAACCTGCCGGTATTTATTCGGAGGGCACGTATTCTACAACTTCCAGATCGAAACCGGATATCGCATTGAACTTCATCGGTGAACTCATCAGGCGCATTTTGCGCACACCGAGGTCACGAAGGATCTGCGAACCGGCGCCGACCGTGCTGTAAGTGGTCGGCGTCTTGATCGGTTGTTGCCCGGCGGTTTCCCGGATGTGGGCCAGCAACACATCGCCATCCAGCGGGTGACCCAGCAACAGCACCACGCCACTGCCCGCCTCGCTGACCGCGCGCATTGCGGCGCGCAGGCTCCAGCGGCCGGGCTGCTTGACCATCAGCAGGTCGCGCAGCGGGTCCATGTTATGGACGCGAACGAGGGTGGGTTCTTCTGCGCAGATCTTGCCCAGGGTCAGTGCCAGATGCACATCGCCCTCGACCGAATCGCGATAAGTCACCAGGTTGAAACTGCCCAGTTCGCTGTCCATCGGCTGCTCGGCAATCCGCTGAACGGTACGTTCGTGGATCATCCGGTAGTGAATCAGGTCGGCGATGGTGCCGATCTTGATGTCGTGTTGCTGGGCAAATGCTTCAAGTTCGGCGCGACGCGACATGGTGCCGTCGTCGTTCATGACTTCGCAGATCAGGCCCGACGGCTCGAAACCGGCCATGCGTGCCAGATCACACGCTGCTTCGGTGTGACCGGCGCGTGCCAAGGTGCCACCCGCCTGAGCCATCAACGGGAAAATGTGCCCCGGGCTGACGATATCTTCGGCTTTGGCGTCCTTGGCGGCGGCGGCCTGCACGGTGCGTGCACGGTCGGCTGCCGAGATACCGGTGGTCACGCCTTCGGCAGCTTCGATGGAAACGGTGAACTTGGTGCCGAAACCTGAACCGTTGCGCGGCGCCATCAGGGGCAGCTTGAGGGTTTCGCAGCGCTCGCGAGTCATCGGCATGCAGATCAGACCACGGGCAAAACGCGCCATGAAGTTGATGTGCTCGGGCTTCACGCACTCGGCGGCCATGATCAGGTCGCCTTCGTTCTCGCGGTCTTCGTCATCCATGAGGATGACCATCTTGCCTTGGCGAATGTCTTCAACCAGTTCTTCGATACTGTTGAGCGCCACACGGCACCCCCTTGATTCAGGATTTCAGGTAGCCGTTCTCGGCCAGAAAGCTTTCGGTGATCGTGCCGTGGCCCGGCTCTGCAGCCTTGTCGCCCAGTAACAGACGCTCCAGATAACGCGCCAGCAGATCGACTTCCAGATTGACCTTACGGCCCGGCTGGTAGTCGGCCATGATGGTTTCGCTCCAGGTATGCGGCACGATGGTCAGCTCGAACTCTGCACCGTTGACCGAGTTGACGGTCAGGCTGGTGCCGTCGACCGTGATCGAGCCTTTGTGGGCGATGTATTTGGCCAGTTCACGGGGCGCACGCACCGTGAACTGAATGGCGCGGGCGTTCTCGGCACGGGAGACGATTTCGCCTACACCGTCGACATGCCCGCTGACCAGATGGCCACCCAGACGGGTGGTCGGCGTCAGGGCCTTTTCCAGATTGACCCGGCTGCCGCTCTTCAGATCGACAAAGGCAGTAACCGTCAGGGTTTCCCGGCTGACATCCGCCCAAAAGCCGTCGCCAGGCAGCTCGACAGCGGTCAGGCACACGCCATTCACGGCAATGCTGTCACCGAGTTTGACGTCGCTCAGGTCGAGCTTGCCGGTTTCCACGTAAACGCGGACGTCGCCACCCTTGGGAGTCAGGGCGCGGATGCTGCCGATTGATTCGATAATGCCGGTAAACATGGGTCCTCCGGGAGAACAGGGGCTGCGCGCTAGGCGAAGCCGGGAATTATACGCCGGGTGCGAAGACAGGGAGAGCAATGACTCGCCAGTCATTGCCGACGGCCCGCATTTCCACGATATTCAGCTCCAGCGCTTCACTCATCTGCGCCAGCGGCAGGTCAAGCAGCGGCCGGGCCGATGAGCCGAGAAACTTGCCGGCGATGAAAATCTGAAACTCGTCGACCAGCCCGAGACGCGCAAAGGCACCCGCCAGACGCGGACCGGCCTCGACCAGCACCTCGTTGATGCCACGGCTTGCCAGCTCGCCCATCAGTTTGCGCAGGTCAACGTGACCGGCGCTGTCGGCCAGTGCCAGCATCTCGTGACCGTCTTCCTGATAACGACCCCGCGCCGACGCAGCGGCACAGGTCACAACCAGCGCACTGCCGGCCTGAAAGAACGGCGCGTCCAGCGGCACACGCAAGCGCCCGTCAATCAATACGCGCAACGGCGGACGGCTGGCGGCCAAGGCACTCATTTCTGCGCTCAGCCCCAGCTCGTCAGGGCGCACGGTCAGGCGTGCGTTGTCTGCCAGCACCGTGTCAGCACCTGTCAGGACCACACTTGACTGTGCGCGCAGACGTTGCACCGCCGAGCGGGCTTCCGGGCCGGTGATCCATTGGCTTTCACCACTGGCCATGGCCGTTCGACCATCCAGGCTCATGGCCAGCTTGACCCTTATATAAGGCCGACCGGTTTCCATGCGCTTGAGAAAACCTTTATTCAGCGCCCGCGCTTCGCTTTCCAGCACGCCGCATTGAACACCGATGCCAGCATTCATCAGGCGCAGCAGCCCGCGACCCGAGACTTCGGGATTAGGGTCCTGCATCGCGGCAACGACTCGCGCCAGCCCGGCCTCCACCAAGGCATCGGCACAGGGCGGCGTACGCCCCTGATGACTGCATGGTTCAAGCGTGACGTAAGCCGTCGCGCCTCGGGCAAGCTCACCCGCCTGACGCAGCGCATGCACCTCGGCATGCGGCTCGCCTGCACGGGCATGCCAGCCCTCACCGACGATCTGGCCATCACGCACGATGACGCAGCCGACGCGCGGATTGGGGTGTGTGGAGTAAAGGCCCTTGCGCGCCAGTTCCAGCGCACGTGCCATGTAATGAACGTCGAGGGCGGCCTGTTCAGTCAACACTGCACTCATTCCTTACCCGGCTCGCGGGCCAGACGGTCGATTTCTTCACGAAATTCGTTGAGATCCTGAAAGCGGCGGTACACCGAGGCAAAGCGGATGTAGGCCACTTCGTCGAGCTTTTGCAGCTCGGTCATGACCAGCTCACCGACCACCAGAGATTTGACTTCACGCTCACCGGTTGCCCGCAGCTTGTGCTTGATGTGCGCCAGCGCCGCTTCAAGACGCTCGACACTCACCGGACGCTTTTCGAGGGCGCGCTGCATGCCGGCACGCAGCTTTTCTTCATCGAAAGGCTGGCGGCTGCCGTCCTGCTTGATCAGGCGCGGCAAGACCAGCTCGGCGGTTTCGAACGTGGTGAAGCGCTCGCCGCAGGCCAGGCATTCGCGTCGGCGGCGTACTTGCTCGCCTTCGGCGACGAGGCGGGAGTCGATGACTTTGGTGTCATTGGCACCGCAGAAGGGACAGTGCATGGTGGCTGGCAACGAAAGAATGAGGAGCGCCATGTTAGCGCATCCTGTCGGCAAGACAAGGCTGGGGCTTTGCGGTATATAGACGCGCATTAAAGCGATGTTAAATTGCCCGCGCTCGGTAATACTGCAGCTCTGGCGTCGCGCAGCCTTTTGATTTTTGCCTTGTGGAGCTTTTGATGACGCTACGAACCCTGTTTTTGCTAGGCCTCGTTGGCTTGCTGGCCGCCTGCAGCAGCAACGACGCTCCAAAACCCGCTGCCGCCCCGCCGGTTGCACCATCGATCAAGCTGCCAGCCGGGCCAGGTCCGCTGCAACCTTTTCAGCGTGAAATCAGCGGGCAATTGCTGGGCGTTCCGGCCGGGGCCGAAGTCGAGCTGGCGATGCTGGTGATCGACGACCGCGGTCGTCCACAAAAACTGCTGACCAATACCTTGCTCAAGGGCAACGGCCAATCGCTGCCGTTCCAGCTGCGCTTCAATCCGGAAGCGTTTCCGGTAGGTGGGCGTGTAGAACTGCGCGGCCGCGCCAGCCAGTCCGGGCAGTTGATCCTGCACCTGCCGTCGATGCGTATCGGTCAGCCGACGACTCAGGCGTTAGGGCAGTTGCAGTTCGTCAAGGCACCATGATTGCTCCGTAATATCTGCAGCGGGCACGATAGTTGACGTTATCGTTCCGCACGCTCCGGCGTCGGAATGCATTTCTCGACGCTCTGCGTCGCAAAGAGGACGCGGAGCGTCCGGAACGGCATGGCGACGCGGAGCGTCGCACGATAGTTTAGTTTCCGCACGCTCCGGCAGGTGTGGCGACACGGAGCGTTGGAGCCAGACTCAGCTACGCCGCTTTCAGCATTGCCCTGTGGGCTTTATAGTTGGCGGCATTCAGAATCTTCGAGACGTGCAATGAGCCAGGACACTGCTTACATCTTCGACGCGACCACCGCGACCTTCGATCAACTGGTGATCGACAAGTCATTCGATCAGCCGGTACTGGTCGATTTCTGGGCCGAGTGGTGTGCGCCCTGCAAGGTCTTGATGCCGCTGTTGCAGCAAATCACCGAGAGTTATCAAGGCGAGCTGCTGCTGGCCAAGGTCAATTGCGACGCCGAACCGGATGTCGTTGCACGTTTCGGTATTCGCAGCCTGCCGACCGTGGTGCTGTTCAAGGACGGCCAGCCGGTGGACGGTTTTGCCGGAGCCCAGCCGGAGTCGGAGATTCGCAAGATTCTCGACCAGCACGTCGTCATGCCGCCACCGCCAGCCGCCGACCCGCTCAAGCAGGCGCAGGCGCTGTTTGCCGAAAGCCGCTTCTCCGAGGCCGAGGCAGTGCTCAAGGCACTGCTGGGTGAAGACAACACTAACGCTGCAGCGCTCATTCTGTACGCGCGCTGCCTAGCGGAACGGGGCGAGCTGGGCGAAGCCAAAGCCGTACTGGATGCCGTCACTGGCGATGCCCACAAGGCCGACCTGGCAGGCGCCAAGGCGCAGCTGATGTTTCTTGCCGAAGCCGCCACCCTGCCGGATGCCGCCGAGCTGAAAAGCCGTCTGGCGCAAAACCCGCAAGATGATGAAGCCGCGCATCAACTGGCAATTCAGCAGTTGTCGCGCCAACAGTACGAAGCAGCGCTCGACGGTCTGCTCAAGCTGTTCATCCGCAACCGCAATTACGCCGAGGGCCTGCCGCACAAAACCTTGCTGCAGGTGTTCGACCTGCTGGGCAACGATCACCCGCTGGTCACGGCCTACCGCCGTAAGCTGTTTGCTGCGCTGTACTAAGCTATCAAGCAACAGGCACTGCTTCGGTGCCTGTTGCTGATCCTCGGATCAAACCGTCTCGATCCAGCGGTACAACGGCGCATCGCCGCCACTCTCGACTTTCACGTTGGCAGAATGACGCAAGCGCACCAGCAAATGCTTGCCTGCCGCCGTGCTGCCGGTCAGCCCTTCCAGTTGCGCCAACAGGTCCGGTCCGCTCATGTGCCCGGCCTTCTGCAGTAACTCCTGAGCAACCTGCCACAGCCTTTCATCCTGATTGACCGGTTTGCCTTCGACCTCGACTGCCGACACCTCGGGGGCGACCGCTTTAAGCTGTGCCCCCAGTTGGGCCCAGTCGCTTTCGTCCAGTTCAAGGGTCAAATCCACCGGCCACTCGCCTACGGTTCCACGAATACGCAACATGATGTTTACCTGCTGACAATCAGGCGCACATGCTCCCACAGGCTGACCGGTATTCCCATGCTCACGCGTAACGCCACTGGTTGACGGTCGGTTGCTTGCCGTTCATGAAGTCGCCCAGCGCCCGCACGTCATAGACGTTTTCCCAGTGCTCGACAATCCTGCCATCCCGAAACCGCCACAGGCCGCAGAAGGGCATGATGATTCTGCGGCCCTCGCAACTGGCGCGCATCTCCCCCAATACCGAACCGAAGTGATCGTTGGCAACGATATCGTGGATGTCCATGTACAAGGTCTGGCCTATACACCTGAGCAGATTGATCTCATGGGCCAGCACCGCGTCTTTGCCAATGGCAATGGATAAGCCGCCGCCAGCACCCTGATCCGCCTTGTGCAGCACAATGTCGGCATCAGCAAACTCGATAATGCGTGTCAGATCCTTGTACACCGCACGCAGGATTTCTCTGTTCGGATGGAGCTTGTTCATCGATATCTTCCTTGATAATGCACTCGGCTCAGGTCGAATGCCGTCCCCACTGGAGGTGAACATCATTCCGGTGCATCCGGCGCAGGTGTAGCGATTTTCATGTTACAGAGTAGGACTCGATGATGCAGAGTGTGAGACCCGTTCGGCATAAGCACTGGCGCCGGTATTCCGGATGACACCGTCGAATACTGCGCTGCAAGCAAACCTCCATCCGCACGGCGAATAAAAAACACGTCCACTCACCGATGTGATTGTTATAAGATCACATAACAGTTTTTCGAACGATGCCCCGGAGTCCGCTATGCGCCGCTTGCTACTTGCCCTGCCCTTTGCCCTGCTGCCACTGGTTGCCGCCCATGCTGCTGAAGAACACGATCATGATCACGGCGACGAACACGGCAGCCTTGGCGCGCACGAGCACGGTGTCGGGCGTCTGGACGTGGTGCTGGAAGGCAAGACCCTGGAGTTCGAATTCGACAGCCCGGCCATGAACATCGTGGGCTTCGAACACGTTGCGACGTCAGACGAAGACAAGGCCAAAGTGGCCAAGGCGCGTGAATTGCTGCTCAAGCCCAACGCACTGTTCAGCATTGCCGATGCGGCCAACTGCTCGGCCACCTCAGTGAAGCTGGAAAGCCCGCTGTTTGGCGACAAGGATGATGATCACGAAGAACACGCCGAAGCGGGCGACGCAGATCATCACGAGCACAGTGAAATCCACGGTCACTACAAGTTCGTCTGTGACGCGCCGGCTATTCTGAAGAAGCTCGACCTGTCGCAAATATTCAAAACCTTTCCCGACACCAAGAAGCTTCAGGTACAACTGATTTCGCCGGGCGGCCAGTCGGGCGCAGAAGTGATTGCAGCGAATCCGACGCTGAAATTCTGATCGCACCCTGTGGCACCACGACCGGGCCTGGCCCGGTCTTTTAATTTCCAACCGAGCGTGAGTCAGCCATGACCCAAGCACTGATCGAGTTGTCGGACCTGAGCTTCAACTGGCCTGGTCATCCTCAACTGCTGGACATCCCCAGCTTCCGCCTGCAAACCGGCGAAACGCTGTTCCTCAAAGGCCCCAGCGGCAGCGGCAAAACCACACTGCTGGGTTTGCTCGGCGGCGTGCAAAAACCCGTCAGTGGCAGCATCCGTCTGTTGAATCAGGAACTGTCGGGCCTGTCGTCAGCGGCGCGTGATCGTTTTCGTGTCGATCACACCGGCTACATCTTCCAGCAGTTCAACCTGCTGCCGTTTCTGTCGGTGCGAGAAAACATCGAGCTGCCCTGTCACTTTTCCAAGGTCCGCGCAGAGCGTGCCAGGCAACGCCATGGCAGCGTGGAAAAAGCCACCACCACCCTGCTCGCCCACCTGGGCCTGAAAGATCCGGCAATGCTCGTCCGCCGCGCCGACTCGCTGTCCATCGGCCAGCAGCAACGCGTGGCCGCCGCCCGGGCATTGATCGGTCAGCCGGAACTGGTGATTGCCGACGAGCCGACGTCCGCGCTGGATGCCGACTCGCGAGAGGCGTTCATCCGCTTGTTGTTCGCCGAATGCCGCGAGGCCGGGGCCAGCCTGCTGTTCGTCAGTCATGACCAGAGCCTGGCCCCCCTGTTTGATCGCAATCTGTCGCTGAGCGACCTGAATCGCGCCGCCGTCGCTGTGGAGAGTTGAGATGTATCTGTTTCGTCTGGCCATCGCCAGCCTGGCCAATCGCCGCTTCACCGCCTTTCTCACTGCCTTCGCCATCGCCCTGTCAGTGTGCCTGCTGCTGGCCGTGGAACGGGTGCGCACTGAGGCCCGCGCCAGTTTCGCCAGCACCATCAGCGGCACCGATCTGATCGTCGGTGCGCGCTCCGGCTCGATCAATCTGTTGTTGTATTCGGTGTTCCGCATCGGCAATGCCACCAACAACATTCGCTGGGACAGCTTCGAGCATTTTGCGCAAAGCAAGCAGGTCAAATGGGCGATCCCGATTTCGCTGGGCGACTCACACCGTGGCTATCGGGTGATGGGCACCAACGAAGCGTATTTCGAGCATTACCAGTTCGGTCGCCAGCAACACCTGGAAATGGCCGAGGGGCGCGAGTTCAAGACCGATCCGTTCGAAGTGGTGCTGGGCTCTGAAGTGGCCAAGGCGCTGCATTACAAACTGGGCGACAAGCTGGTGTTGGCGCACGGCGTGGCGGCGATCAGCCTGGTCAAGCATGACGACAAACCGTTTACCGTAGTCGGTGTTCTGAAACCGACCGGCACGCCCGTGGACCGCACATTGCATATCAGCCTGGGCGGCATGGAAGCTATTCATATCGATTGGCACAACGGCGCTCCGGCACGCGGCAACGAACGCATTTCCGCCGATCAGGCGCGCAACATGGACCTGACGCCCAGTGCGATTACCGCGTTCATGCTGGGCCTGAACAGCAAGATCTCGACGTTCAGCCTGCAACGCGAAATCAATGAGTACCGTGGCGAGCCGATGCTGGCGATCCTGCCGGGCGTGGCCTTGCAGGAGCTGTGGAGTTTGATGGGCACCGCCGAAAAAGCGCTGTTCGTGATTTCCCTGTTCGTGGTGCTGACCGGACTGATCGGCATGCTCACCGCGATTCTCACCAGCCTCAACGAGCGTCGCCGGGAAATGGCGATCCTGCGCTCGGTCGGCGCACGACCCTGGCATATCGCAAGCCTGCTCATACTTGAAGCGTTCGCGCTCGCGCTGGCCGGGGTCGTCAGTGGCCTTGCGCTGCTCTATCTCGGCATTTTCGCGGCCCGTGACTATGTGCTCGAAAACTACGGCCTGTACCTCTCGTCTATGCCACCTGGCCAATATGAATGGACATTACTGGGTGGCATTCTCGGTTGCGCGCTGTTGATGGGAACCGTGCCAGCCTGGCGAGCCTACAGGCAGTCACTGGCCGATGGACTGTCGATTCGTTTATGAGGACCTTCATGATGCGGCGCATGCTACTCACTCTGCTGCTCTCGGTTACCACTCAATTGTGGGCCGCCGAGCCGCGTGAACTGACCTGGAATGACATGATTCCACCCGACGCACCTGTGGTGAAACCGGTAACGGCGCCACTGCACGACATGTCGAAGCTGTCCGATGCACTGGCCATGGAGGCGGCGCCTGCCGCCCATCAACTGGCCCCGCATGCGCCGGTGGTCAAGGCGCTGGATGGTCAGATGGTGCGTTTGCCGGGCTACATTGTGCCGCTTGAGGTCAGCGAAGAAGGCAGAGTGACGGAGTTTTTGCTGGTGCCGTATTTCGGTGCCTGCATACATGTGCCGCCGCCGCCAGCGAACCAGATCGTGCATGTCACGAGTGAGCTGGGCGTGAAGGTCGATGAGCTGTATCAGCCGTACTGGATCGAAGGACCGATGCAGGCCAAATCGTCAAGCAGCGAGCTGGCAGAAGCGGGTTATCAGATGCAGGCAGACAAGATTCTTGTCTACGAGTTGCCGGATTCATGAGGATGACGAGGTTCCCAGCGATTTCATTGAGCTGAGTCAAAGTCGCCGCTCGACAGCGCTTTAACATTACGCCCATAAATTTTGACTGATCCCTGGAGCCTCCATGAACAAGCACCTGCTACGCGCGTCCCTTGTCGCGCTCGCCCTCACCGCCCCGGTCGCGGCACACGCCTATGAAGAAGGCGACTTCATTGTTCGCGCCGGTGTCGCGCACGTCCAGCCTAACGAAGACAGCGGCGAAGTCCGTCTCGATGGCGCCAAGGTTCCCGGCACCAAAGCCACGGTCAACGGCGAAAACCAGCTCGGCCTGACCTTCGCTTACATGCTGACCCAACACGTCGGCATCGAACTGCTGGCCGCCACGCCGTTCAGCCACACCGTATCGGTCAAAGGCCTGGGCCCTGGCCTGGACGGCAAACTGGCCGACATCAAACAACTGCCGCCCACCCTGTCGCTGCAGTACTACCCGATGGAGCCTTCGTCCAGATTCCAGCCGTATGCAGGCGTGGGCATCAACTACACCACGTTCTTCGACAATGACCTGACCAGCAACCGCAAGAATCAGGGCTTCAGCAACCTCAAGCTCAAGGACTCGGTCGGCCTGGCCGCACAGTTGGGTATGGACTACATGATTACCGAAAACGTGCTGGTCAACGCCTCGGTCTGGTATGTCGACATCGACACCGAAGCCAGCGTGGACGGCCCGTCAGCCCTGGCCGTCAGCAAGACCAGAGTCGATGTGGATATCGATCCATGGGTATACATGGTGGGTGTGGGTTACAAGTTCTGACCTACAGACCTCAAGCGCCACACACAAAGGCACCCTCATCGGGTGCCTTCGTTTTTTGTGGTTTGAGCGGCGCGTCGCGGATTCCTGGCTACCACTCTCGGACGCAGAGCGTCCAGAAATGCGTCACCACGCAGAGCGTGGGGAGGATCAGTGATTGATGCGGGGCTCACTGCCCCATCAACAACTCAAGCCCGCGCACCAGTGGCGTTGGCTCGTCGAGGGTGAAGTGTTCCAGCAAGCGCTGGTTGCTGGCGCGGGAGTGTTTGATGTCGCCCGAGCGTGGGGCCTGATAGCTGACTTCCGGCTGTTTGCCGACAACCTGCGAAAGCGCAGCCAGCAGTTCGTTGAGCGACGAGGTCTTGTTCAGGCCGACATTGACCGCGCCTTCGATGGCACTGTCCCGCGACAGAGCCTGCAGCAGCAGCTTGAGCAGGTCACCGACGTAGAAGAAGTCACGCGTCTGCTCGCCGTCGCCAAACACAGTGATCGGCAGGCCGTTCTGGACGCGTTCGGCAAAGATGCTGATCACGCCGGAGTACGGCGACGACGGGTCCTGACGCGGGCCGAAGATGTTGAAGAAGCGGAAGATGACCGGTTCCAGGCCATGCTGACGTCGGTAGAAGTCCAGGTAGTACTCGCTGGCCAGCTTGTCCGATGCATAGGGAGTCAACGGCGCTTTGGGGGTGTCTTCGGTGATCGCCTCGCCTTCGCCATTGTTGCCATAGACGGCCGCACTGGAAGCGAAGACCACGCGTTTGATACCGGCTTCACGCATCGCTTCGCAGACATTCAATGTGCCGATGAAGTTGCTCTGGTGGGTACGCACCGGGTCGTCGACCGAGGCTTGCACCGATGCAACGGCGGCGAGATGCACGACGGCCTGACAACCCTGCGCGGCGCGCTTGACCAGCGCCGCATCGGCGACGTCACCGACGATCAACTCTACCCGTGGGTTATCGAGCGGAAGATTGCTGCGCTTGCCCGCCGAGAGATTGTCGAGGATACGCACGCTGTGCCCGTTGGCGAGCAATGCGTCAGCCAGGTGCGAGCCAATGAAACCAGCGCCTCCAGTGATCAAAACAGGAGCGTCAGACATGTCGATAATACCGATCCAGAAGGCTTGGCAAGCCGGCTCGCCAGGCGCGGGGCTTGATGCCGAAGGTGTGAAGAATTTTCTTGCAGGCCAGCACCGCGTGTTGCGGTTCTTCGGCTGCGTCGGGACGCGCGGCATGTGCCTGCGCAGTGGGCGATTCGATTGCCAGCTCATGCAGCAGCCGCGCTTCGGTAAGCACCGCCTGCCCCAGCGCCAGCGGCGTGGTCGCCTCGTGCCCGGCGTAGTGGTAAGTGCCCCACAGCGGCGCTTCGCAATCGAGTTGCTTGACGACCGAGATGATCACTCGCGCCGCATCGTCGACCGGCGTCGGGTTGCCACGTCGATCATCGGCAAGCAGCAGCTCGCCGGGTTCTTTGGCACGCGACAGAAAGCGGCCCAGTACACCGTCGGCGCTGTCGTCCAGCAACCAGCCGAAACGCACCAGCACATGTTGCGGGCAGGTCGCGCGCACGCTTTGTTCGATACGCCACAGCGCCTGGCCGCGCAGACCCAACGGCACTGGCTCGTCCTTTTCGCTGTAGGCCGTCGCCCGCGAGCCATCAAAGACACGATAACTGGACGGCTGGACCAGCGTGATGTTGTGGTGCTGACACAGTTCGGCCAGGCGCTCGACAGAGCGTTCCTGGTGGGTCAGACGCGCTTCGCTCACAGTCTCCGCCTGAAACCAGTCGAAGTAGTAAGCAAGGTTGATCAAGGCATCGGGACGGGTGTCATCGAGCAGTTGCGTCAGGCTTGCCACGTCCCAGCCGTCTTGCGGTGGACGTGGTGCGAGAAAGCCAATGTCTTCCTCGGCACCCAGACGAATCAGCGCCTGCCCGAGGGCATTCCCGCCGCCCAACAGCATAAGGCGCATACGCATAGAGTCAGCAGGCTCGGTATCAGAGTAATCAAACAAACAATTGAAAAACGCCTGCAAACATAACACGTTGGCTGCCAACCCCCAACAGTTGCGCAGCCTGTCGGGTTAATGACGCCGGAACAAGGCGTTACAGCGTCTTACCCCTGACAGATCACACGGCGAACTACTGAGCGGCAGGCCCCGGCGGGCTGTTGCCCTTGGGCAGACCCAGCGGCGCGGGTGCAGGCGCAGACGGCGTGGCGGCAGCCGGGTCTGAAGGCGCGGGCGGCCCTTCAGACTCGGCGCCCGCCTGCGGATTATTGAAGCCCGGCCCCATGACCATCTGTGGATAAGTCTGCGCGAAACGCACGTTCGGATTTTTATCCACAAGCCGCTTGAGGCGTTCGTTAAAGGCGCGCCCTACCGCGTATTGCCCGCCGGAAGACGTTCGGAACTGCGCGGTCAGCACCATGCCGTTGAGGTCCATGCTGTCGACGCCGAACACTTCCAGCGGCCCTTGCAGGTTGTGCTTGAGCAGGATGTCTTCGCTGATCGACTGGCCGGTTTCGCGGATCAGCGCCAGCGCGTCATCAATGTCGGAGTCGTAGGTGAAGCGCACCGAGAAAAACGCGTAAGCGAATTGCCGTGACTGGTTGGTGACCGCCTTGATCTGGCCGAACGGCACCGAATGGACGAAGCCCTTACCATCGCGCAGGCGCACGGTTCGGATAGTCAGGCTTTCAACCGTCCCGGAATGACCGGTGCTGAGCACCACCCAGTCGCCCACCGAGAACGTGTCTTCGATGATGATGAACAGGCCGGTAATAACGTCCTGTACCAACTGCTGAGAACCGAAGCCGATAGCCAGACCGACCACCCCGGCACCGGCCAGCAGCGGCGCGACGTTGATACCCAGATTGGCCATGGTGGTGATGGCGCAGATCACCACCAGAATGATTTTCACCGCATTACGCAGCAGCGGCAGAATGGTCTTGATGCGCGTGCTTGGCTGGCGTCCGCTACGATGATTGACCGGCGGTTTGAGGGCTTCCTGAATGGCCGTGTCGAGCACCACCCACAACAGCCAGGTGACCACGAAGATCAGGCCGATGCTGCTCAGCGAATCACTGATGACCCGGCCCAGCGTATTGCGTTGGGCAAACTCGAACATCGAGAAGCCCCAGATACGCCCCAATACTTCAATGAAGGTGATCGCCAGCGCGATGCGCAGCACCGCGTACACCAGGCTCAGCAGCCGCGCCTTATACACATGCCCGCCACGCCCCAGAGATTCGGTCGGTTTGAACATGTGCTGAAATACAGTGCTCAGGAATACCGTCGCGATCAGCAAAATGGTGGTGAACAACGCGCAGCGCAGTGCTTCCTGACTGTCTTCGCCGGCACCGATCAGGTTGATCGCCGAGACCAGAATCATCAGCAGGATCGGCAGGTGCCACAGGTTCGAGAATATCTTCAGTGATTGTTGCAGCGCAGGCCTGTGCAGACGACTGCCCAACGACCGGTTACGAATCAGGTGCGCCACCGGACGTCGCACTTTAATGATCAACATGCAGAACACCACCGAGGCGAACAACCCGGCAAACACCGCGACACTGGTGGTGACGTTGCTGCCCAGTTGACGGGCGATCTGCGGGCTGGTCAGCGCGTCGCTCAACGCCGCCAGAAAGCCCACCACAAACAGTGGTTTTGGCGCGTAGCGGCGAATCATGCGCACGGCAGCGCGCTTGTGGCCGGAGTTGAACATCACGATCACGCACAGCAGCACCGACGTCGACACGATGCCGCTGCTGGTGGCGTAAGCGAAACACAGCGCCAGCGCCCGGCCGACCGACGACGGCATGAAGTGACTGACGTACAGGGTCAGTGGCAGGCAGATGATCGCGGGCAAGGTGAACGGCAATACGTATTTGAGCAGTGCCTGACTGCGTTCGCGCACCTGGATGAATGGCGTTCGGCACAAGCGCACGGCCAGAAAACGACCCAGCGTGGTCAGCACCGCGAATGCGCCTATCCACACAAACGACAGCGCAAGAAAGTCGCCAACGACGCTCCAGGGAGAACGCGTCGTGCGCTTGTTGACCAGTTTTTCCAGCTCGTCGGCGGCACGGTCGGCACGCAAACGCCAGGCATCGAACAGGTTGTCGTCCAGGTTGAGCTTTTGCTGGACGTCATCGATGCTGGTACTGATGGCGCCGAGCAAACCGCCCTGCACCAGAAGCTCTGCCGCAGGATCAGCCGCAGCCGGGTCGGCCGCAGCGTCTGACTTGGCCTCCGTCTTGTCAGGCGCTTTTTCATCCGGTTTGGCGGCTGATTTGTCAGCGGCCTTGGTATCGGCTTTTTCAGCCGCCTTGTCGTCCGCTGGCACTGCAGCGCCCATCGGTAGCGCGGGTACATCGGCGGCCTGAAGATTGAAACTGCCTGCGAAGAGCAGCAGACCCGAAAGGATCAAGATTTTCAGCTGAGACGCCACGCAGTTCTCTCCTTCAATGGGCAAGTCAAACCATGGACGGGTCAAAGCACGCTTCGGCCCCATGGAACTGATTCCCATATGCCCGGCAAGTTCGGTTATGGAAGGGAAATACAATAAGCCGATGTTTCAGAAAATTTCGTCAGGCCAGTGCGCGCAGTCTGCCCGACTGAACTATGCAAAGCGCCCACTGCCGGAATAATCGGGAGCGGCCGAAGGCGTGCATGAGCCTGTCCGCCAAGGCGCTTGCCCGATCAACCCGACATCGAGAGGAATCTGCATGAGCACGTTCACCACGCAAGACGGCACCGAGATCTATTACAAAGACTGGGGCACGGGCAAGCCGGTACTGTTCAGCCATGGCTGGCCGCTGGATGCTGATATGTGGGAATACCAGATGGAGTACCTCAGCAGTAAGGGCTACCGCACTATCGCCTTTGACCGCCGTGGCTTTGGCCGCTCAAGCCAGCCCTGGACCGGCTATGAGTACGATACCTTCGCCGACGACATCGCGGCGCTGATCGAGCACCTCGACCTGCGCGACGTGACGCTGGTCGGTTTCTCCATGGGCGGCGGCGACGTGGCACGCTACATCGCCCGTCATGGCAGCGAGCGGGTGGCCAAACTGGCCTTGCTGGGCTCGGTCACGCCGTTCTTCCTCAAGACGGACGACAACCCGGAAGGCGTCGACCAGTCGGTGTTCGACGGCATCAAGGAAGGCCTGCTCAAGGACCGCGCCCAATTCATCAGCGACTTTGCCACGCCGTTCTACGGTTTGAACAAAGGCCAGACAGTTTCCGAAGGCGTACAGACCCAGACCTTGAACATCGCACTGCTCGCCTCGCTCAAAGGCACGCTGGACTGCGTCACCGCGTTCTCAGCGACGGATTTCCGTCCGGACATGGCGAAGATAGATGTGCCGACGCTGGTCATCCATGGCGATGGCGACCAGGTTGTTCCGTTCGAGGCCTCCGGCAAGCGCGCGGCGGCGATGATCAAGGGCGCCGAGCTGAAGGTTTATCCGGGAGCACCGCACGGTTTTGCCGTGACCCATGCGCAGCAACTGAACGAAGATTTGCTGACGTTTCTCAAGGGCTGATCCGTCAGCCTCCGAAAATCCCTGCGCCAGCCCATGACAGAAAAAACAGGATCGTCTGGCATCGGTCATAATTAATACACACTATGAGTATTAATATCAGCACCAGTTGAAGCGGGCTCTTCGCCAACGCGTCGAGCTCGCATTCTTTCAATGGTGAGCTGAACTCATGTCAACGCTGATCCTGCCACGCCGACTACCACCGCATGAGCGCCGCACCCAGCCTGAGCTGCCTGCCAGCCTGCGTTTTGTTGCGCCGTCCTCGCTGTTCGTACCGCCTCAAGGCAGCGTCATTCCGAACGCATGGTCCGGCAATGCGCTGGCGATTCTGGTTGCCCTCGTGCTGCATGGCGCACTGGCGTTCTGGCTGATGGCCGATCATCCGCAAGTGCCCGAACCAACGCCGCCCATGCCGATCACGGTGCAATGGGTACCACCGGCCCCTCCGCCAGCCCGCACAACCGACGCCGCCACCGCCCGAGCCTGTGCAACAGCCAGAACCGCCTGCGCCTGCGCCACCCCAAAAGTCTGCGCCCGCCGAGCCGAAGCCTGTCGAGCAGCCCAAGCCTAAGGCACACCCCAGACCGGCACCGGCCCCTGCAAAAACGCTGGCGAAACCTGCCGAACCGGCACCTTCTTCAACGCCGACAACGTCTGCACCCACACCGACGCTTGCCCCTTCAAAGCCTGCGCCGGCAGCAGCGCAAACCACCACCGCGCCGATAGGCCGCGCGGGCTACCTGAATAACCCGCCGCCGGTGTACCCGCCTGCGGCTGCACGCCGGCATCAGGAAGGCACGACCTTGCTGCGTGTCCACGTGCTGCCCAACGGCCGCGCCGATCAGGTGCAAGTGCAGCAAACCAGCGGCGTACCGGCGCTGGATGAAGCCGCGCAGGCCGCTGTTCGGCAATGGACCTTTATTCCCGCCAAACGCGGCGATACCCCGGTTGAAGGTTGGGTCAACGTGCCCATGGCTTTCAAACTCGCACCCTGAGGCTTACGTCATGAACACCGCTTACTCCGTAATCATTACCCAGACGTCGATGATGCTGCTGGTGATCTTCTCACTGGTGACCTGGGCATTGCTGCTTGGCAAAACGCTCCAGCACTGGCGACTGGCTCGCCAGAATCGACGCTACGCCACCGATTTCTGGGCCGCACGCGACTTGCAGAACGCGCTACAGATGCCCCACGGCGAAGGCAGCCTGGCGCGCCTGACCGATGCTGGCGCACAAGCGTTGGCCGCGCCCCATGACTCGCCGGACCTGGGCCACAGCTGGAATCGTCAGGACTTGCTGGAGCGCAGTCTGCGCCAGCAGATCCACAAGGAACGACGCCATCTGGAGAGCGGCATGATTCTGCTTGCCTCGATCGGCAGCACCGCGCCGTTCATTGGTCTGTTCGGCACCGTGTTCGGAATCATCCATGCGCTCACCGCAATCAGCCAGGCCAGATCGGCCAGCATCGCGGTGGTCGCCGGGCCTATCGGTGAAGCACTGGTCGCGACCGGCGTCGGTATCGCTGTCGCGGTGCCCGCCGTGCTGGCTTACAACTTTTTCGGACGGCGCATGAAGCTGGTGATCGCGGATCTGGAAGAGTTTGCCGTGGACTTTCTCAACCTCTCGCAGCGCAACGCCTTCCGGCTGCAACCCGAGCATCGCGACAAGGCAGCCCCCAACCTGAAAGGAGTGATCTGACATGTCCTTTTCCACTTCCAATGATGACGATGCAATCAGCGACATCAACATCACGCCGCTGGTGGACGTCATGCTGGTGCTGCTGGTGACGTTCATTGTCACCGCGCCGTTGCTCAACAATTCCATCCCGCTGGACCTGCCGCAAACCGTCGCCACCACCTCACTGGATCAGGCCAGCCCGGTGGTCGTGAGTGTCGACGCCAGCGGCGGCGTGTTCATCGACAGTGAAGCGGTGCCCCTGGAGGACCTGCCGCAAGCCCTGCAAAACCTGCACGCCAAGGACTCGGACGTCGCGGTCAGCCTGCGCGCCGATCAGGCGACGGGCTATGGCCGGGTCGCTCAGGTGCTGGCCGATGTGCAGAAAGCGGGCATCAGTCGCCTGTCGGTCATCACTGAAAGCCCCTGAACCAAAACCCGTCTTGCATTCCCAATTACCCGCGCAAGCGTGGCCCCCTGACGCCCCAGGAAAACCGTTCATGAACACTCGATCGATACCGCGCGCCCCCCGATTTCCGGTAACACGCCTCGCGCTGCTGATTTCATTGAATTCACTGTGTCTGATCAGCCCGTTCATTCAGGCCGACGACAGCGTGCCCGCACCTGTAACGCCAACCGCCAGCGACGACAGCGCAGCCATGACACTGGGCACCGTCTCGGTGATCGGGCAGGGCGAAACCCGGCAGGTGCAGCGCGTCACGCAAAAGGATGTGAAGGCCTATTCCGCAGGCACCAGCCCGCTGAAAGTCTTGCAACGCCTGCCGGGGGTGAACTTCCAGTCCGGTGACCCGCTGGGCCGCGAAGAAGGCAGCCAGCGCATCAGCCTGCGCGGCTTTGACATGCACCATCTGGGCTACACGCTGGACGGCGTCACGCTGGGCAACATGAGCTTCGGCAACTTCAACGGCCTGAGCATTACCCGGGCAATCATCGCGGAAAATATCGGCGCCAGCGAGGTGGCGCCCGGTATCGGTTCGCTGGGTACGGCGTCGAACAGCGACCTGGGCGGCACCATCCAGTTCACCAGTTCCAACCCGGACAAAGAGTTCGGCACACGCCTGTCGCAAACCCTGGGCAGCTACGACACTTCGCGCACCTTCATGCGCGTCGACACCGGCGAGTACAACGGTCTGTCGGCTTATGTGTCCGGAGAAAAGTACGACGCCGATGCCTGGAAAGGCCACGATAACCCGCAGAAATCCGACGCTGTGAACGCCAAGGTCAATTACAACTTCGGCGATAACCGGGTGAGTTTCTTTCACAGCACCTCGTCTCACGATGAAGCCAACCTGCCGAACCTGTCGAAGAGCATTATCCAGCGCCTTGGCTACAACTGGAGTTACTACACGCCGAACTGGACCCGCGCAGTCAACGCCGCCAATGGCATTTATACCGGCGGCGTTACCAGCGCCGGAGATGCCACTTACAACGCCAGCAGCCTGCGTGATGACGAGCTGGATATTCTCAACGGCAACTTCTCGCTGACCGATGACCTGGTCCTGGACGCTACCGTCTATCACCATCACGACTCCGGCCGGGGTAATTCCTATTACCCGTTCATCTACACCAGCGGCTCGACGACCGTGCCCAGCAACTCGATTCGCAGCACCGTGTATGGCATTGACCGGACCGGCTTCCAGAGTTCGCTGACCTACTACCTGGGGCAGCATGAAATTCAGGGTGGCTTCTGGATTCAGTCCAACAAGAACGACATTGCCCGCTACCTGTTCGACACCAGCAACGCAACGCCGCAGAACCATATCGTCAAAACTGACGGGCTGCCGCTGGCCGCCACGGTGCTGGACCAGAGTTATAACGACCTGACCCGACAGTTCTACCTGCGCGACACCTACACCCTGCTCGATGACCGCCTCAAACTCGAGTTCGGTGCGAAAAACACGGTCACCACCTCGACCGCCGAGGGTAAGGGTGGCGGTTATGCCAGCGGTTCGCTCGAGGCGCGGGACAGGTTCTTGCCGCAAGTCGGCGCGACCTACAAGCTCGACGAAGACGATGAAGTCTTCACCTCGTATTCGGAAAACATGGCGGCGTTCCCGAGTGGTGGTTACAGCCCGTTCTTCACCACGCAGACCGCCGTCAATGCGCAGAACGGCTTCAAGGACCTCAAGCCCGAGACCTCGAAAACCGTCGAACTGGGCCTGCGCCGCAGCACCGAACTGTATTCAGCTTCGGCGGCGGTCTACAGCACGAAGTTTGATAATCGCCTGGTCGCCATCACCAACTGCACCGGGATCGTGATCTGCCAGAACGGCGTGGCCAACGTCGGTTCGGTCACCAGCCGCGGCCTGGAATTGTCGTTCGGCCTGACACCGAATGAAAACTGGCGCTGGTCCAACTCCATGTCCTATAACCACAGCACCTACGACGATGACTATGTCAGCGGCGGCAACACGGTGCATGTCAAAGACAAAACCGTGGTCGACACGCCGAAGTTGATGTATTCGAGCAACCTGGACTGGAACTGGGAACACTGGAATGCCGGTTTGCAAGGCAACTACGTCAGCAAACGCTATTACACCTACACCAACGACTCCAGTGTCAGCGGCTACTGGCTGGCGAACGCCAACCTCGGTTACGACTTCGGCAAACTCGGCGCCCTCAAGGACACCACCGTCTCGCTGAACATGGTCAACCTGTTCGACAAGCGCTATATCTCCACCCTTAACACCGACGCCAGCGCGGCGGCCGACCCTTCAGGCAACTTGCAGATTCTTCAAGTGGGCACACCGCGTAGCGCGTTCGTGACGCTGGGCGTGAAGCTCTGATTGTTTGCTGACCGTGGACGGGCGAAGGATCGCTCGACCCCACGCACGCTCTTGTGGGAGCAAGCTTGCTCGCGAAGGCAATCTGCCCGTCGCTGCATCAGTTGCGTAATAAGTGTCGGTTGCCCGCCCCACGGCGACGAACAGCGCACGGTGCTGCATACTCTGCGCCTATCTAGCGTCTGACCTTTATCTGGACATCACATGACACCCAACGCAGAACTCTACAACCCTTCCACCGAATACGCCGACAAACTGATCTCCCGCATCGGCCAGACACCCTCGTGGATCGCCAAGCGTATCGGTGTGACGGACAAGCGCATTCGCTACATTCTCGATGGCGAAAGGACTGTGAAGGGCGAAACCACGCCGATTCAGATGACCTATACCGAGCAGTTCGCACTGGAGTGCCTGGTGGCTGAGGCTATAGCGCTGAGGATGTAGGGCCCGTGTGAAGGCGGGATGTGGACCGTCGCACCGTAGCTGGCTCTCGTGCAGCGGGTACGCTTCTTTTTATACTTTTCTTACCGGCTTCTCAGGCCTACATCACTAGCAGTCGCGATGAGCAGTGACAGACGTCTGACAGTCAGAAGGAGTGTCAGTCAGCACAGCCAAAATCAGTGCTTCCGGACTCACACTGGGCGCGCAAGTCATGGTCATGGGTACTGGTGCAACTACTGACGCCCCGCCTGGCATTGCAATAGGAACGCTGGTCGTCATCATTGATGCTGGCGCAAGAACTATCTTCCTTTTCTGCACTGCACTGCACCGCGCGCACGCCTGACTGACCTGGGCCTTGAACGACCTGGAACAGGCACGGCGTTGTGGCTGCATGACAACCCCTCTTGAAAGGCTACACGTGGTGCTCCCTTGAAATTCGAGGTGGACACCATCGCCTTTGGCGGCGGAGGCAGGCAGGTGTGCTGACTGGCTGGTAGGTAACTATTTATTTATGAAAACGGTGCTTAAGATTCAAGAGTCTCGGCCGATCATGTATTAGATTGCCAAGCTAAAGTTAGCTCCAATCGCCCCTGGCAAAAGTGATAATACATTGGAGTTAACAAGTGAAGTTACGCCTACACTGCAAAGCCATAATGATTGCCCTGTCTGTTGGCTTGTCAAATGTGGCGGCTTCTGAAGAGCTTAAAGTGTACAACTTTTCGCCTGTCAATCAATACAACCTTAATCTTTCAGCCAGTTTCTGGAATCCCATTATAAGGTATGTGTCCGAAAAAAGTGGAGTGAACCTTACTCTGAAACTAGGGCGAACATCCTCTGATACAACAAGTTATGTGCTCGCACAAGAAGTTGATTTCGCTTTTACCAACCATCTCTTTAGCCCCGAACGCGATAAGATGGGCTGGAAGGTGTTTGGTCGCCGCGACGCGCCTGCCCTCGAAGGACAAATCGTAGTACCTGCCGACTCGCCCATCCAGAGTCTTTCGGAACTGGAGGGCAAGGAAGTCGTTTATCCGGGACCCGAAGCGTTCATTGCTTATAAAGTCACAAGCTCGGAATTGGTAAAGAAAGGGATCAACACGTCTACTGTGTTTGCAGGAAACATGGATGGCGCGTTCAGCCAACTCCTTAGTGGCAAGGCTCAAGCGATGGGGGCCAACTCGCAGCTTGTCAGCGGCTACACTGAGAGAGAAGGAAAGTCGTTCCGCGTACTGTGGAGTTCAGCCCCGTTCAATGATTTAGCCCTCATGGCCTCCCCTCGAGTGTCTAAAAAAGAACGTGATGCGGTCGCCAACGCATTTTTGAATATGCAACATGATGCTTACGGCAGCAAGATTCTTCATGAGGCGACCGAACTGGTCCATGCACCGACACCTATTACTTTCATTCCTGCAACGGAAGCGGATTATGCTGCTTATCGTGATTTTTACAATAGTTTGCCAGCAAACCGTAAGTAAATAATTTCACAATTAGCTGGAGAGGCTGTTAATGAATTTCTTTAAAAGCCTGCTACCCAAATCACTGACGTCGCGAATATTGGCGATGTTGTCTATTCTGATACTGACTTTTCTGACGACTGGCCTGGCTCTTTTTTATAAAAACCAACTGCTTCAGCATATTGAAGAGATACAAGACACCGCTAACATGCTGATCGAGGTTGCCGCGCAGGCTGTAGAGGAAAGTGTCGTCATCGGCGATTACGATACCATCAAAAGAACCCTCGAAAAAACCTTGGCCCGCTCACCGTTTCAGTCGGCCATGTTTATTGACCTGTCGGGCGGAGCCATTCGCCTGCAGGCAGCCAGTGCGCCTTTTGGAAGAGCCCCTGCCTGGATAGAGTCCGAAGTCGCGGCACGCTTATTCGATGTCAATCGTCCGATTACTATCGGGGGGAAAGATTATGGCGTGATGCGTCTGTCTTTCAATGCCGAAAAAATTGCTAGCGAACTCTATAACCTGGTGGTTCAAGCTACACTATTCGCTGTATTTTTTTTGCTGATAAGCTTGATTTTAATGGGGTTCATGATCAAGCGTTCACTTGCCCACCTAGGCAAGCTTCACTCTTATGAGGCAGAAATCGCATCAGGCGCAGTGGCCGCAGAAGCTATGTTGGTCGCGGATGCTCCCATGGAAATACAAGAGGCTATAAAAGCGGTAAACCGTACTGCCGCGAGTATGCGCAATCACTTTGGCCTGCGCATCGAATCGTTGATGAATACCTTGGTGCAGCATAAAAATGCCCTGGATGAGGTTTCAATCGTTTGCGAAGTTTCGGCCTCAGGACGTATCACCTACGTTAACGAACGATTCGTAACAAGCTCACAGCATTCGCGAGCTGAGCTTTTAGAGTTGACGATCGATGAAGTCTGGACCGGTATGTCTTCAGCCAATGAGCCATGGCAATGGGCACCTGAAAATGAGGTGTGGAACGGTGAGGTCCGGCTTTCAGGTCGCACCGGTAAGGAAGCATGGCATCGACGCACTATCATCCCTATTCTCGATGACATGGGCGGTGTTGAAAAATATATTTGCATCGATATCGATATTACAGATCGAAAAGAGTTTGAGGTCGCGATTCTGGATAATTCCAGGAGGCAAAACCTTATCGCCTTGTTTGGCCAGCAGGCATTGACAGAAGAAAACGTCAGTGCTCTAGGTGAACTGGCAGCACTGACGGCGGCGCAAGGATTGAAATTGAGCAAAGCAGCTTTGTTAGTCGTTGATCGAGTGAGTCATGGGATCATCCTCAAAGCGGAGGTTGGCTTGACCCACTTTGAAACCCACAGTGGCTATCATAATGATTTTTTGAACGGTACCGCTTCTTCTGCCGGGTCGGTCATTACTCCTGATGCGCCTGATAATACATACACGCTGCTTCCTGCTGAAACAGTGGATGCTTACAGCATTAGAAGCGGCGTAGAGGTTGATATCTCCTGCAGGGAAGTTTTCAAGGGCGTTCTCGGGGTTTATGCCAGCACCGACTACCCCTTTACCCGTGAAGATATTACCTACCTTCAAACACTTTCCAACCTGTTGGCAGCCGCGCTTGAACGGTATGACGCAAAGAAAAAGCTAACCTATCTGGCCGAAAATGATTCCCTCACCCATCTGCCTAATCGCTGGTTTCTCAGCAATTATCTGCGCGAGATAATCAGTCGGAAAACGTCAGCGCCGGATGCTGCAAGCGTCATATTCATAGATTTGGACAGATTCAAAGCCGTGAATGACACCATGGGGCATTCAGTAGGCGATCAATTGCTTATCCAGGCGGGTCGACGCTTGAAAGACTGCATTGATGAGAACAGCGTGGTTGCACGGCTGGGCGGCGATGAGTTTTCGATCGTCGTCACACACCAGGTTTATTCCGAGAGCCTTATCAAAACGCTTGCGACCCATGTTGTTGAGGCGTTAGGAAAACCGTTCAACCTTGGCGGCCAGGATATATTTGTTTCAGCGAGTGTAGGCATCGCCAATTATCCGTTTGACGGGCGTGACACGGGCGTTATCTTAAAGAATGCAGATACCGCCATGTACCATGCGAAAAAAAGTGGCCGTAATAACTTCAAGTTTTATAATTCCACGATGAACGAAAGTTTAACTAAACGTTTGCAAACTGAAACGCTATTGCGGGGTGCGCTTGAGCGCGATGAGTTTATTCTGCATTTTCAGCCGAAAGTCAGCCTCGTCGATGGCAGGATAAGTGGTTTAGAGGCGTTATTGCGGTGGAATCACCCAGAGCAAGGCATGGTTTCTCCGGCTGATTTCATCCCTATTCTTGAGGACACTGGCCTGATCATTCCGGTCGGCGAATGGGTTATCCGGAAAGTCTGTGAAACCCTAAAAAGCTGGGAAGAGCATAATATCAGGCTGGTACCGATCGCCATCAACCTGTCGGTCAGGCAGCTTCAGGTAAAAGGCCTGGCTGAAATCGTCAAGCATATCTTTGAAGAATACGGTATCAACCCCGCTCTTTTAGAGTTTGAACTGACCGAGTCGATGCTGATGATCGATCCCGAGTCGGCGGTTGAAATACTTCGGGACATAAAGTCGTATGGGATAAGCCTCTCTGTCGATGATTTCGGAACGGGATATTCCAGTCTGGCCTACTTGAAGCGATTTCCTCTTGATGCCCTCAAAATTGACAGGGCGTTCATAAAAGACATAACCAGCAATCATGAGGACGCCGCTATCACCAGGGCGGTAATCGTATTGGCGCACGAATTGGGTCTTAAAGTCATCGCAGAAGGCGTCGAAACAGTCGACCAGTTAGAGCTGCTTGTGACGTATGGCTGCGATCAAATGCAGGGTTATCTTTTTAGTAAGCCTGTCATCAGTGATGAGTGTGCTGCTATGGTTAAAGCGTCACGTAGTCTGGAGGTAAGGTTGTTTGAAAGTGGTGTTGCGTAACGTAGTATTGATAGCGTCTGCGAGACTGCTGTACTCAACTGCCACTTTTGACCGTATGCAGCGTTTCAGTGCCAAGCAAACGAAACCAGGAACATCACCTGACGGTGGATAACGCTATGAAGTCTCGGTGCCCCAGCTGTGGCCATATCCCCATCAGGATACCGCCTACTCATAAGTGCCCAGAATGCGGAGTCTTTTCTCACGAGTGGCTGATTTATGACTGGGAAAGCTTTGCCTCCTCCAGACGTCAGCACCTTATATGCAATATTCTGATCATCATCATGGCAGTCATTAACCTGGTCGCCTTGGTGACGTTTGAGTCCAGCAATGGCTTTCTCTGGGTGCTAAATGTTCTGTCTATTCCAGCCACGATCAGTTTGTTTGTATGCCTCAGTGATCTTCGAGGAAAAGCGGAGTACGAAGGGCATACCAGTAGCGCTGTTTTGCCTTGGTTTTCAGGATTCTCGGGATTCTGAACAGCAGTCACCAGACAATGGGTTTGTCGTTCCAGCCCCAGAAGGTCCCGCTGTCAGCCGGTCCATGTGCTCCTAACACCTCAATAATGCGATCCGCCGAGAACGCCGGTTCGAATAGTTGCCCATCAGGCACGTTCGCCTGGAATGGCTGAGACAGATCTGTGTCAGTCGTGCCTGGATGTATGGCCAGGACAGTAGAGGCAGGGTTCAAGCGTTTCAACTCGATACTGGCCGTGTGCAGCAACTGGTTGAGCGCCGCTTTGCTGGCTCTGTAGCTGTACCAGCCACCCAGTCGGTTATCGCCAATAGAGCCAACCCTCGCGGAGAGCGCCGCGAACGTTGAAGGTTGTTTGCGCAATAACGGGAGCAGGTGTTTAAGCAGCAGGATCGGAGCAAAGGTGTTGGTCACAAAGCTCGCTTGCAGGCTCGCAAGCGTCAGTTGTGCCAGGCCCTTTTCTGCTTTTGCGCCATCCTGATGAAGAATGCCCAGCGTACTGATGACGAGGTTCAGATGTTCACATCCTTCAAGCGTCTCGCTCACGAGAGCTTCGAGGGATTGCTCATCACGCGCGTCGCAGTCGACTCGTTTCAGGCGTTGGCCATAGTGCTCTGCAAGCTTTGCCAGTTCCGTGGAGGTGCTGGCTTTTCGCGCGACTGCCCATACCTGCGCCACATCATCGCGAGCAAGCAAAGCCGCGCACAGTGCCAGGCCGATACCTCGGCTGGCTCCGCATACCAGCACGTGAGCGTCGCTGTTCAGTTCGGGTATCACACTCATAAGGCACCTTTGAGGAGCATGGCTGAAGTATCTTTTATGACTTCGGAACACGGCATGACGTTCAGATAAGCGGTTGCTGACAAGTGGCCTCAGCTAATAGCAGCACTATGCTGAATCGTCACTTTGACTCTCTCGGGAATGCTCGCCCTCTGAATACAAGGTGATTGTAAAGGACCTTGCCATGACTGCTTTTGCGCCGACGTCTGGACGATGGCCCCGACGCTACAACTCGGTTGCGATTAACCAAACGTAACGCAACGCTTCATGAACCCAGATTTTTTTCAAAATAGACGCGTTTGAAGCCGTGTTCGGTACGCAGCGCTACTTGAACATACCCAAGCCTGGAGTAAATCGAGAGGTTGTCGGTCATCTTCTCGTTGGTATAAAGATGCACCGCGCTCATACCTAGCTTTCGGCCCGCGTTTTCACAGAAGCTGATCAGTGATTTCCCGACTCCGCGTCCAGCGGCGCTGGGCAGGACGGCGACATTCTCCAGAAGGACATAGTCGTCCTGATTATAGAACACCACAAAACCCTGAAAGGTTGCGTCTTCATCCGTCGCCACGTAGACGATCCCTGCTGCGATCTGCGCTGCATAGTCGGCAGTCATTGGCGCGGGTTTGCGATTGATCTCGGGAATATAGCGAGCATAGGCTTTTTCAGCGCACTGCCTGATAGCAGGCTCATCTTTTGTCTCGGCTGGCCGGATCATGAGGGGCTCTTTTACGAGGGGCAAGGCATGGGTTTGATACTCTGGCAGACCCTACTCCATAGGCATACAGCAGGCAGTTAATTCGAGCGTCATCGGAGTCGATGAGTAGGGTTTGTGCCTTTCGCATTCAGCAGGTCCAGTGCGCAACTCAGAATACCGTTTCCCGATTGCCCAATGGCTGACCCTGCCTGGCCGTCAGCTTTTGAGGTTTCGCGGCATTTGGTTATGGATTAGCCTCTTTGCCAAGCGTGAGCATGTGATAGGGCATTGGCTCATTATCATGAGTTCTGAACACGCCTCATCATGGAGATATCATCATTTATGGAAAATAAACTGGTTTCCAAGACAGCGGTCGTCACCGGCGCGGCTCAAGGCATCGGGGCCGCCATTGCAAGGCTCTTTGTGCAAGAAGGTTGCTTCGTTTACGTCACTGATATTAACGACGACCTTGGTAATGCGGTTGCAAGCTCGTTGGGTAGTCGCGCCTGCTTTCTGCGTCTGGATGTGCGGCATGAAGAGGATTGGCAACGATTGGCCGCGCAGATTTCAAATCAAGGCCGGAGTTGGAATATCCTCGTGAATAACGCGGGCATTACCGGATTCGAGAATGGCGCTGAGCGGCATGACCCGGAACATGCAAGGCTGGAAGATTGGCGGTCGGTGCATCAAACTAATCTCGACGGTGTATTCCTCGGATGCAAATACGCCATTCGCTCCATGCGCCAGTCAGGAGCCGGTTCCATCGTCAATATTTCCTCTCGCTCCGGCCTGGTTGGCATTCCAGGTGCCGCAGCGTATGCGTCGTCCAAAGCTGCCGTTCGCAATCACACTAAAACGGTGGCGCTTTACTGCGCCGAACAAGGACTGAGCGTTCGATGCAACTCGATTCATCCGGCGGCCATCCTTACCCCCATGTGGGAACCCATGTTAGGTGGCGATGCCGGTCGCGAAGAGCGAATGGCTGCGCTGGTTCGAGACACTCCGCTCAGGCGATTCGGAATGCCTGAAGAAGTGGCCGCTCTGGCCTTGTTGCTCGCGTCGGATGACGCCACGTATATCACGGGCAGTGAGTTCAACATTGACGGTGGTCTGTTGGCTGGGACGGCTGCGACTCCGGCAATCCTGAACGACAGCGAAACCCAGGACATTAAGATCGCGCCTGCGAAAGACAGTTTTTGACCGATAACTGCCTGTCGCAATCGGCAGCGTTCGGCCAGGAGCGAACAGCGCTTAACCGTCTTCAACCAACGCAAAATACCAATGCGGCACTTGGCTAAATATAATTCGGTTTTCAATGTTTTCGCATGATGGTCGGCAACCTTTGGCCAGATGCTAAAAATGGAGCTGTCGTGATTCCGGGATACCGTCTTCGCTTTTACTGTCTCGTCGGCGCGCTGTTTTGTCTGGGTTGCGCCTGGATGACAGCCCAGGCATTGAGCGACGCATTCACTTACGCGCAATTCGATGCCATGACGGGGCCTCGCGGGCATAGAATCAAGGAGCACCTGGTTTTTACAGACCACCCATGGCGCTTTGGCTGGTTTTTACTCGGTAATCTTCTGAGTTGTGTAGGGTTTGGGAGCGCAGGATCAGTGATGACATGGGTAGTACTGCGGGGACGGCGGGCGTTCAAGCGTTGGCCGGAAGGCATGTGATACTCACTGAGGGACCTCCGCTCTGGAAATTCTCCTGTAACGCTCTACGACGGCCACCCTAGCCCACCGACTGCCTTCGACCCAATGTTGCCGGCGGCAAAAGAAAGAAAACGGTCAACAGCCCCGCTCAGTCCAAGTATCCTTTTCGGCCAGCAGTCGAGGGCCAAAGGTTCTGATAGGGTAGAAATTACCACCTGTTCGAGAACCGCAGTCAATGAGAGTTATTCGTAGCAAAGATTTCACCGCCACTCGCGCTTGGGGGGCTGACGACATCGCTAATATGGATGGAACCACCGTCCGCCTCCACTGGACCGACCAGCCCTATAAGTGGCATGTCAACGATGGTGAGGAAGTTTTCGCAGTCCTCGACGGCACGGTAGACATGCATTATCGCGAATCAGGCATTGAACGAGTCGTGACATTGTTGGTTGGCGACGTGTTTTACGCTGGGGCTGGATGTGAGCATGTTGCACATCCTCGAGGAGAAGCACGGATTCTGGTTATCGAACGTGAGGGCAGCGTTTGAGTTGACCAGGCTATCGCTCGTCATTACCTATCCATGCTTATGGAAGTGTCTTCCGTAAACTGAACAGCGTTTATGGTAAATCGCGCCAGCTACAGGCTTGGCTGAGAGATGAGGATTTATATGACGACGCCCGGCGAATATATTTCACCTCCGCCTGGCCGAACGTAGTGCTGGAGCTTAAGACGGGGCCTAGCCCTGCACTGAGAGAATGGGGCCAGCGCGGCGAATTACAGGCGGCCGTGGTGGCCCAGTTAAAGGGGGGAAGTCGGACCGGACATCCAAGTGTTGATGTCAACTACGCCGGTCTGGTCGGTCCGAGGAGTACCACGGTGGCGCTCGATGATCCATTGCCTTTGGCCGTCCACACCGTGCAATGCTGTTACCGCGAGGCCATGACCGAATCGCTCAAGGTGTCAGGTCGGCGCTCGCGCATCGTGCTGGAAAGTCACTCCAGTCAGGCGGTCAAAGCGTGTGTGGAGGCAGGACTGGCTGTTAGCTTGATCGACCGTAGCAAGGTAACCAAGCGCATGCAGATCCTCGAAGGAATGCCGGTTATTCCGGATCACGACATAGTGCTCGTGCGCGGCGCTGCCTCTCGTGGAGATGAGACTGTGGAGTTGCTGGCGCGCGGCCCGAATAAAGGCGTGTGGTCATGCCCCACATCTGTCGAAAGGCAGCGCAACTGATCTGCTGCAAACGGTTAAGGTACTTTCGAGCAAATTGAATCAGCTTATGATCCGTGCGTAATAGTGGGTGTGACCTGCGGTGGTCTCCAATGTCTGCTTCTGACCGGAAGCACCGCCCAGCATCAACTGCGTTTGGCCGATCTCGGGCTGTGTCGACAGACGGCCACGAGCCAGCATCTGGCTCCTGCTTCGCGAGTCGGCTTGAGCGCAAATATAGACGCCGGACAGCGCCGAGCGCAGTCCTTTCCCATCCGATTGACAGACTCCCGCAGGTTCATTGTAATGGCCGACGTTTACGGACAACGCAAGGGACCTGCCATGACCAAGACGCCATCTTCTGGCCGGGGCGATCTGCTCCGCGCGCTGATTTTCATCCCGCTGGGTCTGTGCCTGCTCTACCTCACCGTATGGCTAGCCAACGACCGGCTTGGCTTTCTGGCCCACGCGCAAAGCGCCGATGGGCATGTCAGCGCCCTGAACGCGGGCGGCAGCCATCCACAAATTGACTTCACCGACGCCACGGGCCAGGCAATCAGTTACCCCGAGAGCGGGTTTATATTCGGCTACGCAGTAGGCGACTCCGTAACGGTGTTCTACCGCGCCGAAGCCCCCTCCCGCACCGCGATCATCAAAGATCATGGCGCGCTATGGGGCGCTAACCTGCTGACAGGCCTGTTCGCCATCGTGTTCACCGCAGGAGGCGGCTACCACATGGCCGCATGGATTCGCCGCCGCCAGATGACGTAACCCCTATAAGGAAATTCACATGCAAATCCCATTACCTGTAACTGTAAGTGACTGGCGCTACAAGACGGCCAGCAGCGGCGGATTGACCGTCGTGTTCGCCGCCGCTGCGGGTGGCGCACTGACCCTGATCGACCCCAAAGGGGTCGACCAGCAGTTTCGTTATGGTTCGGTCGGCGTGGGCCTGGGCATCGGCGCGCGCCTGCCGCGGTTCGGCAAGGTCAACTTGCACGTGCGGGGCAAGAGCGTCGGGGCAGCGGGCGCAACCGAAGACTTTCCAGCATTCGGCCAGGTGCTGGTTGCAGACTCGATCGCTGCCCGTGGCCTGCTCCGCGAGGACTTCCAGGGCGCTTGTGTATTCATTGAAGGCGGCGTTGGCCTGCTAGGTGGAGCCAGCGGCTCGGCCATGCTGTTCGGTCTGGACCCCAAGCTGCTGGCCATGACCGCCGCCACACTGACGCCGATGGGCAGCCTGCTCCTGCCTCACGACAGCACCGTCCGCCTGCTGCGCTCAGCCAAAGGCGTGATTATCGCCGCAGGCCTTAACGTCGGGCTGCAAGCGGGAGCCGGAGCGACCATTTCACTGGGCGGGTTGTTCTGATCACTGGCGCTCGCGGGCGCTGAGCCGATCAAGAACAGAGACATCCGTTCATGCTCGGCCAGCGCGGCCATGACGTTTATTCCGCTTGATGCTTCGGCTCAGAATGTGCCGATTGCGGGATACCTACCAAAGCCTCCAGCGATATCTCCGGTGAAAAGACGTCTTACGCTGGCGTTATTAACCAATCTCGGTTTTGCGTCAGCGACGCCACACCCGCCCTTCGCTGTTCACCACCCAAGGTGATTGGTCAGCAACGATCTGCACCCCGCCAACCCAACGATCTGCTGGGGCGTAATCCAGCCAGTTAATCTGCTCACACAGTGCTTGCTCACCTAATACGGTGATTCGAAGAAGGTGCTTCTGCCATACGCCCCCAGGCTGCTCGTGCACCAATGGGTGTGGCGCATTGATGAGCGGTCGCAGCAACGAATGGAACATCAGATCGCCCAGATAAGGCAGGGGCTCATAGCTCATCATCAGATGGTCGAAAGCCTTGGCGGCGGACACCTCGCCATGGTCAGCGAGGATGCGCAACGTCAAACGTTGCGTCAGACTCAAGCCATCGTTAACGCCGGGAAGCTCTTGCAGCTGCCTTGCCAAGGCAGGCCCGAGTAGCGGCAGCACGGGATGCTGTTGTGCTGCAAGGCGCGCCCATTCGCTCGGGTCTGGCGCGGTGTAGGCAGCCCACGCTTCACGCCCCAGAGCCAACGCATCCTCTCCGAGCGAACGCCGTTGCGGCCAGAGCCAGGCGAGCAGATCGGGGGCGAGTTGGCCAATGCCGATAAATCGCTGCACGCCTGGCACCCGATTGGTCTCGATCAATTCAAGCCTGCGCGGCAAGGCTGGCAAACTCGCCAGTAGCCGTATCAGAAACAGTTGGTCGTAAGCGTCGCCCTCGCACCACAGCACCAGCTCGCTGTCCGCATCCAGTTTTGCCAACGCGTCGCGCTGTATGGCTTGGCGCTGTCGACTATCACGAGGAGACAGCCCAAATGCCTGCTCCACGAAAGCCGCTCTTACTGACCAGTAGTCATCGTCAGGTAATGCGGGGACCGGGCCCATGACCATCGGATCATCAAACATATGAAACGAACCCGAGAAGCCAGCGATCCGCAGGCTGTGCTCGATGTCGTTGCCGCAACGCCAGTGCTGGACAGCCGCTTCGCTCGTTGCAGCGAAACCCGGATGTCGTGCGGCGAACGCGACACTCTCGGCATGAGCGATCAGCTTGGGCCAGCTGGCAAAACCGGCTTCTCGAGCTACCAGCCACTGCGTGTCGGCAAGGCGATAGTCGGGGCCAGACAAGCCGAGTGCGTGCAACTGCGAGCGAGCATCGTCAGCTTCGTTGTTTTGCAGTGCCTTCAAAAGACGCTTGGCGCGCTTGCGCAGCGAAGGGAGATCAAGAAGACCGTGATGACGGGAAGCATTTGTGGCGGGCATGCCAACTCCTTACAGGGCTCGGTCCGCCGACAAGCCGGGAGCTGGAATGAGAAATTGAAAACGCATGCCTTGGGTAACCCCTTCGCGCGGACCGCAGGCGCAGCAGACGCCCAGGTGCTGACTTTAGCGGGAAGGATGGGGGGAAGCAAAGCCTGTAAAGAATCCGATTTTGGATTGGCTGGGAGAAACGGCTAAAAAAATGAGGGTGAGGACGCGAATAGTGACGACAGACCGCTTTTGACCAGAAGCGGTCAGTCATTTGTCTAAAGATTGCGGCAGTGAAACGGGATAATTACACCAGCTTTCTAAGTACGCATACCCATCCAGATTACCGCCTCAGTCCATGCAGTCACCATCGGTGTCAGTACCCTGAACCAGGGATCGCGCACATCAATCTGCGCTGCCGAGTGGTCATGATGGTGCTGCTCATCCTCCACAATCGACGTAATGGCCGCCACCGCGTGGAGATCGATATCGCCCAGCACATCAAGTTGATGAGCCAGGTGCTTGAGCACCACACTCTCAACTGCGACGGTAGTAGCAACAATGGCTTTGCGGCCACAGATGCCAGTAACCAGGCCCAACGCCAGACCGCCTATGCCACACAACCAATAACTACGGCAGCGGGGATACCCGCGACGTTGCAGCTCCTCCTGAAAAACCATCCGATGGCGGCGCTCGTGGGAGAGAAACTCTTTGAGTTCATTCACCATGCCGGGAACAAAAAGCCGGGCCATAAGCAACTGTCCGCTGTAGATACAGATCGCACCATGCTCGCCAGCATGGTCGACCTTCATCATGCGGTTGCCGAGGTCTTCGCTCTTAGCCGTGTAGTCTGGTGAATTCACATTGAGATTTCTTGTTCGAGGGGCTTGGTCATCGGGCAGGTCCTTGCTCTTTAGCTGGTATCGTGCTGTAACACCAAGCAGATAAGCAAGTGAGCCCACAGCACGCCCCCTCACCATCTTCGATCTGGCCGATCTTTAAGCAACTGACAGACCGCTTTGGATCGCGGCCACTCACAAGCAACCACATTCGGCCAGAAGCGCATTAACACGATCACCAGCAACTACACAAAACCCAGGCAAACAACGCATCAAAATCAAACAAAAAACCGCTCCTTCAACGGCACCAACGCCGCCCCGATAGCCGCCGCATCTCCATTGGTCTCACTCAACAACAACTGAGGCCGTGGTGGCGGCGCGTTATAGCGATGGGTCCCCCAGAAAGTAGTCGCGGCGATCAGCCGCCTTCCCAACTCGGGTGGCAGTTGCCCGCCGAACACCACAGCCTGGGGGTCGAACAGCCCTGCCAGTGCGTTGACCAGTCGGTCCAGCGTTGGCTGGATGCGTTTCAGCCAGGCGTCCACACCGGGCCAATCCGGGTCGAAGCGCGAGCGCAGGTCTTCGATTGAATCGACCTGCACGCCATTCTGATGCAGCTCTTCCAGTAGGTAGCGCAAGGCCGGGCGATTTATCGACTCCTGGTCGTTGTACAGGGTGATCTCGCCCGCGTTGCCGTGGCTGCCGAAATACGGTTTGCCGTTGATGACCACGCCTGCGCCGAAGCCGAAGTTGAACGACAGGTAGATGAAGTTGCTGGCCCATGCACCAACGCCCACCAGGCTTTCGCCGATAGCCGCCGTGGTGGCGTTGTTTTCCAGCCAGACCGGCATGCCGAAACGCGCTTCGAGGACTGGCTGCAAGTCCATCAATGACCAGTCGCGCAGCGGTTCTGGCGCGTTGATCTGGCGGTTCTGAAGGAAAAACCCGGCGATGGCGAAGCCGATCCCTATGACCCGATCCGCTTCGATGCCGTTGCGCTGAAGCATCCGCTCGATGGTTTTTTCCAGCGCATCCAGCGTGCTGTTGCGGCTCAGCGGCGGCGTGCGCAAGGTGACCTGCTCCAACACATTGCAGCCCAGGTCGGCGACGCAGACCACGGCCGAGTCGGTGTTGATCGAAACGCCAATGGCATACACCGCTTCATTGACCAGTTCGATGCGCGGGCTGGGCTGGCCACGGCCATTCTTCACGCGCTCGCCGCTGCGCAACAGCCCGCGACTGATCAGCTCTTCGATCAGCCGGTGAACCGACTGCTGCGCCAGGTCCATTTCGGCAGACACCGTGGCGCGTGTGATCGCGCCGCGCCGCCGAAGGATGTCCAGCAATTTGCGTTCATTGAGGCTCAGTAGCGAGTGCGGCTGCGTTTGGAGGTCGAGAGGCATGGAATCAACATGTCGGAAGAGGATTAAAACAGTCGGCGTGTGGAGCAGTGTATCGCCCGTCGCCGATTACACACTTCAATCATGAACATTTGATAAAAACCTGACAGGTCACAAATACTACACACAACCTGTATTAAATGACACTCAGTTCCTGTGAGTGCCCTCATGCCTGTCATCCATAAATTTCTGTCCGTGCTGGTTCTGCTGCCACTCGCCGCCCATACCCTCGCCGCGCCAGCCGAGTTCTGGTACAGCCATAGCGGCGCGGCAGGCACTGCGATCGCCGACCTGTGCAAAAGCTTCAATGCGCCGCGTGAAGAGGGTGATCGCCTGCACTGCATTCGTCAGGGATCCTACGAGCAAACGTTGCAGAAGACGGTGGCAGCTTATCGGGCGGGCATCGGCCCCGCACTGGTTGAGATTTACGACGTCGCCACTCCGGACATGTTGCTGGGTGGCGCCACACAGCCTGTCGAAACGGTAATGGCCAATCATCAGAGGGCCTATGCGAGCGACACTTTTCTGCCCGCGTTGCGCCGCTATTACGCGGACGAACATGGCGCGCTGGCGGCCCAGCCTTTTGCCGCTTCAACAGCCGTGCTCTACACCCATCGAAACGCTCTGGCCGCAGCAGGCATCCAGCAGCCGCTCGCCACCTGGGAGGCATTTGCCACGGCCTTGCGCGCGCTGAAGAAAAACGGTCACGCCTGCCCTGTCGCTACTCAGTTCGCGCCGTGGATCTGGCTGGAACAAACCAGCGCGGCGCAGGGCTCGAATGTCGCGGTAAGCATCGACGGAGCTGATCGCTACCAGTTCGACACAGGCACACACCTGCGCCTCATGAATGACCTTGCGCAATGGACTGCCGAGGGGCTGGTTCGCTATGAGGCCTCGACCCGTAGCGGTCAGCAGGCGCTGGCGTTCGCCACCGATGATTGCGCCATGCTGCTCGACTCGACCGGGGCGTGGAATGTCATGCATGGCGAGCTTGAGTCCGATATCGACGTGACCCCGCTGCCGATTTACGCCAACACAACCCGCAAGGCCAATGTGCCCGGCGGCTCCTCGCTGTGGGTGATGCGCGGGCACTCAGTGCGGGATTATCGGCTGGTTTCGGAGTTTCTGGCGTTCGTGCTGCTGCCGGAAAACCAGAGGGTGTTTAGCGCACGGACCGGTTACCTGCCCGTCACTCAGGCTGCCGCAGCTACGTTGCGATCAACTGCACAGAAGCCTTCGGCAATAACGGTCGGCCTGGAGGCTCTCAGCGATATCGACGGCCAGCCGTCTGCGCCCTTGCGCTGCGGTTTCATCACATTGATGCGCCTGATCTGGTCGCAAGAAATGGAAAACGCGCTGGCAGGCCGACAAAGCGTTGATCACGCGCTACGCCAATCAACCTTGCGAGCCAACGAATTGCTCGGGCTGTTTCAACAGATGCATCAGCCGCCCATCAGCACCCCATCAAACGAGGCGACACCATGAAGCCCCGCGCGTACTTTCCGCAGCCGCGTCTGGCACTGCTGTTTGCCCTGCCGCAGTTGCTGGCGCTCGGGCTGTTTTTCTACTGGCCTGCGGTCCAGGCACTCTGGTGGTCGTTTCATCTGGTGCCGCCCTTTGGAGGCCATGAGGTATTTGTCGGCCTGAGCAATTACTGGCGTGTTCTGAACGACCCCGGCGTCCTCGCGTCGCTGGGCTCGACGCTGGTGTTCAGCCTGTCGAGCGTGGTGCTTTCGATCCTCATCGCGCTGGTGCTTGCTCTGTGCCTTGAGCTGAAATTGCGCGGCAACGCCGTGTTTCGCAACCTGCTGATCTGGCCCTACGCCGTATCGGGCGCCACCATCGGTATTGTCTTTCATGTGCTGGCCAATCCGGTGATGGGCATTTTTGCCTGGCTCAACGTCATCGCGCCCGGCACCTGGGCGCCCTACGCCAACCCGGTGCAAAGCATGCTATTGCTGGTTGTGGCCTATGCGTGGTGCCTGGTGCCGTTCAATTTCGTGATGCTGGTTGCGAGCCTGAAGTCGGTGCCGGACGACTACCTCGCTGCCGCAGCGCTGGACGGTGCCGGTCCGTTGCGGCGCATGCTGGATATCCAGTTGCCGCTGATCGCGCCGTATCTGCTGTTCGTGTTTGTTATCGATCTGCTGGAAAGCCTGTCCAACAGCTTCGGCCTGGTCGACACCCTGACTCACGGTGGGCCGGGCGATACCACCAATGTGCTGGCCTACAAGATTTACACCGACGGTTTCATGGGGCTGGACCTGGCGGGCTCATCCACGCTTTCAGTGCTCATGCTGCTGGCAGTCGTGGTACTGAGCGTCGTCCAGTTCAAGCTCATGCTGCACTTCAAGCGTCGCGGGGTGAAAGCATGAGCGAGCACAATCGGCTGTTCAACGCAGGCGCCTACCTGCTGCTGACACTGGGGCTGATCTTCGCGCTGGGGCCCTTGTACATGGCGGTCTGCTCGGCAACCGTCAGTAATGCGCAGCTGTTCAGCCAAGGCCTGGCGGTGATACCCGGCGACCAGTTGCTGGTGAATCTGCAACAGGTGACCCGGCGTCTCGACCTGTTGCGCTTGCTGGGCAACAGCCTGCTGGTCGCGACCCTGGTGGTAATCGGCAAGCTGACGCTCTCGGCGTTGACGGCCTTTGCCGTGGTGTATTTTCGCAGCCGTTACACCTCAGTGATTTTCTTCGCCGTGCTGGGTGCGCTGCTGCTGCCGCTGGAAGTGCGCATCATCCCGACCTACTCCGTGGCCAGCGATCTGCTCGGCCCGGTGCGCAGCGTATTGCAATGGCTGGGTGTTCAGTGGCTGCCAGTGCCGACCATCAATTTGCTCGATAGCTATCCCGGCCTTGCCCTGCCGCTGATTGCCTCGGCCACCGGCACGTTTCTGTTCCGGCAGTTTTACCAGACCCTGCCCGCCGAACTGGTTGAAGCCGCGCGCATGGACGGCGCCGGGCCCTGGCGCTTTTTCGTCGACATTCTGTTGCCGCTGTCGAAGACCAATTTCGCGGCGCTCGGCACGCTGGTGTTTATCGGCGCTTGGAAAGACTACCTGTGGCCGCTGGTCGCGACTAACCGTGAGGACATGCGCACGCTGGTACTGGGCGTCGCCAGCTTCCTGCCGACCGATACAACCCAGGTCCCCGAATGGAACCTGCTGATGGCCGCCGCCGTGGTCAGCATGCTGCCCCCTATCCTCGTCATTGCGTTTATGCAGCGATGGTTCGTCAAAGGCCTGATTGGAGTCGGTAAATGACCGCGCTCACCCCCATTGCATGCGCTCCGGATATTGTCCTCAAAGGCCTGCAAAAACGTTACGGTGCCGGAAATATCCTTGACGGGCTCGACCTGACGTTCAAGGCCGGTGAACTGAGCGTCATTCTCGGCCCGTCCGGCTGTGGCAAGTCGACCTTGCTGCGCCTGGTGGCGGGTCTGGAAGACGTCAGCCAGGGGCACGTGCTCATGGGCGGCCGGGATGTCACCCGCTTGCCACCCAAGGAACGCGGCTGCGCCATGGTGTTCCAGAACTACGCGCTCTACCCGCACATGAGCGTGGCCGAGAACATTGGTTATGCGCTCAAGCTGGCGGGTATTTCCCGCAAGGATCGGGAACAGCGCATTCGGGCATGTGCCGCCTCATTGGGGCTGGAGGACCTGCTGCAACGCAAACCCGGAGAGCTTTCGGGTGGTCAGCGCCAGCGAGTTGCCATCGGCCGGGCGCTGATCCGCAAGCCGCCGGTACTGTTGTTTGATGAGCCACTGTGCAATCTGGACAGCGCGCTGCGTCACGACATGCGCTTGCTGATCCGCAACCTGCATCAGCAGACCGGCGCGACGATTCTCTACGTCACCCACGATCAGACCGAAGCCATGACGCTCGCCGACCGGGTGATGATCCTCAACAAAGGGCACGTCGAGCAGGTGGGTACGCCCGCCGATATCTACGCTCAACCGGCCAGCACCTTTGTCGCCGGCTTCATCGGCACACCACCGATGAACCTGCTGCCGGTGAACTGCCTGGACGACAACGTCCTGATGCTCGCAGATGGACAACGCCTGCCCATCAAGTTCGGGGTTGCCTCCAACCGGGTGGGCAAATGGTTGATCGGGCTGCGACCTGAAACCTTCACGCTGAACCAGGAGGGCGTTACGGCAACCGTGGAATCCACGGAAAACCTGGGCAGCCATAGCTTGCTGTATTGCCAACTGGCCGGCACCCGCTGTGTGGTCAGCCTCGCCGGACGCCAGTGCCTGACGCCCGGCACTCAGATTCGCCTGGCAATCAGCGACACACCTTCGTTATTCGATATCGAGAGTGGCCAGCGCCAACTCGCGTCCTTTTCTCAACCCGCCAAGTGACCGTCCATGCCTAAACAATCCCCCATCGTCCGCTCACCGCTGATCGCTCATCGCGGTGCCAAGGCCTATGTCCCGGAAAACACCCTGCTGGCCCTCGAAAAAGCGGCCGAATGCGGTGCCGAGTGGGTCGAGATCGACGTGAAACTGACGCGCGATGGTCAGCCCGTTGTCATTCATGACGACCTGCTGGACCGAACCAGCAACGGCCGCGGCGCGGTGGTGCTGCATGATCTGGATGCCATTCGCACACTGGACGCGGGCAGTTGGTTCGCACCTGAATTCGCCGGCCTGCAAATCCCCACGTTCGAAGAAATCGTGGCCTGCGCCCTGCGCTTGAACCTCGGGCTGCAGGTCGAACTCAAGCCGACCATCGGCGACGACATCGAGACCGCAGAAGTGGTCATGCCGATCCTCAAGCGACTGTGGCCAGCCGACAATGACAGGTTATTTGTTTCCAGTTTTTCAGTGCGCTCACTCACCGCCGCACGCCGGTTATGGGCCGATGTACCGCTGGCAATAGCCTCGATCGTTACACCTGCTGACCCAGCCGCCCTGCTTGCCGAATATGACTGCCGGATACTTCATGTACTTGACGACATGCTCGATGACCATCACCTTGTTCGCCTGAAAAGCAGCGGCGTCGAATTCGCCGTGGCTACCATCAACAGCCCGAAACGCGCGCGCTACCTGCTTGAAAACGGCGCGCAATCGATTCTCAGCGATTACCCGGACCTGTTGACCCTGCCAAACGGAGGCTGCCTACAATGAACAACCGACTCAGCGTCGCCATGCAAGCCGTAGAAAACGCCACAGGCCTGGCCATGGCGTATTTCAACGACCGTCACACCCTCGACATCACCACCAAAAGCGCGCAAGACCTCGTCTCCCGCGCTGACTTTGAAGTTGAACAACTGCTGCGTGCAGAACTGAGCAAACACTTCCCCGACGACGCCATCCTTGGCGAAGAAATGGGCGGCGAATTCATTACCGACGGCTGGGTCATCGACCCTATCGATGGCACCGGCAACTACCTGCGCGGCACCCCACTGTGGGGCATCGCCGTCGCTTACATGTCGGCAGGCGTGCCCGAAATCGGCGTCGTCGCCTACCCGGCACTGGGTTACACCCTCGCAGCCCGCACGGGCGATGGCTTGCTACGCAACGGCGTCCCCTTCGTACGCCCACAACCGCCAGAACACCTGCGCATCGCCGGCATCGGTGAAAACACCCGCTGGGACGCCGAAGAGCTGGGCAAACTGCAACTGAGCCTGCGCCAACAAGGCTGGGGCCTCGCCGGCTACCGCTGCGCCACCATCGGCCTGGCCTTCGCCGCGCTGGGTCAGACGGACGGCTACATGGAGAAATTCACCAGCCTGTGGGACATCGCTGCAGGTGCCGTGATTTGTCGCGAGGCCGGGTTGTTGTGTGAGATTGAGGGTGAGCAGAAGCAAGGTTCGATGACAGTGATGGTTGGAGGTGAGGAATTGATGGGGATTTTTGCGGGGTGATATCGGTCTGGACCTAAGCCCGCGGCTTGCCACCGTTGGCGCGGTTGAACAGCCGATGCCGGGAACGACCCGCTGCGCCTGTACGTCAGACCTGTATCGACTCACTGAAAAGGTACAGCGCAATGGACAAGACAATCACCGTGGACCAACTGGCAACCACTGACCTTGGACCGATCAACGAGATATGGCTCGGCGGGACCCACACCCAGCTATGCCTGTGGCGTGGCGAACAAGTCTTCACCCACGACATGCTCAGCGAGGGCACCCATGATCAGAATGTCCGGCGCCTGTGCTTGCAGCTGGTCAACCCCGACGATCAGGCAGCGGTGGCAAGCGTTGAGGTCATCGTGCGCGAGCGGCTGGAACAGCTTGAGAGAGAGGGAGAGTTTTATCCGGCTGAGAATGTGGACACGCATCAGTAATCAGTAATCAGTCTGGTTGTACATCTCCCACGTGATCGGCGCGGTGCATATTCTGCTTTTCCCAGAATACAAAAAGCCCCAAGCGTTTCTGCATTGGGGCCTTCAGGAGGAAACTTTACGCGTTGACTCCGGGCTATATCCTAGAACGGAATATCATCATCAAAGCTATCAAAATCAGCAGCTGGCTGCGGCGCTTGTTGTTGCGGCGCTGGGCGCGAGTCGCGTTGTTGTGGCGGCTGCTGGTTGTAGTTCTGCTGAGGGGCGGACTGCTGCGGCGCCGATTGCTGTGGGCGCGACTGCTGTGGACGAGGTGCGGACTGGTTGTAGTTGCCACCACCGCCCTGACCTTGTTGAGCGTCGCCCTGTGGACGGCCGCCCAGCAGTTGCATGGTGCCTTGCATGTCGACGACGATTTCAGTGGTGTAGCGCTTGATGCCGTCTTTTTCCCACTCGCGGGTCTGCAGCTTGCCTTCGATGTAGACCTGCGAACCCTTGCGCAGGTATTCGCCGGCGATTTCGGCAACCTTGCCGAACATCGAAACACGGTGCCATTCGGTCTTTTCGACTTTCTGGCCGGTCTGCTTGTCAGTCCATTGTTCGCTGGTTGCCAGACTCAGGTTGGTCACGGCGTTACCGTTAGGCAAGTAGCGAACTTCGGGATCCTGGCCGCATGTACCGACCAATATGACTTTGTTAACCCCACGGGCCATAACGTTCTCCTAGGCTTCGCACGCTTCTGATGCTGGATTGACCAGCTTCTCGAGAGAGGCGCGATCCAATAATTTTGTGTCGAGTTTTATGTAGATGGCCGCCTCTTCGGCAACCACCACTGCATCTGTCACGCCGGCTACGGACATCAAACGCGCTGCCAGGCCTGCTTCACGCTGCGCCTGCGGCGACAACGGCAGACGTAGGCTGGTCACGTAAGGCGGTTCTCGCATGGTCACTGCAAAGGCGAGCCAGACCGCGGCCATGGCTGCACCACCAAGGAACACCACATCGAGCCCGCCATGCTGGAACAACCAGCCGCCCAGTATCCCACCTGCGGCCGATCCAAGAAACTGGCTGGTGGAATATACCCCCATCGCCGTGCCTTTTCCGCCAGCCGGTGAAACCTTGCTGATCAGCGACGGCAAGGACGCTTCCAGCAAATTAAATGCCGTGAAGAATACCACTGTTCCGATGACCAGTGCCCGTAACGTATCGCCGAATGCCCAGAAGAATAGCTCAGCCAGCATTAAAACGGTGATGGCGCCGAGCAGAACGCGCTTCATTTGACGTTTCTTCTCGCCGTAAATGATGAACGGGATCATCGCGAAGAAGGAAATCAGCAAAGCGGTCAGGTAGACCCACCAGTGTTCTTCCTTGGGCAGACCGGCTTTTTCGACCAGCGCCAGTGGCAAGGCCACGAAGCTCGACATGAGCATCGCGTGCAACACGAAGATACCCAAATCCAGACGCAGCAGGTCTGGATGACGCAAGGTCGCGCCCAGTGCCTGTTTGGCAACGCCGGATTCTCGGTGCAGCAACGCGCCGTTGGCCTTGGGCACCACGAAGGCGACGATGAGTATCCCGAAAAGCGCCATACCCCCGGTTGCCAGGAACAGGCCTGACAATCCGAACGCGCCGGTGATCACCGGGCCGACAACCATGGCGACAGCGAACGACAGACCGATGGTCATGCCGATCGTGGCCATGGCCTTGGTGCGGTGCTGTTCGCGGGTCAGGTCGGAGAGCAAGGCCATGACCGCAGCGGAAATGGCCCCGGCGCCTTGCAGGACGCGTCCGGCGATAATCCCCCAGATCGAATCGGCGTTGGCTGCCACCACGCTGCCGATCGCAAAGATAATCAGCCCGAAATAAATGATCGGTCGCCGGCCGATCCGGTCGGACAGTATGCCGAACGGGATCTGCAGCACCGCCTGTGTCAGGCCGTACGCGCCGATTGCCAGACCGATCAGTGCAGGACTCGCGCCCGCCAGGTCCATGCCATAGGTTGCCAGAACCGGCAAAACCATGAACATGCCAAGCATGCGGAACGCGAACACCAGGGCCAGTCCGCCTGCTGCGCGGGTCTCGCCGCTACTCATACGTTCGCTGTGGGTGTCGTGCATGGAATAACCTCGTGTGAACCGGCGGCGATTCTACCAGTCCCATCGTTGTACAGCACATACGCGACGCTTTGCCGCGTGATGGCTCGGAGCCGTATACTCCGTCGTTTATGCCCGCCAAGCGAGGCCGCAGTGGACAAGATCCTGATACGTGGGGCACGAACCCACAACCTGAAAAATATTGACCTGACACTTCCCCGCGACAAACTGATCGTTATCACCGGGCTCTCCGGCTCAGGCAAGTCTTCGCTGGCTTTCGATACGCTGTACGCCGAAGGGCAACGCCGCTACGTCGAGTCGCTGTCGGCCTATGCCCGGCAGTTTCTGTCGATGATGGAAAAACCGGACGTCGACACCATTGAAGGTTTGTCGCCTGCGATTTCCATCGAGCAGAAGTCCACGTCGCATAACCCACGCTCGACCGTGGGGACTATTACCGAGATTTACGACTACCTGCGTCTTCTTTACGCGCGGGTTGGACAGCCTCGCTGCCCGGATCATGATATCCCGCTGGAAGCCCAGACGGTCAGCCAGATGGTCGACCTGGTGCTGACTCAGCCTGAAGGCAGCAAGTTGATGCTGCTGGCCCCGGTCATTCGTGAGCGCAAAGGTGAACACCTTTCGGTCTTCGAAGAGCTCCGTGCCCAGGGTTTTGTCCGGGCGCGAGTCAACGGCAAGCTGTGTGAGCTGGATGAGCTGCCGAAACTGGACAAGCAGAAGAAGCATTCCATCGATGTGGTGGTGGACCGCTTCAAGGTTCGCGCAGACCTGCAACAGCGTCTGGCTGAATCGTTTGAAACGGCGCTGAAACTGGCAGACGGCATCGCTCTGGTCGCGCCGATGGACGACGAGCCGGGCGAGGAAGTGATTTTCTCCGCACGCTTCGCCTGCCCGATCTGTGGCCATGCGATCAGCGAGCTGGAACCGAAGCTGTTCTCCTTCAACAACCCGGCTGGCGCATGCCCGACCTGCGATGGCCTGGGCGTCAAGCAGTTCTTCGACATCAAGCGCCTGGTGAATGCCGAGCTGACCCTGGCCGAGGGCGCGATACGTGGCTGGGACAGGCGTAACGTCTATTACTTCCAGATGCTGGGTTCGTTGTCCAAGCACTACGGCTTTAGCCTTGAGGTGCCGTTCAAAGAAATTCCGGCCGATATGCAGAAAGTCCTGCTCAACGGCAGTGGCTCGCAGAGTGTCGACTTCCGCTATCTGAATGATCGCGGCGATATCGTCAAACGTGCGCACCCGTTCGAAGGCATCGTGCCGAATCTGGAGCGTCGCTATCGGGAAACCGAATCAGCGACCGTGCGCGAAGAGCTGGCCAAATTTCTAGGCACACAGCCCTGCCCTGACTGCCGCGGTACTCGCCTGCGTCGCGAGGCGCGTCATGTGTGGGTGGGTGAAAAGACCTTGCCTGCGGTGACCAGTCTGCCGATTGGCGATGCCACGCAGTATTTCGACACACTGAAGCTGACCGGGCGACGCGGCGAGATTGCCGACAAGATCCTCAAGGAAATTCGTGAGCGTCTGCAATTTCTGGTCAACGTCGGTCTGGATTACCTGACCCTAGATCGCAGTGCCGACACCCTTTCAGGCGGTGAAGCCCAGCGTATCCGTCTGGCCAGCCAGATCGGTGCGGGCCTGGTCGGGGTGATGTACATCCTCGACGAGCCCTCGATTGGCTTGCACCAGCGCGATAACGATCGTTTGCTGGGCACGCTCAAGCACCTGCGCGATATCGGCAACACGGTGATTGTGGTCGAGCATGACGAAGACGCTATTCGTCTGGCCGACTACGTGGTCGATATCGGCCCGGGTGCCGGTGTGCATGGTGGCCATATCGTTGCAGAAGGTACGCCGGACGAAGTGATGGCGCACCCAGACTCGCTGACCGGCAAATACTTGTCAGGCCGCGTGAAAATCGCGGTACCAGCCAAGCGTACGCCTCGTAACAAGAAGCTGTCGCTGACCCTCAAGGGCGCGCGTGGCAACAACCTGCAGAACGTGAACCTTGAGATCCCGATTGGTTTGCTGACCTGTGTGACCGGTGTTTCCGGCTCCGGCAAATCGACGCTGATCAACAACACGCTGTTCCCGCTCAGCGCCACTGCGTTGAACGGCGCGACGACGCTCGAGGCTGCGACTCACGACAGCATCAACGGCCTGCAGCATCTGGACAAGGTCGTGGATATCGACCAGAGCCCTATCGGTCGTACGCCACGCTCCAACCCGGCGACCTATACCGGGCTGTTCACGCCGATTCGCGAACTGTTTGCCGGTGTGCCGGAGTCTCGCTCGCGGGGCTACGGGCCGGGCCGGTTCTCGTTCAACGTCAAGGGCGGCCGCTGCGAGGCATGTCAGGGCGACGGTCTGATCAAGGTCGAGATGCACTTTCTGCCGGACATCTACGTGCCGTGCGATGTGTGCAAGAGCAAGCGTTATAACCGCGAGACGCTTGAGGTCAAGTACAAGGGCAAGAACATCCACGAAGTGCTGGAGATGACGATCGAGGAAGCACGCGAGTTCTTCGACGCCGTTCCCGCATTGGCGCGCAAACTGCAAACCCTTATGGATGTGGGGCTGTCCTACATCAAGCTGGGACAGTCAGCGACCACCTTGTCAGGTGGTGAGGCGCAGCGGGTCAAGTTGTCGCGTGAGCTGTCCAAGCGCGATACCGGCAAAACGTTGTACATCCTCGACGAGCCGACTACCGGCCTGCACTTTGCCGATATTCAGCAACTGCTGGATGTTCTGCATCGTCTGCGCGACCACGGCAACACGGTGGTGGTGATCGAGCACAACCTGGATGTGATCAAGACGGCGGACTGGCTGGTCGACCTTGGGCCCGAAGGCGGGTCGAGAGGTGGGCAAATCATCGCAACGGGTACACCTGAACAGGTCGCCGAGATGAAGCAGTCTTACACCGGGCACTACCTCAAGCCGCTGTTGATCAGAGACAAAGCGTAACTGATGCGCTGAGGACGGGCCTGGCTTCGGTCAGGCCCGGACACAAAAAAGCTCCTGTCACTCACGTGCAGGAGCTTTTTTATGGGCGCTGAATCAGAACTGCGATTGCAGGTAGTTCTGCAGACCGATGGACTTGATCAGCCCCATCTGCTGTTCCAGCCAGTAGGTGTGATCTTCTTCGGTATCGGCCAACTGAACGCGCAGGATCTCGCGAGTCACGTAGTCGCCGTGTAGCTCGCACAGCTCGATACCCTTGCACAGGGCTGCACGCACCTTGTATTCGAGACGCAAATCGCTGGCGAGCATCTCAGGCACTGTGGTGCCGACGTCCAGATCATCCGGGCGCATGCGTGGCGTGCCTTCCAGCATCAGGATACGGCGCATCAACGCATCGGCGTGTTGTGCCTCTTCTTCCATCTCGTGATTGATGCGCTCGTAGAGCTTGGAAAAGCCCCAGTCTTCGTACATGCGCGAGTGAACGAAATATTGGTCACGAGCTGCCAATTCGCCCGTGAGCAACGTGTTGAGATAATCGATTACTTCCGGGTGGCCTTGCATCGCAACGAACTCCTGCTTTAAAGGCGCTAGTTTGAACCAAGCGATGCGCGAGGTCACTGGAAAAAACGCAATAAATAGACAAAAAGCGTCGATATTACGCCGTTCAGAAGCGAAAAACCGGCTAAATGAGGGCGGTTCTGTTTCTCACTTCGACTCAGCCCGACTATTCAGGCGCTCGCTGACCAACGCCGAGGTGAGCCTTTCAAATCGCGGGCAACAAAAAACCGGGCCTGGGCCCGGTTTTCTGTTCAAACTGATGTCTTATTCAGCGGCTTCTACAGAGCCACCGATAGGACGATCAACCAACTCGACGTACGCCATTGGCGCGTTGTCGCCAGTACGGAAACCGCACTTGAGGATACGCAGGTAGCCGCCCTGACGGGTTGCATAGCGTTTGCCCAGATCGTTGAACAGTTTGCCGACGATTTCTTTCGAACGAGTACGGTCGAAAGCCAGACGACGGTTGGCAACGCTGTCTTCCTTGGCCAGGGTGATCAGCGGCTCGGCAACGCGGCGCAGTTCCTTGGCTTTCGGCAGGGTAGTTTTGATCAGCTCGTGCTCGAACAGCGACACCGCCATGTTTTGAAACATGGCTTTACGGTGAGAGCTGGTACGGCTCAGGTGACGTCCACTTTTACGATGACGCATGGTTCATTCCTTACCAAACTCGCGTTCGGTGATTACGACGATCAGGCCGTAGCCTTGTCGTCCTTCTTAAGACTTGCCGGCGGCCAGTTGTCGAGGCGCATGCCGAGGGACAGACCACGAGAAGCCAGAACGTCCTTGATCTCGGTCAAGGATTTCTTGCCCAGGTTCGGAGTCTTCAACAACTCTACTTCGGTGCGCTGAATCAGGTCGCCGATGTAGTAGATGTTCTCCGCCTTAAGGCAGTTGGCCGAACGCACGGTCAGTTCCAAATCGTCAACCGGACGAAGCAGGATCGGATCGATCTCGTCTTCCTGTTCGATTACCACTGGTTCGCTGTCGCCTTTGAGATCCACGAATGCAGCCAGCTGCTGTTGCAGGATGGTTGCAGCGCGACGGATTGCCTCTTCAGGGTCCAGAGTACCGTTGGTTTCCAGATCAATAACCAGCTTGTCCAGGTTAGTACGCTGCTCGACACGGGCGTTTTCCACCACGTATGCGATACGGCGAACCGGGCTGAACGAAGAATCGAGCTGCAAGCGACCAATGCTGCGGCTTTCATCTTCATCGCTTTGACGCGAGTCTGCCGGCTCATAACCACGACCACGAGCTACGGTGAGCTTCATGTTCAAGGCGCCGTTAGACGCCAGGTTAGCGATTACGTGATCGGGGTTAACGATCTCGACATCATGATCCAGCTGAATATCGGCAGCGGTAACCACCCCCGAACCCTTCTTCGACAAGGTCAGCGTAACTTCGTCTCGACCGTGCAGCTTGATAGCCAGACCTTTAAGGTTCAACAGGATTTCAATGACGTCTTCCTGTACACCTTCGATGGCGCTGTACTCATGGAGTACACCGTCAATCTCGGCCTCGACTACTGCACAGCCGGGCATGGAGGACAACAAAATGCGGCGAAGCGCGTTGCCCAGGGTATGGCCGAAACCACGCTCGAGAGGCTCGAGAGTGATCTTGGCGCGGGTTGGACTGACAACCTGCACATCAATATGGCGGGGTGTCAGGAACTCATTTACCGAAATCTGCATGGATGCACCTATTTTCTAGCCCTTACTTGGAGTAGAGCTCGACAATCAGGCTTTCGTTGATGTCGGCGGACAGATCACTGCGAGCTGGTACGTTCTTGAAAACGCCCGATTTCTTCTCAGTGTCTACTTCTACCCATTCTACGCGGCCACGTTGGGCACACAGATCGAGAGCCTGGACAATACGCAGCTGGTTCTTAGCTTTTTCGCGGATAGCAACAACGTCGCCAGCACGAACCTGATAAGAAGGAACGTTAACGGTTTTGCCGTTTACGCTAACCGACTTGTGCGAAACCAATTGACGGGATTCTGCACGAGTAGAGCCGAAGCCCATGCGGTATACAACGTTGTCCAGACGGCATTCGAGCAGTTGCAGCAGGTTCTCGCCTGTTGCACCTTTCTTGCCGGCGGCTTCTTTGTAGTAGCCGCTGAACTGACGCTCGAGAACGCCGTAGATACGACGGACTTTTTGCTTTTCACGCAGCTGAGTACCGTAATCGGACTGGCGACCGCGGCGTTGGCCGTGGATGCCTGGAGCTGCTTCGATGTTGCACTTGGATTCGATAGCGCGAACGCCGCTCTTCAAAAAGAGATCGGTGCCTTCACGACGAGCAAGTTTGCATTTTGGACCAATGTAACGAGCCATTTCTTACAGTCTCCTGGATTACACGCGGCGCTTCTTCGGCGGACGGCACCCGTTGTGCGGGATTGGCGTCACGTCGGTGATGCTGGCGATCTTATAGCCACAGCCGTTCAATGCACGGACAGCGGATTCACGACCTGGGCCTGGACCCTTGACATTGACGTCGAGGTTCTTCAGACCGTACTCCAGCGCAGCTTGACCAGCACGCTCAGCAGCTACTTGAGCAGCGAACGGGGTGGACTTGCGTGAACCACGGAAACCCGAACCGCCGGAGGTAGCCCACGAAAGAGCGTTACCTTGACGATCGGTGATGGTGACGATTGTGTTGTTAAACGACGCGTGGATGTGGGCGATGCCATCAACCACTGTCTTTTTAACTTTTTTACGAGGACGAGCAGCAGGTTTTGCCATGACTAAATTCCTGTCGTTGCGCTGGAGCGATTACTTGCGGATCGGCTTACGCGGACCTTTGCGAGTACGCGCGTTGGTCTTGGTACGCTGACCGCGCACTGGAAGACCACGACGATGACGCAGACCGCGGTAGCAGCCCAAGTCCATCAAGCGCTTGATTTTCATGTTGATTTCGCGACGCAGGTCACCTTCAGTGGTGAACTTCGCCACTTCGCCACGCAGCTGTTCAATCTGCTCGTCGCTCAGATCTTTGATTTTCACCGCCGGGTTAACCCCGGTGGTTGCACAAATTTTCTGTGCAGTGGTGCGACCAACACCATAGATGTAGGTCAGCGAGATAACAGTATGCTTGTTATCTGGAATGTTAACGCCTGCAATACGGGCCATTCAGTGGGACTCCAATTGACAGCTACCTACGCCCCGGAAGCCAAGAAATAGGGCGCGAGATAATATCGCTGTAGTAACAAATAATCAACCCAGCAGCGCACTAGCTGCTGGGCTTAAGCACAAATCACAATCAGCCTTGGCGCTGCTTATGACGTGGTTCCGCGCTGCAAATTACTCGAACAACACCTTCGCGGCGAATAATCTTGCAGTTACGGCACAGCTTTTTCACCGATGCACGAACTTTCATCACCAACTCCTCGAACCTTAGGGGTGCTTCAGCGCAGCATACCGCCGCTGCCACCGTAGCCCTTCAGGTTGGCTTTCTTCATCAGGGATTCATACTGGTGCGAAACGAGGTGCGATTGTACTTGCGACATAAAGTCCATCACAACCACGACCACGATCAGCAACGAGGTCCCGCCAAGGTAGAACGGTACGTTTGCCGCGACCACCAGAAACTGGGGAAGCAGACACACGGCCGTCATATATAGAGCACCGAACATGGTCAAGCGAGTCAAAACGCCATCAATGTAGCGCGCCGACTGCTCGCCTGGACGAATACCCGGAATAAAGGCACCGGACTTCTTCAGGTTTTCCGCTACGTCTTTCGGATTGAACATCAACGCCGTATAGAAGAAGCAGAAGAAAATAATCCCTGCACTAAACAGCAGAATATTCAACGGCTGACCAGGAGCGATCGACTGCGAGATGTCCTGCAACCAGCCCAAACCTTCAGACTGACCGAACCAGGAACCCAACGAAGCCGGGAACAGCAAAATGCTGCTTGCGAAAATGGCCGGAATCACACCAGCCATGTTCACTTTCAGCGGCAAGTGGCTGGTCTGCGCAGCAAAGACCTTACGGCCCTGCTGACGCTTGGCGTAGTGAACAGCAATACGACGCTGACCACGCTCAATGAACACCACAAAACCGATGATCGCTACTGCCAGCAATCCGATTGCAACCAGAGCGAAGATATTGATATCACCCTGACGTGCAGACTCGAAAGACTGCCCTATCGCTCTCGGAAGACCGGCGACGATACCTGCGAAAATCAACATCGAGATACCGTTGCCGACACCGCGCTCGGTAATCTGCTCGCCTAGCCACATCATGAACATCGCACCAGCCACGAAGGTGGTAACGGCCACAAAGTGGAAACCCAGGTCTCCAGAAAACGCGACGCCCTGACTGGCCAGGCCAACGGACATGCCGATAGCTTGAACCAATGCCAGGACAACGGTGCCGTAGCGGGTGTACTGGCTAATCTTGCGACGGCCAGCTTCACCTTCCTTCTTCAACTGCTCCAGTTGCGGGCTGACGGCGGTCATCAACTGCATGATGATCGATGCCGAAATGTACGGCATGATCCCCAGTGCAAAGATGCTCATCCGTTCCAGCGCGCCACCGGAAAACATGTTGAACAAGCTAAGAATGGTCCCCTCATTCTGTCGAAACAGTTCTGCGAGTCGGTCCGGGTTGATACCTGGAACCGGGATGTGTGCGCCTATTCGGTAGACGATAATCGCCAGGAACAGAAAACGCAGACGAGCCCAGAGTTCAGACATACCGCCTTTGCCGAGCGCAGAGAGAGCACCTTGCTTAGCCATTTATTCCTCGAACTTGCCGCCAGCTGCTTCGATAGCCGCACGCGCACCTTTGGTGGCGGCGATACCCTTGATAGTGACAGCGCGAGTAACTTCGCCCGACAGCATGATTTTCACACGCTGAACGTTCTGGTTAATCACGTTGGCATCTTTCAGGGACTGCACAGTTACGATGTCGCCTTCCACTTTAGCCAGCTCGGACAGACGCACTTCTGCGCGGTCCATGGCCTTCAGGGAAACGAAACCGAATTTTGGCAGGCGACGATGCAGCGGCTGTTGGCCGCCCTCAAAGCCCGGAGCAATAGTGCCACCGGAGCGGGAGCTTTGACCTTTGTGGCCACGGCCACCGGTCTTGCCCAAACCGCTACCGATACCACGGCCCGGACGATGCTTTTCGCGACGGGAACCCGGCGCTGGACTCAGATCATTGAGTTTCATCGATTAACCCTCGACTCGCAGCATGTAGTAAGCCTTGTTGATCATCCCGCGATTTTCGGGAGTATCCAGGACTTCTACAGTGTGACCGATGCGACGCAGACCCAAACCCTTAATGCACAATCTGTGATTAGGGATGCGGCCGGTCATGCTTTTGATCAGCGTTACTTTAACGGTAGCCATGATCAGATGATCTCCTCAACACGCTTGCCACGTTTGGCAGCGATCGACTCAGGAGACTGCATGCCCTTCAAACCCTTGAACGTAGCGTGAACCACGTTTACAGGGTTAGTCGAACCGTAGCACTTGGCCAATACGTTCTGGACACCAGCAACTTCCAGCACTGCGCGCATTGCGCCGCCAGCGATGATACCGGTACCTTCGGAAGCAGGCTGCATGTACACCTTGGAGGCGCCATGAGCAGACTTCATTGCGTACTGCAAGGTAGTGCCGTTCAGATCAACCTGAATCATGTTGCGGCGAGCAGCTTCCATCGCTTTCTGGATCGCAGCAGGCACTTCACGTGACTTGCCACGGCCGAAGCCAACGCGCCCTTTACCATCACCCACTACGGTCAACGCAGTGAAAGTGAAGATACGGCCGCCTTTTACGGTTTTGGCCACGCGGTTAACTTGAACCAGCTTCTCGATGTAGCCTTCGTCGCGTTTTTGGTCGTGATTTGACATAACTTAGAACTCCAGCCCGCCTTCACGAGCAGCATCAGCCAGCGCTTTGACACGGCCGTGGTACTTGAAGCCAGAACGGTCGAAAGCGACTTGCGATACACCCGCGGCTTTCGCGCGCTCGGCGACCAGCTTGCCAACCTTAGTGGCCGCGTCGATGTTGCCAGTGGCGCCATCACGCAGTTCTTTGTCCAAAGTCGAGGCGCTTGCCAGGACTTTGCTGCCGTCGGCCGAGATGACCTGGGCATAAATGTGCTGCGAAGAGCGGTGCACGCAGAGACGCACGACTTCTAGCTCGTGCATTTTCAGGCGTGCTTTGCGAGCGCGACGCAGTCGGGTAACTTTTTTGACGGTCATTTGCTATGCCCTACTTCTTCTTGGCTTCTTTACGGCGGACGACTTCGTCTGCGTAACGCACACCTTTGCCTTTGTAAGGCTCAGGACGGCGGAAGTCGCGGATCTCAGCGGCCACTTGACCAACCAACTGCTTATCGATACCGCGAATCAGGATATCGGTCTGGCTGGGGGTCTCAGCGGTGATGCCATTCGGCAATTCGTAGTCCACTGGGTGCGAGAAGCCAAGTGCAAGGTTCAATACCGTGCCTTTTGCTTGCGCCTTGTAACCAACACCGACCAGCTGGAGCTTGCGCTCGAAGCCTTGGCTTACGCCTTGGACCATATTGTTTACCAGTGCACGAGTGGTGCCTGCCATTGCGCGGGTTTGTTGATCGCCATTGCGAGCAGCGAAACGCAGCTCACCAGCTTCTTCAACAATCTCAACGGACGAATGGATGTTCAGTTCTAGAGTGCCCTTGGCACCCTTCACCGAAAGCTGCTGGCCGACGAGTTTGACTTCGACGCCGGATGGCAACTTAACGGGGTTCTTAGCGACGCGTGACATGCTTATCCCCCCTTAGAACACAGTGCAAAGCACTTCGCCACCGACACCGGCAGCGCGCGCAGCACGATCCGTCATCACACCTTTACTGGTGGAGACGATAGACACACCAAGACCGCCACGAACTTTCGGCAGATCATCGGAGGACTTGTACTGACGCAAGCCTGGGCGGCTGACGCGCTTAACCTCTTCGATGACCGGACGGCCTTCGAAGTACTTAAGCTCAATGGACAGCGAGGATTTAACTTCGCTGCTGATCTGATAACCCGCAATGTAGCCTTCGTCCTTCAGGACTTTTGCTACAGCAACCTTCAACGTGGAAGATGGCATGCTTACGACGGGCTTTTCAGCCATCTGGGCATTACGGATACGAGTTAGCATGTCCGCTAACGGGTCCTGCATACTCATGGGCTAGACGCTCCTAAAACAAAATAATTAGCCTTGCGGCTACAGCTTGATCGCCGAGAACTTCCGGGCACGTAAAAACACGGGCTCAGGCGAGCCGGCAATTCTAGTCCTACCCCGGAAATGAATCAAGCCCCAAAAGGGGCTTGATCCAAATTCAGGCTTCATCCCGACCAGTGACTTGCGTGACCGGCCGGAAGGAAACGAGAGGTGCGCCTTACCAGCTGGCCTTAACCAGACCTGGAACGTCGCCACGCATAGCTGCTTCACGCAGCTTGTTACGGCCGAGGCCGAACTTGCGATAGACGCCGTGTGGACGACCAGTGATGCGGCAACGGTTACGCATGCGCGCAGCGCTTGCGTCACGTGGTTGCTTCTGCAGGGCTACGGTAGCTTCCCAACGCGCTTCTGGACTTGCGTTCAGATCGACGATGATAGCTTTCAGCTCTGCACGCTTCTTGGCGTACTTGGCAACAGTGAGCTGACGCTTCAGCTCACGGTTTTTCATGCTCATCTTGGCCATTGTCCTACTCCAATCAGTTGCGGAACGGGAATTTGAAAGCACGCAACAATGCGCGACCTTCATCATCGTTCTTGGCAGTGGTGGTCAGGGTGATGTCCAGACCGCGAAGAGCATCGATCTTGTCGTAGTCAATTTCCGGGAAAATGATCTGCTCTTTGACGCCCATGCTGTAGTTACCACGACCATCGAAGGACTTGGCATTCAGGCCGCGGAAGTCGCGAACCCGAGGCAGGGAGATCGACAGCAGACGATCCAGGAACTCGTACATACGATCGCGGCGCAGAGTCACTTTGACGCCGATCGGCCAACCTTCACGGACTTTAAAGCCAGCGATGGATTTCCGAGCGTAAGTCACAACGACCTTTTGACCGGTGATCTTTTCCAGGTCAGCAACAGCGTGCTCGATGACTTTTTTGTCGCCGATCGCTTCGCCCAGACCCATGTTCAGGGTGATTTTGGTAACGCGCGGAACTTCCATCACGTTCGAAAGCTTAAGTTCTTCCTTAAGTTTCGGAGCGATTTCCTTCCGGTAAATCTCTTTTAGTCGTGCCATGGTCTTCTACCTAGCAGTGTTCAAGCATCAACCGCTTTTTGGGTCGACTTGAAGACACGAATTTTCTTGCCGTCTTCAACTTTGAAACCAACGCGGTCAGCCTTGTTGGTTGCGCCGTTGAAAATGGCGACGTTGGAAGCGTGCAGTGGCGCTTCTTTCTCGACGATACCGCCCTGTACGCCCGACATCGGGTTTGGCTTGGTATGACGCTTCACCAGGTTGATCCCACCAACGACCAGACGGTCGTCAGCGAGAACCTTGAGCACCTTACCGCGCTTACCTTTGTCTTTGCCGGCGATCACGATGATCTCGTCGTCACGACGAATCTTTTGCATGTCGGATCTCCTTAAAGCACTTCAGGGGCGAGCGAGACGATCTTCATGAACTTCTCAGTACGAAGTTCACGGGTCACTGGCCCAAAGATACGGGTACCGATCGGCTCTTGCTTGTTGTTCAACAGAACAGCAGCGTTGCCGTCAAAGCGGATGATGGAGCCGTCTGCACGACGAACACCGTGGCGAGTGCGGACTACAACTGCAGTCATCACTTGGCCTTTTTTCACCTTGCCGCGCGGAATTGCTTCCTTGACGGTCACTTTGATGATGTCACCAATACCAGCGTAACGACGATGGGAGCCACCCAGCACCTTGATGCACATAACGCGGCGAGCGCCGCTGTTATCGGCCACATCGAGCATGGATTGAGTCTGAATCATATAATTTCTCCGACCCCTAGTCCTTAGACTTCCACAGCGCGTTCGAGGATATCAACCAACGCCCAAGATTTAGTCTTGGCTACCGGACGAGTTTCACGAATCGTGACCTTGTCGCCGATGTGGCATTGATTGGTTTCGTCGTGCGCGTGCAGCTTAGTCGAACGCTTAACGTATTTACCGTAGATCGGGTGCTTTACGCGACGCTCGATCAGAACGGTGATGGTCTTGTCCATCTTGTCGCTGACAACACGGCCAGTCAGCGTACGGACAGTTTTTTCGGCTTCAGCCATGATTACTTACCTGCCTGCTGGTTGAGCACAGTTTTCACGCGAGCGATGTCACGCTTAACTTGCGAGAGCAGATGAGACTGCCCCAACTGGCCAGTTGCTTTCTGCATACGCAGATTGAACTGGTCGCGCAGCAGGCCGAGCAGTTGCTCGTTCAGCTGCTGTGCTGATTTTTCACGAAGTTCATTCGCTTTCATCACATCACCGTCCGCTTAACAAAGGAGGTGGCGAGCGGCAGCTTTGCAGCAGCCAGGGCGAAAGCCTCACGCGCCAGCTCTTCAGTAACACCCTCGATTTCATACAGGACTTTGCCTGGCTGAATCTGGGCAACCCAGTACTCCACGTTACCCTTACCTTTACCCATCCGAACTTCGAGTGGCTTCTTGGTGACAGGCTTGTCCGGGAATACACGGATCCAGATCTTGCCGCCACGTTTAACGTGACGGGTCAGAGCACGACGCGCTGACTCGATCTGACGAGCGGTGAGACGACCACGAGCTACAGACTTCAGCGCGAACTCGCCGAAGCTGACTTTGCTACCGCGCAGTGCCAGACCACGGTTGTGGCCGGTCATCTGCTTGCGGAACTTCGTACGCTTTGGTTGCAACATTTGGCGTACCCCTTACTTAGCAGCTTTTTTACGAGGCGCTGGTGCTTGTGGTTTCAGTTCTTCTTGGCGACCACCAATTACTTCGCCTTTGAAGATCCAAACCTTTACACCGATCACACCGTAAGTGGTGTGAGCTTCGTAGTTGGCATAGTCGATGTCGGCACGCAGGGTGTGCAGTGGCACACGACCTTCGCGATACCATTCAGTACGTGCGATTTCAGCACCGCCGAGACGACCGCTCACTTGGATTTTGATGCCTTTGGCACCAATGCGCATGGCGTTCTGAACAGCGCGCTTCATAGCGCGACGGAACATTACGCGACGCTCCAGCTGCTGAGCTACGCTCTGCGCAACCAGCATACCGTCAAGCTCCGGCTTGCGGATCTCTTCGATATTGATGTGCACAGGCACACCCATTTGCTTGGTCAGGTCCTGACGCAGTTTCTCAACATCTTCACCTTTCTTCCCGATAACGATACCAGGACGAGCAGTGTGGATGGTGATACGTGCTGTCTGAGCCGGACGATGGATATCGATACGGCTGACGGACGCGCTTTTTAATTTGTCTTGGAGGTACTCACGCACTTTCAGATCAGCGAACAAATAGTCCGCATAAGTCCGACCGTCTGCGTACCAGACGGAGGTGTGCTCCTTGACGATTCCCAGGCGAATGCCAATGGGATGTACTTTCTGACCCATCTCTTCGACTCCGTTACTTGTCAGCAACCTTGACAGTGATATGGCAAGACCGCTTGACGATGCGATCAGCACGGCCTTTAGCACGTGGCATGATGCGCTTCAGCGAACGCCCTTCGTTGACGAAAACGGTGGAGACCTTGAGGTCATCAACGTCTGCGCCTTCGTTATGCTCGGCGTTGGCTACAGCCGACTCCAGCACTTTCTTCAGGATCTCGGCGGCTTTCTTACTGCTGAAAGCCAACAGGTTGAGCGCTTCGCCCACCTTCTTCCCGCGGATCTGGTCGGCGACCAAGCGGGCTTTCTGGGCGGAGATTCGAGCGCCCGACAACTTAGCGGCTACTTCCATCGTTCCTTACCCCTTAACGCTTGGCTTTCTTGTCTGCCACGTGCCCACGATATGTGCGGGTACCGGCAAACTCGCCTAGTTTATGGCCGACCATGTCTTCGTTCACGAGAACTGGAACATGTTGACGACCGTTATGCACTGCAATGGTCAGACCGACCATTTGTGGCAGGATCATCGAACGACGCGACCAGGTTTTCACCGGTTTGCGATCGTTCTTTTCCGCCGCCACTTCGATCTTCTTCAGTAGGTGAAGATCAATAAAAGGACCTTTTTTCAGAGAACGTGGCACTGTCGTATCCCTCTATTTACTTGCGACGACGGACGATCATTTTGTCGGTACGCTTATTACCACGAGTCTTCGCGCCCTTAGTCGGGAAGCCCCACGGCGATACCGGATGACGACCACCAGAGGTACGACCTTCACCACCACCATGTGGGTGGTCAACCGGGTTCATGGCAACACCACGAACGGTTGGGCGAACGCCACGCCAGCGTTTGGCACCAGCTTTACCCAGCGAACGAAGGCTGTGCTCGGAGTTCGAGACTTCGCCCAGCGTTGCACGGCATTCAGACAGTACTTTACGCATTTCACCGGAGCGAAGACGCAGGGTTACGTACACACCTTCACGAGCGATCAGCTGTGCAGAAGCACCAGCGGAACGTGCGATCTGTGCGCCTTTACCTGGCTTCAATTCGATGCCGTGTACGGTGCTACCAACTGGAATGTTGCGCAGTTGAAGAGCGTTGCCCGGCTTGATTGGTGCCAAAGCACCTGCAATCAGCTGGTCGCCAGCACTCACGCCTTTAGGGGCGATGATGTAGCGGCGCTCGCCGTCTGCGTAAAGCAGCAGAGCAATGTGAGCAGTACGGTTTGGATCGTATTCAATACGCTCGACGGTGGCAGCGATGCCATCCTTGTCGTTGCGACGGAAGTCGACCAGACGATAATGCTGCTTATGGCCACCACCGATATGACGGGTAGTAATACGACCATTGTTGTTACGACCACCAGTCTTCGATTTTTTCTCGAGCAGCGGTGCGTGAGGAGCGCCTTTATGCAGCTCCTGATTGACCACCTTGACCACAAAACGGCGGCCAGGGGAAGTCGGTTTGCATTTAACGATTGCCATGATGCACCCCTTCCTTACTCAGCACTGCTGCTGAAATCGAGATCTTGGCCTGGCTGAAGGGAGATAACTGCCTTCTTCCAGTCATTACGCTTGCCCAGACCGCGAGCAGTGCGCTTGCTCTTACCCAGAACATTCAGGGTAGTAACACGCTCTACTTTCACGCTGAACAGGCTTTCGACGGCCTTCTTGATTTCCAGCTTGGTTGCGTCAGTAGCAACCTTGAAAACGAACTGACCTTTTTTGTCTGCAAGAACCGTAGCCTTTTCGGAAACGTGCGGGCCAAGCAGAACTTTAAATACGCGTTCCTGGTTCATCCCAGCAGCTCCTCGAATTTCTTCACGGCCGACACAGTGATCAACACTTTGTCGTATGCGATCAGACTAACTGGATCGGAACCTTGAACATCACGTACATCGACGTGTGGCAGGTTACGAGCAGCCAGGTACAGATTCTGGTCAACAGCGTCAGACACGATCAGGACGTCAGTCAGGCCCATGCCAGTCAGCTTGTTCAGCAGATCTTTGGTTTTCGGTGCTTCAACAGCGAAGTCTTGAACCACGACCAGACGATCAGTACGAACCAGTTCAGCAAGGATGGAGCGCAGTGCTGCGCGATACATCTTCTTGTTGAGCTTCTGAGTGTGATCCTGAGGACGAGCCGCGAAAGTGGTACCGCCGCCACGCCAGATTGGGCTACGGATAGTACCGGCACGAGCACGGCCAGTACCTTTCTGACGCCAAGGGCGCTTACCGCCACCACGAACGTCGGAACGGGTCTTCTGCTGCTTGCTACCCTGACGACCGCCAGCCATGTAGGCCACGACTGCCTGGTGAACCAGCGTCTCGTTGAATTCGCCGCCAAATGTCAGTTCGGAAACTTCGATTGCCTGAGCGTCATTTACATTTAATTGCATGTCAGCTTCCCCTTAACCGCGAGCCTTGGCTGCTGGACGTACAACCAGGTTGCCGCCAGTAGCGCCAGGAACAGCACCCTTGACCAACAACAGATTGCGTTCAGCGTCCACGCGCACTACTTCGAGGGACTGCACGGTCACGCGCTCAGCGCCCATATGACCGGACATTTTTTTGCCCTTGAATACACGACCAGGAGTCTGGCACTGGCCGATAGAGCCCGGGACGCGGTGAGAGACGGAGTTACCGTGGGTATTGTCTTGACCACGGAAATTCCAACGCTTGATCGTACCCTGGAAGCCTTTACCTTTGGACTGACCGGTTACATCAACCAGTTGACCAGCAGCGAAGATTTCAGCATTGATCTGATCGCCAGCCTGGTAGTCGCCCTCTTCAAGACGGAACTCCATGACGGTACGACCGGCGGCTACGTTCGCTTTAGCGAAATGGCCAGCCTGAGCGGCTGTGACACGCGAAGCGCGACGCTCGCCGACAGTGACTTGCACTGCACGATAGCCATCGGTTTCTTCGGTTTTGAACTGAGTGACGCGATTCGGCTCGATCTCAATGACCGTAACCGGAATGGAGACACCTTCTTCGGTGAAAATACGGGTCATACCGCATTTACGACCGACTACACCAATAGTCATGTTGTAAACCTCATGAGTGTACGGGGCTTTCACCCGCTATGGCCGCCCATTTCAGAGCGTTACACGACTAAGACCCAAGTCTTAGCCGAGGCTGATCTGAACTTCCACACCGGCCGCAAGATCAAGCTTCATAAGCGCGTCAACGGTTTTATCCGTTGGCTGGACGATGTCCAGAACACGCTTGTGAGTACGGATCTCATACTGGTCGCGCGCGTCTTTGTTGACGTGCGGAGAAACCAGAACGGTGAACCGCTCTTTACGAGTCGGCAGTGGAATCGGACCACGCACCTGTGCACCAGTACGTTTCGCGGTTTCCACGATTTCCTGGGTTGATTGGTCGATCAGGCGATGGTCAAAAGCCTTCAACCTGATACGGATTTGCTGGTTTTGCATTGGATTCAGACTCCAGATTGCTGTTCCCACCGAGCGCAATACGCCCGTTAAAAGGAGGCGCAATTCTATAGACGTGCTAGCAGGGTGTCAACCCAATAAAAAAGCCCCCGCAGTGCGGGGGCTCTTTTTGGAAATCAACGCTTAAGCGATGATTTTGGCTACGACGCCAGCGCCGACGGTACGACCGCCTTCACGGATTGCGAAACGCAGACCATCTTCCATTGCGATTGGCTTGATCAGGGTAACGGAAACTTTAACGTTATCACCTGGCATAACCATTTCTACGCCTTCCGGCAGTTCGCAGCTACCAGTTACGTCGGTAGTACGGAAGTAGAACTGTGGACGGTAGCCTTTGAAGAACGGAGTATGACGGCCGCCTTCTTCTTTGCTCAGCACGTAGATTTCAGCTTCGAACTGAGTGTGCGGCTTGACGGTGCCTGGCTTGACCAGAACCTGGCCACGCTCAACGTCGTCACGCTTGGTACCACGCAGCAGAACGCCGCAGTTCTCGCCAGCACGACCTTCGTCGAGCAGCTTGCGGAACATTTCAACACCGGTGCAGGTGGTGACAGTAGTGTCACGCAGACCAACGATTTCCAGTGGATCCTGAACCTTGACGATACCGCGCTCAACACGACCAGTCACAACAGTACCGCGACCGGAGATCGAGAACACGTCTTCGATTGGCATCAGGAACGGCTTGTCGACAGCACGCTCTGGCTGAGGAATGTAGCTGTCCAGAGTCTCAACCAGCTTACGAACGGCAGTGGTGCCCATTTCGTTGTCGTCTTTGCCTTCCAGAGCCATACGAGCAGAACCGATGATGATCGGAGTGTCGTCACCTGGGAAGTCGTAAGTGCTCAGCAGATCGCGCACTTCCATCTCAACCAGTTCCAGCAGCTCAGCGTCGTCTACCAGGTCAGCCTTGTTCAGGAAGACCACGATGTACGGAACGCCAACCTGACGGGACAGCAGGATGTGCTCACGGGTTTGTGGCATCGGACCATCAGCGGCCGAACAAACCAGGATAGCGCCGTCCATCTGGGCAGCACCGGTGATCATGTTCTTCACATAGTCAGCGTGACCTGGGCAGTCAACGTGAGCGTAGTGACGCGTCAGCGAGTTGTACTCAACGTGAGCGGTGTTGATGGTGATACCGCGAGCCTTCTCTTCTGGTGCGCTGTCGATCTTGTCGAAGTCAACACGAGCCGAACCGAAAACTTCGGAGCAGACGCGAGTCAGAGCAGCGGTCAGCGTGGTTTTACCATGGTCAACGTGACCAATGGTGCCAACGTTGACGTGCGGAAGGGTACGATCAAATTTTTCTTTAGCCACGACAAATAACTCCTAGCCTAAAGGCGCTGAATCAGCCTTGTTTTTTGGTTACAGTTTCGACGATGTGCGACGGAGCTGTATTGTATTTTTTGAATTCCATAGAGTAGCTTGCGCGACCCTGGGACATGGAGCGAACGTCGGTCGCATAACCGAACATCTCACCCAACGGAACCTCGGCACGAATTACTTTGCCGGAGACCGTATCTTCCATACCCAAGATCATGCCGCGACGACGGTTAAGGTCGCCCATCACGTCACCCATATAGTCTTCAGGCGTAACAACCTCTACCGCCATGATCGGCTCGAGCAACTCACCACCGCCCTTCTGGGCCAGTTGCTTGGTCGCCATGGAAGCAGCCACCTTAAACGCCATCTCGTTCGAGTCGACGTCATGGTAGGAACCATCAAACACGGTAGCCTTCAGGCCGATCAGCGGATAACCGGCAACAACGCCGTTCTTCATCTGCTCTTCGATGCCCTTCTGGATAGCCGGGATGTATTCCTTGGGAACAACACCACCTACCACTTCGTTTACGAATTGCAGACCTTCCTGACCTTCGTCAGCAGGTGCAAAACGGATCCAGCAATGACCAAACTGGCCACGACCGCCGGATTGACGAACGAACTTGCCTTCGATTTCACAGTTCTTCGTGATGCGCTCACGATAGGAAACCTGAGGCTTGCCGATGTTGGCTTCGACGTTGAACTCACGGCGCATCCGGTCAACCAGGATGTCCAGGTGGAGCTCGCCCATGCCAGAGATGATCGTTTGACCAGTCTCTTCATCAGTTTTGACGCGGAAAGACGGGTCTTCCTGAGCAAGTTTGCCCAGTGCGATACCCATTTTTTCCTGGTCATCCTTGGTCTTTGGCTCAACGGCAACCGAAATAACCGGCTCCGGGAAGTCCATGCGAACCAGGATGATTGGCTTGTCAGCGTTGCACAAGGTTTCACCAGTGGTGACGTCCTTCATGCCGATCAGGGCCGCGATGTCACCAGCGCGTACTTCCTTGATCTCTTCGCGAGCGTTTGCGTGCATTTGCACCATACGGCCCACGCGCTCTTTCTTGCCCTTGACCGAGTTGATCACGCCGTCGCCGGATGCCAACACGCCCGAGTACACACGGACGAACGTCAAGGTACCCACGAATGGGTCGGTAGCGATCTTGAACGCCAAAGCCGAGAACGGCTCGTTGTCGTCTGCATGACGCTCCATTTGAATTTCCTCGTTATCAGGGTCGGAACCCTTGATAGCAGGAATGTCGATTGGAGCCGGCAGGTAGTCGATCACGGCGTCGAGAACCAGGGGAACACCCTTGTTCTTGAAGGAAGAACCGCAAACAGCAAGAACGATCTCACCAGCGATAGTACGCTGACGCAGAGCGGCCTTGATTTCCTCGTTGGTGAGCTCTTCACCTTCAAGGTATTTGTTCATCAGTTCTTCGTTGGCTTCAGCCGCAGCCTCAACCATGTTGCTGCGCCATTCGTCAGCCAGCTCCTGCAATTCAGCAGGGATAGGCTTACGAACCGGAACCATACCTTTGTCGGCATCATTCCAGTAGACAGCTTCCATGGACATCAGGTCGATCTGACCCTGGAAGTTGTCTTCAGCACCGATAGCCAGCTGGATAGGCACCGGAGTGTGACCCAGACGCTGCTTGATCTGAGCAATTACGCGCAGAAAGTTAGCACCGGCACGGTCCATCTTGTTCACGTAAACGATACGTGGAACACCGTACTTGTTGGCTTGACGCCATACGGTTTCGGACTGCGGCTCTACGCCGGAAGTACCACAGAACACAACGACCGCGCCGTCGAGCACACGCAGGGAACGCTCAACTTCAATGGTGAAGTCTACGTGGCCCGGGGTGTCAATGACGTTGAAGCGGTATTGGTCTTTGTGCTGCTTCTCGGAACCCTGCCAGAAGGCAGTAATAGCAGCAGAAGTAATGGTAATACCACGCTCCTGCTCCTGAACCATCCAGTCCGTGGTCGCGGCGCCATCATGCACCTCGCCCATTTTGTGGCTTTTGCCGGTGTAAAAAAGGACGCGCTCGGTGGTGGTGGTTTTACCAGCATCCACGTGAGCGACGATACCAATGTTACGGTAGCGGCCAATCGGAGTAGTACGAGCCATAAAGCCCTCGCAAAATTAGTGACGCTGAAATTAGAAGCGGTAGTGCGAGAAAGCCTTGTTGGCTTCAGCCATACGGTGCACGTCTTCACGCTTCTTGACTGCAGCACCTTTACCTTCGGCGGCGTCCATCAGTTCGCCAGCCAAACGCAGAGCCATAGACTTCTCACCGCGCTTGCGCGCGAAGTCTACCAGCCAGCGCATTGCCAGAGCATTACGACGGGACGGACGAACTTCAACAGGAACCTGGTAAGTAGCACCGCCTACACGGCGCGACTTCACTTCGACCAGCGGAGCGATGGCGTCGAGAGCTTTCTCGAAGATTTCCAGGGGATCGCTGTTCTTGCGTTCTTTAACCTTTTCCAGCGCGCCATAAACGATACGCTCGGCAACGGCTTTCTTGCCGCTTTCCATCACGTGGTTCATGAACTTGGCCAAAATCTGGCTGCCGTATTTTGGATCGTCAAGCACATCGCGCTTGGCTGCTACGCGTCTTCTTGGCATGGATAAGCCCTCAAACGGTCTTCAGGTTAGCTCGGGACCACCATCCAGCGAAGGATGCGCCCGACCTTACTCTTATCGACTCAGAAAAATAGAAATCTGCAATTTCAAACAGAAGCCAAAGACTACTTAGGCTTCTTGGTACCGTATTTCGAGCGACCCTGGTTACGGCCTTTAACGCCGGAAGTATCCAGAGAACCACGAACGGTGTGATAACGAACACCTGGCAAGTCTTTTACACGACCGCCACGGATCAGTACCACGCTGTGCTCTTGCAGGTTGTGACCTTCACCACCGATGTACGAGGAAACCTCGAAACCGTTGGTCAGGCGCACACGGCAGACTTTACGCAATGCCGAGTTAGGTTTTTTCGGCGTGGTGGTATACACACGAGTGCACACACCGCGACGTTGCGGGCAGTTCTGCAGCGCAGGCACGTCGGATTTCTCGACGATACGCTTACGCGGCTGACGTACCAGCTGGTTGATAGTTGCCATCTACTAGCTCCACTGTTGTCTTGCGACGCTATTGTCTTACAAGAAAAGCAAATGACAGGGCATAGGCCCCGCCAAATTTAGGGGTACAAGAGTCTAAAGAGGATCCCGCCCCCAGTCAAGACAAAGCCCCGGCCGCTTCGTCTGGCAAACAGCACGAAATGTGCTGCCTGCCGAATGAAAATGCCGAGGCTTTGGTCTTAGTTACCGCTGGAGTTCAACGCCTCGGTCAGAGCAGCTTCTACTTCGCTTGCGCTGACACGGGTCGGTTTGTCCATTTCACGGCGACGCTTGCGCTCGCTGTGATAAGCCAGACCGGTACCGGCCGGGATCAGACGACCCACAACCACGTTTTCCTTCAGGCCGCGCAGGTAATCGCGCTTGCCTGTCACAGCCGCTTCGGTCAGTACGCGGGTTGTCTCCTGGAAGGAGGCCGCGGAGATGAACGACTCGGTGGACAGCGATGCCTTGGTGATACCCAGCAACACGCGAGTGAATTTGGAGACAAACTTGTCGTCCGCACCCAAACGCTCGTTTTCTACCAGTACGTGAGTCAGTTCCATCTGGTCGCCCTTGATGAAACTGGAATCGCCAGACTCGGCAATCTCAACTTTACGCAGCATCTGACGCAGAATGGTCTCGATGTGCTTGTCGTTGATCTTCACGCCTTGCAGACGGTATACGTCCTGAATCTCGTTGACGATGTACTTGGCCAGCGCACTCACACCCAGCAGACGCAGGATGTCGTGTGGGTCGCTAGGACCGTCGGAGATAACTTCGCCGCGATTCACTTGTTCGCCTTCGAAGACGTTCAGGTGACGCCACTTCGGAATCAGCTCCTCGTACGGATCGCTACCGTCATTCGGGGTAATGACCAGACGGCGCTTGCCCTTGGTCTCTTTGCCGAATGCGATGGTACCGCTGACTTCTGCAAGGATCGACGCCTCTTTCGGACGACGCGCTTCGAACAGGTCGGCAACACGCGGCAGACCACCGGTGATGTCACGAGTCTTCGACGTTTCCTGCGGGATACGAGCGATAACATCACCGATCGCAATCTGCGCACCGTCAGCCACACCAACAAGGGCGTTAGCCGGCAGGAAGTACTGGGCCGGTACGTCAGTACCTGGCAACAGCAGATCCTTGCCATCCAGACCGACCATCTTCACGGCAGGACGAATGTCCTTGCCAGCAGCCGGGCGGTCTTTGGCGTCGAGCACTTCAATGTTGGTCATACCGGTCAATTCGTCTGTCTGACGCTTGATCGTGATGCCTTCTTCCATGCCTACGTAGGTAACAGTACCTTTCATCTCGGTGACGATTGGGTGAGTGTGCGGATCCCACTTGGCTACGATAGAGCCAGCGTCGACCTTGTCGCCTTCCTTCACCGAAATCACTGCACCGTATGGCAGCTTGTAACGCTCACGCTCGCGACCGAAGTCATCAGCGATTGCCAGCTCACCGGAACGGGATACCGCAACCAGGTGACCGTCAACACGCTCTACGTGCTTCAGGTTATGCAGACGGACAGTACCGCCATTCTTCACCTGAACGCTGTCGGCTGCCGAGGTCCGGCTTGCCGCACCACCGATGTGGAACGTACGCATGGTCAGCTGGGTACCCGGCTCACCGATCGACTGTGCAGCGATTACGCCGACAGCTTCACCGATGTTGACCTGGTGACCGCGTGCCAGGTCGCGACCGTAGCACTTGGCGCAGATGCCGTAGCGGGTTTCACAGCTGATTGGCGAACGAACGATCACTTCGTCGATGCTGTTCAGCTCGATGAACTCGACCCACTTCTCGTCAACCAGGGTGCCAGCAGGCACGATGATTTCTTCCGTACCTGGCTTGAACACGTCACGGGCGATGACTCGACCCAATACGCGCTCACCCAGCGGCTCTACAACGTCACCGCCTTCAATGTGCGGTGTCATCAGCAGGCCGTGTTCGGTACCGCAATCCACCTCGGTAACGACCAGATCCTGAGCCACGTCTACCAGACGGCGAGTCAGATAACCGGAGTTAGCGGTTTTCAACGCGGTATCCGCAAGACCCTTACGAGCACCGTGAGTGGAGATGAAGTACTGAAGTACGCTCAAACCTTCACGGAAGTTCGCAGTGATCGGCGTTTCGATGATGGAGCCGTCAGGCTTGGCCATCAGACCACGCATACCGGCCAACTGACGGATCTGGGCAGCAGAACCACGCGCCCCGGAGTCAGCCATCATGTACATCGAGTTGAAGGATTCCTGATCAACTTCGACGCCGTGACGATCGATAACGCGTTCTTTGGACAGGTTCGACATCATCGCTTTCGAGACTTCGTCGTTCGCCTTGGACCAAAGGTCGATTACCTTGTTGTACTTCTCGCCCTGAGTAACCAGGCCCGAAGCGTACTGGCTTTCGATCTCTTTAACTTCTTCGGTGGCCGCGTCGATGATGCGGGCTTTTTCATCCGGGATAACGAAGTCGTTAACGCCGATGGAAACACCCGAAATGGTCGAGTAGGCAAAACCGGTGTACATCAACTGGTCAGCGAAGATCACGGTCTCTTTCAAACCAACCACGCGATAGCACTGGTTGATCAGCTTGGAGATCGCCTTCTTCTTCATCGGCTGGTTGACGACGTCGTAGGACAGGCCGGCCGGAACCACCTGGAACAGCAGCGCACGACCGACAGTGGTGTCGACGATACGGGTGTTCTTGACGCTGCCACCGTCACGGTCATTGACCGTTTCGTGGATGCGAACCTTGACCTTGGCGTGCAGAGCCGCTTCGCCGGCGCGGAATACGCGGTCGACTTCCTGCAGATCCGCAAACACACGACCTTCGCCCTTGGCGTTGATCGCTTCACGAGTCATGTAGTACAGACCCAGTACAACGTCCTGCGAAGGAACGATGATTGGCTCACCGTTGGCTGGCGACAGGATGTTGTTGGTCGACATCATCAGTGCGCGCGCTTCAAGCTGGGCTTCCAGCGTCAAAGGCACGTGAACAGCCATCTGGTCACCGTCGAAGTCGGCGTTGTACGCAGCGCAGACCAGCGGGTGCAGCTGGATAGCCTTACCTTCGATCAGAACCGGTTCAAATGCCTGGATGCCAAGACGGTGAAGCGTTGGCGCACGGTTCAGGAGCACTGGGTGTTCGCGAATGACTTCGGCAAGAACGTCCCAGACTTCTGGCAGCTCGCGCTCGACCATTTTCTTGGCAGCTTTGATGGTCGTGGCCAGGCCACGCATTTCCAGCTTGCCGAAAATGAACGGCTTGAACAGCTCGAGAGCCATTTTCTTCGGCAGACCGCACTGGTGCAGACGCAGGGTCGGACCTACGGTAATTACCGAACGACCCGAGTAGTCAACACGCTTACCGAGCAAGTTCTGACGGAAACGACCCTGCTTACCCTTGATCATGTCAGCCAGGGATTTCAGAGGACGCTTGTTCGAACCGGTGATGGCGCGACCACGACGACCGTTGTCGAGCAGAGCATCGACTGCTTCCTGCAGCATGCGCTTTTCGTTGCGCACGATGATATCGGGAGCAGACAGGTCCAGCAGACGTTTCAGACGGTTGTTACGGTTGATCACTCGACGATACAGATCGTTGAGGTCGGACGTCGCGAAACGGCCACCGTCAAGCGGAACCAGAGGACGCAGATCTGGCGGCAGAACCGGCAGAACGGTCAGCACCATCCACTCAGGGAGGTTGCCGGAACCCTGGAAGGCTTCCATCAGTTTCAGACGCTTGGACAGCTTCTTGATCTTGGTTTCGGAATTGGTTTGCGGAATTTCTTCACGCAGACGGCCGATTTCGTGTTCCAGATCGATAGCGTGCAGCAGCTCGCGGACCGCTTCAGCACCCATGCGGGCGTCGAAGTCGTCACCGAACTCTTCGAGAGCTTCGAAGTACTGCTCGTCGTTCAGCAGCTGACCTTTTTCAAGGGTGGTCATGCCTGGATCGATAACGACATAGCTCTCGAAGTAGAGAACGCGTTCGATATCACGCAGGGTCATGTCCATCAGCAAGCCGATACGGGACGGCAGCGATTTCAGGAACCAGATGTGGGCAACCGGCGAAGCCAGTTCGATGTGAGCCATACGCTCGCGACGAACCTTGGCCAGTGCCACTTCAACACCGCATTTTTCGCAGATGACGCCGCGATGCTTCAGGCGCTTGTACTTACCGCACAGGCACTCGTAATCTTTTACCGGGCCAAAGATCTTGGCGCAGAACAGACCGTCGCGCTCAGGCTTGAACGTACGGTAGTTGATGGTTTCCGGCTTTTTAACTTCACCGAACGACCAGGAACGGATCATCTCAGGCGATGCAAGTCCGATACGGATTGCGTCGAACTCTTCGACCTGACCCTGGTTTTTCAGCAAATTCAGTAAGTCTTTCAAGGCTTTTCCTCCTGGCGGAGCAGGGAGCAGGCATGACCGCCCTGCCCCCGATTCGCGTCACGTGTTATTCGGTTTCCAGATCGATATCGATACCGAGCGAACGGATTTCTTTGATCAACACGTTGAAAGACTCGGGCATGCCCGGCTCCATACGGTGATCGCCGTCCACGATGTTTTTGTACATCTTGGTACGACCGTTCACATCGTCCGACTTCACTGTGAGCATTTCTTGCAGAGTGTACGCCGCGCCGTATGCTTCCAGCGCCCACACTTCCATCTCCCCGAAACGCTGACCACCGAACTGTGCCTTACCACCCAGCGGCTGCTGGGTAACCAGGCTGTACGAACCAGTGGAACGCGCGTGCATCTTGTCGTCCACCAAGTGGTTCAGCTTCAGCATGTACATGTAGCCGACCGTTACCGGGCGCTCAAACTTGTTGCCAGTACGACCGTCAAACAGCTGCATCTGGCCGCTTTCCGGCATATCTGCCAGTTTGAGCATTGCCTTGATTTCGCTTTCTTTAGCACCGTCGAACACCGGAGTAGCCATCGGCACGCCGTTGCGAAGGTTCTTCGCGAGATCGAGGATCTCCTTGTCGGAGAGGTCTTCCAGACTTTCCTGGCGACCACCGATCTCGTTGTAGATCTCGTTCAGGAACTTGCGCAGCTCAACTACTTTACGCTGCTCTTCGAGCATGCGGTTGATCTTCTCGCCCAGACCTTTGGCTGCGAGGCCAAGGTGAGTTTCGAGAATCTGACCCACGTTCATACGCGAAGGTACACCGAGCGGGTTGAGGACGATGTCCACCGGCGTGCCATTGGCATCGTGCGGCATGTCTTCAACCGGCATGATCACGGAGACCACACCTTTGTTACCGTGACGACCGGCCATCTTGTCGCCCGGCTGGATGCGACGACGGATTGCCAGGTAAACCTTGACGATTTTCAGCACGCCTGGAGCCAGGTCATCGCCCTGCTGCAGTTTGCGCTTCTTGTCTTCGAACTTGTCATCCAGAAGACGACGACGATCAACGATGTAAGCCTGCGCTTTCTCAAGCTGCTCGTTCAGAGCGTCTTCAGCCATGCGCAGCTTGAACCACTGACCATGCTCAAGACCGTCGAGCACTTCGTTGGTGATTTCCTGACCTTTCTTGAGGCCGGCACCGCCTTCTGCTACACGACCCACCAGCGCAGAGCGCAGACGTTCGAAAGTAGCGCCTTCGACAATACGGAACTCTTCGTTCAGATCCTTGCGGATCTCGTCGAGTTGCGACTTCTCGATGGACAGGGCACGTGCATCACGCTCAACACCATCACGGGTGAAGACCTGAACGTCAATGACAGTTCCTTTGGTGCCGGTCGGCACACGCAAGGAGGTGTCTTTAACGTCGCTGGCCTTCTCGCCGAAGATCGCGCGCAACAGTTTTTCTTCCGGCGTCAGCTGGGTCTCGCCTTTCGGAGTGACCTTGCCTACCAGGATGTCGCCAGCGCCGACTTCGGCACCTACATAAACGATACCGGCTTCGTCCAGCTTGTTCAGAGCAGCTTCACCCACGTTCGGGATGTCAGCTGTGATTTCTTCAGGCCCAAGCTTGGTGTCACGCGCCACACAGGTCAGTTCCTGAATGTGGATCGTGGTGAAGCGATCTTCCTGAACGACACGCTCGGAAAGACAGATGGAGTCTTCGAAGTTGAAACCGTTCCAGGCCATGAACGCGATGCGCATGTTCTGACCCAGTGCCAGCTCACCCATGTCGGTGGACGGGCCGTCGGCCATGATGTCGCTACGCTGAACACGGTCACCCTTGCTGACCAGCGGACGCTGGTTGATGCAGGTGTTCTGGTTCGAACGGGTGTACTTGGTCAGGTTGTAGATATCTACACCTGCCTCACCTGTTTCAACTTCGTCATCAGCAACGCGAACCACGATACGGCTGGCGTCAACCGAGTCGATCACACCACCACGACGAGCCACGACACAAACGCCGGAGTCACGGGCAACGTTGCGCTCCATGCCGGTACCTACCAGCGGCTTGTCGGCACGCAGCGTAGGTACAGCCTGACGCTGCATGTTCGAACCCATCAACGCACGGTTGGCGTCGTCGTGCTCGAGGAACGGGATCAACGAGGCCGCTACCGAGACAACCTGCTTGGGCGAAACGTCCATCAGGGTGACGTCGGCTGGCGCCTTGACGGTGAATTCGTTCAAGTGACGCACAGCAACCAGCTCGTCGATCAGCTCTTGCTTGTCGTTCATTGCGGCCGAGGCCTGGGCAATGACGTGGTCAGCTTCTTCGATCGCCGAAAGGAATACGATTTCGTCGGTTACCAGACCTTCCTTCACAACACGGTACGGGCTCTCGAGGAAACCATACTGGTTGGTGCGGGCATAGGCCGCCAGGGAGTTGATCAGGCCGATGTTCGGACCTTCCGGCGTTTCGATCGGGCACACGCGACCGTAGTGAGTCGGGTGAACGTCTCGAACTTCAAAGCCGGCGCGCTCACGGGTCAGACCGCCAGGGCCGAGTGCCGAAACACGACGCTTGTGAGTAATCTCGGAAAGCGGGTTGTTCTGGTCCATGAACTGGGAAAGCTGGCTGGAACCGAAGAACTCTTTGACCGCTGCCGCAACAGGCTTGGCATTGATCAGGTCCTGAGGCATCAGGCCTTCGCTTTCTGCCATGGACAGACGTTCTTTAACAGCGCGCTCGACGCGGACCAGACCTACACGGAACTGGTTCTCGGCCATCTCGCCTACGCAGCGAACACGACGGTTACCGAGGTGGTCGATGTCATCGACGATGCCTTTGCCGTTACGGATATCCACGAGGGTCTTGAGAACCGCGACGATATCTTCCTTGCACAACACGCCCGAACCTTCGATTTCGGTACGACCGATACGACGGTTGAACTTCATCCGACCGACAGCAGACAGGTCATAACGCTCAGGACTGAAGAACAGGTTGTTGAACAGGGTTTCAGCAGCATCCTTGGTCGGTGGCTCACCAGGACGCATCATGCGATAGATCTCGACCAGCGCTTCCAGTTGGTTGCTGGTGGAGTCGATCTTCAACGTATCGGAAACGAATGGACCGCAATCGATATCGTTGGTGTACAGCGTTTCGATGCGAACAACCTGAGCCTTGGCGATCTTGCCAAGGATTTCGGTGTTCAGCTCGGTGTTGCACTCGGCAATGATCTCACCTGTTGCCGGATGCACGATGACCTTGGCAGTCGTACGACCCAGGACGTAGTCCAGGGGTACTTCCAGCTCTTTGATCCCGGCTTTTTCCAGCTGATTGATGTGACGAGCAGTGATACGACGACCCTGCTCGACAATGACCTTGCCCTTGTCGTCCAGAATATCCAGAACGGCAATTTCACCACGCAGGCGCTGAGGCACCAGTTCCAGGTTCAGGTTTTCGCCGCGAACATGGAATACGTTGGTGGTATAGAAAGCATCGAGTACTTGCTCGGTGGTGTAACCCAGCGCGCGCAGAAGTACGGACGCAGGCAGCTTGCGACGACGGTCGATACGGACGAATACGCAGTCTTTCGGATCGAACTCGAAGTCCAGCCACGAACCGCGGTAAGGAATGATACGAGCGGAGTAAAGCAGCTTGCCGGAGCTGTGCGTCTTGCCACGGTCGTGGTCGAAGAATACGCCTGGCGAACGGTGAAGCTGAGACACGATAACGCGCTCGGTGCCATTGATTACAAAGGTACCGTTTTCAGTCATCAGGGGGATTTCACCCATGTAGACTTCTTGCTCTTTGATGTCCTTGATCGCTTTGTTCGACGATTCTTTGTCGAAAATGATCAGACGGACCTTGACCCGCAGAGGTACTGCGTAAGTCACACCGCGCAGCACGCATTCCTTGACATCAAATGCCGGTTCGCCCAAGCGATAACCTACATACTCCAGCGCAGCATTGCCGGAGTAGCTGATGATCGGGAAAACGGATTTGAAGGCTGCATGCAGACCGACGTCGCGGAACTGATCTTTGGTCGCTCCCGCCTGCAGGAATTCGCGATACGAATCCAGCTGGATGGCCAAGAGATACGGCACATCCATTACGTCCGGCAACTTGCTAAAGTCCTTGCGGATACGTTTTTTCTCAGTATATGAGTAAGCCATCAGCGTTCCCCAGCTTGGTCACCTGCTTGTTTGGCTCCCTCCCGACGGAAGCAGCCAGAAAATCTTGCAAACCCCTTGGTTTGCGCCACCGCCATCGGTGGATACCGCACGTTACAGACGTTGACAGCGCCAATCATCTATAACGGAAAAAGGCCGGTGGCAAAAGCCACCAGCCATCAGCCTTTCGCTAAACGCGTGGGCTGGACACTCAAAGTCGATGCTTATTTCAGCTCGACTTTAGCGCCTGCTTCTTCCAGGGTAGCTTTTGCTTTGTCAGCTGCGTCTTTGGCAACAGCTTCCAGAACGATGCCTGGCGCGCCGTCAACGACTGCCTTGGCTTCTTTCAGGCCCAGACCGGTCAGCTCACGTACAGCCTTGATCACGTTAACTTTCTTCTCGCCAGCTTCCAGCAGCATGACGTTGAATTCAGTTTGTTCTTCAACAACAGCTGCAGCAACAGCTGGGCCAGCAGAGCCAGCAGCAGCAGTAACGCCGAACTTCTCTTCGAAAGCCTTGATCAGCTCTACAACTTGCAGAACGGACATTTCAGCTACGGCGTTAAGGATATCGTCTTGAGAGATGGACATGACTCAATTTCCTGAATTGGGGGACGGCCTACGCGACCATCAAAATAAACAAAAATACGCGAAAAGATTTGCCTCAGCCTTAAGCTGCAGCTGCTTCTTTTTGGTCGCGAACAGCCGCCAGAGTACGAGCCAACTTGCTGGTAGCGCCTTGAATCACGCTCATCAGCTGAGAAATTGCTTCGTTACGGGTCGGCAGGCTTGCCAGTACATCGATCTGATTAGCTGCGAGGAACTTGCCCTCGAACGCAGCTGCCTTGATCTCGAACTTGTCCTGACCTTTAGCGAATTCCTTGAACAGACGGGCAGCAGCGCCAGGATGTTCGTTGGAGAACGCGATCAAGGTCGGGCCGGTGAACACGTCATTGAGGACACTGAATTCAGTGTCAGCAACAGCGCGCTTGAGCAGGGTGTTACGTACAACACGTACGTAAACGCCAGCTTCACGAGCCTCTTTACGGAGTCCGGTCATTGCGCCAACCGTCACACCACGGGCATCAGCCACGACAGCGGACAGACCAGCTTTGGCAGCCTCGTTGACTTCAGCGACGATGGCCTTCTTGTCTTCGAGTTTAATTGCCACGGGTTTAACTCCTGCTTGTTACCGTTTCATCCGACCGAAGCCAGATGTCGTTTTGGTGTCTGATTCGGTAAGGAACCGGGAGCACCATCTGCGTAGGCTTGAGGTTTAAGACTTGCGTCGCCTACGGTCTTGGATAGCCCCCGCCAGGCAGGGACCCCAATCTTTCAAACGGCACGGAAAACCATGCCGTTTTGTCTTACGCTTCCAGCGAACCTTGGTCGATGACCAGGCCAGGACCCATGGTGGTGCTCAGGGTAATGCGCTTGACGTAAATACCTTTCGAGGAAGCTGGCTTGATACGCTTCAGATCAGCGATCAGGGCTTCAACGTTTTCCTTCAGCTTGACGGCGTCGAAGCCGACCTTGCCAACGGAAGTGTGGATGATGCCGTTTTTGTCGGTGCGATAACGAACCTGACCAGCCTTGGCATTCTTGACAGCGTTAGCCACGTCAGGAGTAACAGTGCCGACTTTAGGGTTAGGCATCAGACCGCGGGGACCGAGAATCTGACCCAACTGACCTACAACACGCATCGCATCAGGAGAAGCGATAACGACGTCATAGTTCAGATCGCCTGCTTTCATTTCAGCAGCCAGATCGTCCATACCAACGCGATCAGCGCCAGCAGCCAGAGCAGCTTCAGCAGCAGGGCCCTGAGTGAAAACTGCAACGCGTACAGTTTTACCGGTGCCGTGCGGCAGTACGGTAGCGCTACGAACAACCTGGTCGGATTTACGAGGATCAACACCCAGATTGACAGCAACGTCTACAGACTCGCTGAACTTGACAGTCGACAGCTCAGCCAACAGAGCAGCAGCGTCTACAAAGTTGTAGGACTTGCCAGCTTCGATTTTGCTGGCGATTGCCTTTTGACGCTTGGTCAGCTTAGCCATTACACACCCTCCACGTTAAGGCCCATGCTACGAGCGGAACCGGCGATGGTACGCACGGCCGCTTCCATGTCAGCAGCAGTCAGATCCGCATTTTTCGCTTTAGCGATATCTTCCAGCTGAGCACGAGTCACGGTGCCAACTTTAACGGTGTTCGGGCGAGCCGAGCCGCTGGTCAAGCCTGCAGCTTTCTTCAGCAGAACCGAAGCAGGGGTACTTTTTGTTTCGAAAGTGAAGCTACGGTCGCTGTATACAGTGATGATCACTGGAGTCGGCAAGCCTGGCTCAATACCCTGAGTACGGGCGTTGAACGCTTTGCAGAATTCCATGATGTTCACACCGTGCTGACCCAGAGCAGGACCAACTGGCGGGCTAGGGTTAGCCTGAGCGGCTTTCACTTGCAGCTTGATGTATGCGGTTATCTTCTTGGCCATGAGGCACTCCAATTACGGGTTCAAGCGCCAATAAAGGCTCCCCGGTTACTTACGCGTATATCCCAGTGACGAAAAAACCCCACAGCCTTGGGCTGCGGGGTATGGGATTGCAGCTCAACTATGCCTTTTCGACCTGGCTGAACTCTAGCTCTACCGGAGTAGAGCGTCCGAAAATGAGCACCGCCACTTGGATACGGCTCTTTTCGTAGTTAACTTCTTCGACCGTGCCGTTAAAATCAGCGAACGGACCATCAGTGACACGAACAACCTCACCCGGCTCGAACAATGTTTTTGGCTTCGGCTTATCGCTACCGTCAGCAACACGACGCAGAATAGCTTCTGCTTCCTTGTCAGTGATCGGAGCTGGCTTATCGGCAGTACCGCCGATGAAGCCCATGACACGTGGAGTATCCTTGACCAAGTGCCAAGTACCCTCATTCATGTCCATCTGAACAAGCACATAACCAGGGAAGAATTTACGTTCGCTTTTGCGTTTCTGGCCATTACGCATTTCAACCACTTCTTCAGTGGGAACCAGAATTTCGCCGAAGCCATCTTCCATGCCTGCCAGCTTCACACGCTCGACCAACGAGCGCATGACATGCTTCTCGTAACCCGAGTAAGCATGCACTACGTACCAACGCTTAGCCACGGGACACCCTTAGCCAACTATCAAGGAAACAAGCCAGCCGAGCAGGGAATCTAGCCCCCACAACAGCAACGCCATAACCAACACAACCGCCACAACAATCAGAGTGGTTTGAGTGGTTTCTTGGCGAGTAGGCCAAACGACTTTACGAATCTCAGCGCGCGCTTCTTTCGCCAAAACGAAAAAAGCCTTACCTTTGCCAGTCTGCAGCGCTACGAAAGCGGCGACAGCAGCAATAACAAGGAGAGCGAGAACACGGTACAGGATCGGCTCAGCAGAATAATACTGATTACCGACAACACCCACGACAACCAAAACGACTACCAGGAGCCACTTCAGCAAATCAAAGCGAGAGTCTGATGCTTCAGCCTTGGGATTCATCTACGGAGATCCTGTGAAAAGAAAGCCAGATTACATCTAGGAAATCTGGCAGGTCAGGAGGGAATCGAACCCCCAACCTACGGTTTTGGAGACCGTCGCTCTGCCAATTGAGCTACTGACCTAAAAGCAAAATCAGGCCGACCATTATGCGGACCTGACGAGAGTTTTTCAACACCTTATTCAGAATACCCCTGCCCCAAAAGCAGAATCCAAACAAGGCATCAGGCGGATCAAGCACAGCCAACCCACCTAAAACAAAGGCAGATATTTTCATATCTGCCTTTAGCAATGGAGCTCTTGAGCGGATTTGAACCGCTGACCTCACCCTTACCAAGGGTGTGCTCTACCAACTGAGCTACAAGAGCAAAACACAATGCATAAGCTGCAAGCTTGGAGCGGGTAGCGGGAATCGAACCCGCATCATCAGCTTGGAAGGCTGAGGTTCTACCACTAAACTATACCCGCGCAATTTGCAGCTTGCGCTAAATCTGGTGGAGGGGGAAGGATTCGAACCTTCGAAGTCGTAGACGTCAGATTTACAGTCTGATCCCTTTGGCCGCTCGGGAACCCCTCCTAAGCGAGGCAGCATTCTCAACTCATGCTACCCTTCTGTCAACCTTTTTCTCATTAAAAACCTGAGGTTACATGCGTTGACAACTTTCGCTACGTTGCGAGATTTTCAGCTCGCTGCGAAGCGGGCGCCATTCTATGCAAACTACTGACCCGTTGCAATGCCTTCGCACGACATTATTTGATTTTTTAATTGCGGAAAATCCTGGCTCATTTGAGCGATCAGACCAGGCTCCACAAGGCGGCGGCTTTCAGGCGCTATTTTCAGCCAGTAAGCCGTTACGCCATTTGCCTGCAGGGTCTGAAATTTCGACTGAATATCAAGACTGTTCAATCTCTGCTCGACCAGCCGAACATCTTCCTGTCGTGCAAAACCGCCGACATACAGGCAATTGGCATCGACTTCTTGTGACACACGCCCGGCACCGGACTCGCTCAGCAGACGGATATCCTGTTGCGGAGCTCGAGCAAGCGATAGGGGCATGATCTGCTTGGCCCTGAGCGGCGCCTCTTGCTGGTGCCAGATGTAATAGAAGCCGTTCAGCATCAACAGCAGTAGAAATAACCAACGCATAAAGACCTCAACGCAAAGGGCAAGCGAGAGCCAAGCCAACGAATATCAGATCAGGCACAACGCGGGCCCCAGGCAATACATCTGAAACCAGAGGAGCATCCCCTCCGGTCACGAAGAGAGTAAAGTCATCCCCCCAATACCCACGCGCTATTTCGATCTGGGTCAGAACAAAACCGCGAAGCATCAGCGAACATCCTCGTTCTACTGCTTCAGCCGTAGCGCGACCCGGTACCAGCTGCACGAGGGCCTTTTCAGCCTCTGTGTCGTTATACCTGATTCGCCGGGTATGGGTTCGCAGCTCGCTGCGCATCAACGGCATGCCAGGGCAAATGAATCCACCCAGGTGCTGGCCTTGCGCATCCACGAAATCCGACGTCACAGCGGTGCCAAGATCGATCACCAGGCATGCGTTACCAGCGATGGCATAAGCCCCTACAAAGGCGAGCCAGCGGTCCAGCCCAAGGCGCATATAATCATCATAGCCATTGGTGACCCCGGCAAGCTCGCGTGCAGGCAAAGCGCGCTCAGGAGAAATGGCCAGGGCATCAGTCAACGCAAAGACCAGCTCGTCCGTTTCTTCAGTACTGCGGACACTCACTAGCCGACAGCCAGTCAACACCACGCCGGTCAAATTACCCAACTGCTCCAGCAGCGCCTCGTCAGAGTCCACAACACCACCACTCACCACTGAAGTGTCGCGATTACTCATGACGCGCCATTTGATGAAGCTGTTGCCACAATCGAGTTCAAGAATCATCGCGCAACCTCAGACTCAGCTCACCACCGCTAAAGCTCTTTTCCACACCATCGATCTCTAACCGCAGCGCACCAAGCACGTCGACACCCAGAACGACACCCTCGACCGTCTGAACGCCGGAAAGCAAGGTGACAGCGGCACCCTGCCATAGATGGCCACGCTCCCAATCCTCACGAAAGACGGCGAAGCCTTTCTCACGATGTACGGTCAGGAGGGAGTCAAGACGGGCACTTATACGGGCTGCAACATCGTTGCGATCAGCAAGACGGCCAGTCTCAAGGCGAATGGATGTCCATGACTGATCCACCTCAGTGGAGGTCTGCATGTTCACGTTCACGCCTATGCCGATAATCACATGGCATACGTCTGCCGGATCACCGATAAGCTCCAGAAGAATACCGGCAATCTTCTGCTTGCCGACGAGCACATCGTTAGGCCATTTGAGGCCTGCACCCGATACTCCGAGATCGCGCAGCACATTCATCACCGCAAGGCCCACCAGCAAGCTGAGACCTTCCAGCTGACGCATTCCGCCATCAATGCGCAACACCAGGCTGTAATACAGATTTTCCGCGAAGGGGCTGACCCATTTTCTACCACGCCGCCCCCTGCCTGAGGTTTGCTGCTCGGCAAGTACCAGCAGCGGCATTGGCACACCGTCACCAATCAGCCTTGCAGCCTCTGCATTGGTGGAATCGATAGAATCATAAGTGCGCACGGACCAGCCAGCAGGAAGCCCGGACTGAGTGATGGCATCAGGATTTAAAAGAGAGACAGGTGTTGCTAGCCGATAACCACGGCCGCGCACCTTATGGAACTCAATCCCCAGTTCAGCTTCAAGCTGTTGAAGCTGCTTCCACACAGCGCTACGACTTACTCCGAGTACCTCACCCAGGACCTGTCCTGAATGAAACGCACCATCGGCAAGAAGCTTTAACAAGGTCAGCATTTAGAGTCGCCCGGCAATGAGGCACGCATCATAGCTATGCCGAAGCATGATGCATAGAAACGAAAATATGTTTTCCACGACCCAAAAACAAAAACCCTCAACGCGTGAGCGATGAGGGTTTTCGGAATTTAATCTTGACGATGACCTACTCTCACATGGGGAAACCCCACACTACCATCGGCGATACATCGTTTCACTGCTGAGTTCGGGATGGGATCAGGTGGTTCCAATGTTCTATGGTCGTCAAGAAATTCGGGTACCGAGTCGTGCCTTGCGGCGCGCTTCAGCAAATCGGGTATGTGACAGTCAGTCGTTCAGGTGTTGTTCGTGACCGCAAACCTTCGGTTCGTGTCATCTCCACAGTCACCGCAATCTGGCCTTTCGATCAAATTGCTTGGGTGTTATATGGTCAAGCCTCACGGGCAATTAGTATTGGTTAGCTCAACGCCTCACAGCGCTTACACACCCAACCTATCAACGTCGTAGTCTTCGACGGCCCTTCAGGGAACTCAAGGTTCCAGTGAGATCTCATCTTGAGGCAAGTTTCCCGCTTAGATGCTTTCAGCGGTTATCTTTTCCGAACATAGCTACCCGGCAATGCCACTGGCGTGACAACCGGAACACCAGAGGTTCGTCCACTCCGGTCCTCTCGTACTAGGAGCAGCCCCTCTCAAATCTCAAACGTCCACGGCAGATAGGGACCGAACTGTCTCACGACGTTCTAAACCCAGCTCGCGTACCACTTTAAATGGCGAACAGCCATACCCTTGGGACCGGCTTCAGCCCCAGGATGTGATGAGCCGACATCGAGGTGCCAAACACCGCCGTCGATATGAACTCTTGGGCGGTATCAGCCTGTTATCCCCGGAGTACCTTTTATCCGTTGAGCGATGGCCCTTCCATACAGAACCACCGGATCACTAAGACCTACTTTCGTACCTGCTCGACGTGTCTGTCTCGCAGTCAAGCGCGCTTTTGCCTTTATACTCTACGACCGATTTCCGACCGGTCTGAGCGCACCTTCGTACTCCTCCGTTACTCTTTAGGAGGAGACCGCCCCAGTCAAACTACCCACCATACACTGTCCTCGATCCGGATAACGGACCTGAGTTAGAACCTCAAAGTTGCCAGGGTGGTATTTCAAGGTTGGCTCCACGCAGACTGGCGTCCACGCTTCAAAGCCTCCCACCTATCCTACACAAGCAAATTCAAAGTCCAGTGCAAAGCTATAGTAAAGGTTCACGGGGTCTTTCCGTCTAGCCGCGGATACACTGCATCTTCACAGCGATTTCAATTTCACTGAGTCTCGGGTGGAGACAGCGCCGCCATCGTTACGCCATTCGTGCAGGTCGGAACTTACCCGACAAGGAATTTCGCTACCTTAGGACCGTTATAGTTACGGCCGCCGTTTACCGGGGCTTCGATCAAGAGCTTCGCTTGCGCTAACCCCATCAATTAACCTTCCGGCACCGGGCAGGCGTCACACCCTATACGTCCACTTTCGTGTTTGCAGAGTGCTGTGTTTTTAATAAACAGTCGCAGCGGCCTGGTATCTTCGACCGGCGTGGGCTTACGCAGTAAATGCTTCACCCTCACCGGCGCACCTTCTCCCGAAGTTACGGTGCCATTTTGCCTAGTTCCTTCACCCGAGTTCTCTCAAGCGCCTTGGTATTCTCTACCCAACCACCTGTGTCGGTTTGGGGTACGGTTCCTGGTTACCTGAAGCTTAGAAGCTTTTCTTGGAAGCATGGCATCAACCACTTCATGTTCTAAAAGAACACTCGTCATCAGCTCTCGGCCTTAAGATCCCGGATTTACCTAAGATCTCAGCCTACCACCTTAAACCTGGACTACCAACGCCAGGCTGGCCTAGCCTTCTCCGTCCCTCCATCGCAATAACCAGAAGTACAGGAATATTAACCTGTTTTCCATCGACTACGCTTTTCAGCCTCGCCTTAGGGACCGACTAACCCTGCGTCGATTAACGTTGCGCAGGAAACCTTGGTCTTTCGGCGTGGGTGTTTTTCACACCCATTGTCGTTACTCATGTCAGCATTCGCACTTCTGATACCTCCAGCAAGCTTCTCAACTCACCTTCACAGGCTTACAGAACGCTCCTCTACCGCATCATCATAAGATGATACCCGTAGCTTCGGTGCATGGTTTGAGCCCCGTTACATCTTCCGCGCAGGCCGACTCGACTAGTGAGCTATTACGCTTTCTTTAAAGGGTGGCTGCTTCTAAGCCAACCTCCTAGCTGTCTAAGCCTTCCCACATCGTTTCCCACTTAACCATGACTTTGGGACCTTAGCTGACGGTCTGGGTTGTTTCCCTTTTCACGACGGACGTTAGCACCCGCCGTGTGTCTCCCATGCTCGGCACTTGTAGGTATTCGGAGTTTGCATCGGTTTGGTAAGTCGGGATG
>NZ_CP066265.1:300000-545000 GCF_023278085.1 Pseudomonas syringae | reverse complement strand
CCAAACGAACGAACCTTGCCCTTGATCTGGAGATGCCTGATCAGGACGTACAAGACCAAGACGCTCCCGAAGCCACTCAAGCCACACCTGAAGCCATCGAATCACCTTTTGCCCAGATCGACGACACCGAAGATCAGGCTCAGGACACCGCCGCCGCGCAGCCAGTAACAGAAAAAACGGCACCTGCCGCCGCCAAGGATCCCAATCACCGGGAAGTCACCGTCAGCAAAGGCGATACCCTGTCGACGCTGTTCGAAAAGGTCGGCCTTCCAGCCGCCACCGTTCATGAAGTGCTGGCCAGCGACAAGCAGGCCAAGCAGTTCAGCAAGCTGCAGAATGGTCAGACCTTGCAGTTCGAACTGACGCCGGACGGCCAGCTCAAGCAATTGCATACCAAACTCAGCGAACTCGAGAGCATCAGCCTGTCGAAAACCGCGACTGGCTTTGCGTTCAACCGCGAAATCAGCAAGCCCAATGTGCGTAATGCCTATGTACACGGGGTGATCAATAGCTCTCTGTCGCAATCAGCCCAACGCGCCGGCCTGACCCACAGCATGACCATGGACATGGCCAATATCTTTGGCTACGACGTCGACTTCGCTCAGGACATCCGCAAGGGTGACGAGTTTGATGTGGTGTATGAGCAGAAAGTGGTCAACGGCAAGAACGTCGGCACCGGCAACATCCTGGCGGCCCGCTTCACCAACCGCGGCAAGACCTACACTGCAGTTCGTTACACCAGCAAACAAGGCACGACCAATTACTACACCGCCGATGGCAACAGCATGCGCAAGGCGTTCATCCGTACACCGGTTGACTTCGCCCGTATCAGCTCGATGTTCTCGATGGGTCGCAAGCACCCGATCCTGAACAAGATCCGTGCGCACAAAGGTGTCGACTATGCTGCTCCACGCGGCACTCCGATCAAGGCCACCGGCGACGGCAAGGTATTGCTGGCCGGGCGTCGCGGCGGTTACGGCAACACGGTAATCATCCAGCACGGCGACACCTACCGCACGCTGTATGGTCACATGCAAGGCTTCGCCAAAGGCGTGCAAACCGGCAGCGCAGTCAAACAAGGTCAGGTCATCGGCTATATTGGAACTACCGGCTTGTCGACTGGCCCGCATTTGCACTATGAGTTTCAGGTCAATGGCGTGCACGTAGACCCGTTGGGTCAGAAGCTTCCGATGGCGGATCCGATCGCCAAATCCGAAAAACAGCGGTTCATGCAGCAAAGCCAACCGTTGATGGCGCGCATGGATCAGGAAAAGGCCACCACGCTGGCCTCTAATAAAAGGTAATCCATGGCCTACTTCTATATAGGTGTGATGTCCGGCAGCAGCCTCGATGGGATCGATATCGCCCTGTTGGAGCAGGATAACCGACCGATACTTCTGGCAACTCACTACATTCCCATGCCGGAAGACCTGCATGCAGAGTTGCTGTCGCTTTGCTCCAGTGGTGTAGATGAGCTTGCTCGCGCGGCCATTACCGAACAGAAGTGGTGCCGACTGGTCGCCGAAGGTGTTCTGACCTTGCTGAAAGAGCAGAACATGGTAGCCGGACAGATCCGCGCCATTGGCAGCCACGGTCAGACAATTCGTCATGAACCTGCTCGTGGCTACAGCATCCAGATCGGTAACCCTGCCCTGCTGGCCGAACTGACTGAAATCACCGTAGTGAGTGACTTCCGCCGCCGTGACATTGCGGCAGGTGGCCAAGGTGCACCCTTGGTGCCTGCCTTCCATGAAGCGCTGTTCGATGACAACAAGAATCATCGCGCCGTGCTTAACATTGGCGGGTTCAGCAACTTGAGCCTGATCGAATCGGATCGTCCGGTTGAAGGCTTTGATTGCGGCCCGGGCAACGTGCTGCTGGATGCATGGATACAATCCAAGCGCACCCAGAGCTATGACGAAGGTGGTAACTGGGCAGCGAGTGGCCAGGTCAACAAGGAGCTGCTGAACACGCTGCTCAGCGACCCGTTCTTCCAGACCAAAGGGCCGAAAAGTACTGGCCGGGAAGTGTTCAACCTTGGCTGGCTTCGCCATCATCTCTTTCAGTTTCAGACCCTGGCACCGGAAGACGTGCAGGCCACTCTGCTGGAGCTGACCGCACTGACCATCACCGAGTCACTGCAATCGGCACAGTCGAGCACCATGGACCTTCTGGTCTGCGGCGGCGGTGCGCACAACACTGCGCTGATGAATCGTCTTGCCGAACTGCTGCCCGACACCAAAGTCAGCAGCACCGATAAATTCGGCGTCGACCCTGACTGGGTAGAGGCAATGGCCTTTGCATGGCTTGCGCATTGCTGCCTTGAAAGCGTCCCGGCAAACCGCCCGACGGTAACCGGCGCCAAAGGCCTGCGAATTCTGGGCGCGATCTACCCCGCATGACGCCTGACACCTGAACGCAAAACGCCGCTCGAATGAGCGGCGTTTTTGTCTACAGCAGCGTGTTTACAGCAGCGTTCAATCAGATCGAAAACGAAGAACCGCAACCACAAGTCGTGGAGGCATTCGGGTTCTTGATCACGAATCGCGAGCCTTCAAGCCCTTCCTGATAATCCACTTCAGCGCCCGCCAGATACTGGAAGCTCATCGGATCGACCACCAGGCTCACACCCTCGCGCTCGACGATCGTATCATCGTCTGCCACGTCTTCATCGAACGTGAAGCCGTACTGAAAACCTGAGCAACCACCACCTGTAACGAATACACGCAGTTTAAGGCGATCATTGCCCTCCTCGTCGACCAGGGTTTTCACCTTGTGCGCTGCATTTGGGGTGAATTCCAAAGCCGTAGGCGTAAAGGATTCAACACTCATGTCAGATATCTCCCGGCATTAGCCGTCGTAATGCGTAATGACGGCATTATCCGCTTCTCCTAGAAAATCGGTCAACTATTTGATCGGGAGCAGCTGCAAGCTACAAGCTACAAGCTACAAGCTACAAGAGCATGAGCTGCATGCTTTTATCTTGCAGCTTGACGCTTGCCGCTCGAAGCTGCCTCCCTCAGGGCATCATCCCTGCATGAGACAACCCTGCGCGCTCATCCAGACCGAACAGGATGTTCATGTTCTGCACCGCCTGCCCCGACGCACCCTTGACCAGGTTGTCGATGACCGAAAGCACCACCACCAGATCACCGCCCTGTGGACGATGCACGGCAATACGGCAGACGTTGGCGCCGCGTACGCTGCGGGTTTCCGGGTGGCTGCCGGCTGGCATTACATCCACGAACGGCTCATCGGCGTAGCGCTTCTCGAACAAGGCTTGCAGATCCACTGAACGGTCGGTAACCGTTGCATAAAGTGTGGAGTGAATGCCGCGGATCATCGGCACCAGATGCGGAACGAAGGTCAGACCAACATCGCCACCCGCTGCGCGACGCAACCCCTGAGTGATTTCAGGCAAATGACGGTGACCTTTCACGGCGTAGGCCTTGAAGCTTTCGTTGGCTTCCGAGTACAGGGAGCCAATGTTCAGACCACGCCCTGCACCGCTCACACCGGACTTGCAGTCGGCAATCAGACGGGTGTTGTCGGCAATGCCTGCTTCAAGCAACGGCAAGAAGCCCAGTTGGGTAGCTGTCGGGTAGCAGCCCGGTACGGCAATCAAGCGCGCGCTTTTTATCTGCTCGCGGTTGACTTCCGGCAGCCCGTAGACCGCGTCCTGCAGCAACTGCGGCGCACCGTGAGGCTGGCCGTACCATTTGGCCCATTCGACCGGGTCCTGCAAACGGAAATCGGCCGACAGATCGATCACCTTGGTGCCTGCCGCAAGCAGTTCACCCGCCAGGGCATGGGCAACACCGTGAGGCGTGGCAAAAAACACCACGTCACAGGCACCTAACGTTTTGACATCAGGGACGCTGAACGCCAGGCCGTCATAATGGCCTCGCAGGTTCGGGTACATATCGGCGACTGGAAGACCGGCCTCCGAGCGAGAGGTAATCACCACCACTTCTGCCTGCGGATGCTGTGCCAACAGACGCAGCAGCTCGACTCCGGTGTAACCCGTGCCGCCGACGATACCGACCTTGACCATAACCTGCCCTCAACGAAACAACTGGAAAGCGGTCGATAATAGGAGCCTATGGCCTCTGCGACAACCGACAACGTGACGTATGGGCGCACAAGACACTACTATTCGGCCACCGTGAACCTGGGAATAATCAAAAATGCTCTATTTATGGATCAAAGCGCTGCATGTCATTTCTATGGTCTGCTGGTTTGCAGCCCTGTTCTATTTACCAAGACTGTTCGTCTACCACTCGATGAGCGAGGACACCGTCAGCCGCGAGCGCTTCATGGTCATGGAACGCAAGCTGTACCGTGGCATCATGACCCCGGCAATGATCGCCACGCTGGTCTTCGGCGGCTGGCTGATCAGCTTCGACCCCAGCGGTTATTTCAGCCAGGGCTGGATGCACGCGAAGCTGACGCTGGTGTTCCTGCTGATCGGCTACCACCATGTCTGCGGCGCGCAGATGAAACGCTTCGCCCGTGGCGAGAATGGCCGCTGCCACGTGTTTTATCGCTGGTTCAATGAAATTCCGGTATTGATCCTGATTGCGGTGGTCATTCTGGTCATCGTCAAACCGTTCTGACCGACCAGCGCTCTACCCTCCAAAAAAGGACGCCCGCGCAAAGGCGTCCTGCTGCTCTCAACTCAAGACAAGGAAGCCCTGTATGACCGATACCCTCTTCAAGATCATGTTTGAAGGGCAGGTGCGTGACGGCGTCGAGCCTGACACCGCAAAAGCCAATGTAGCCGGGCTGTTCAAAAGCGATGCGGCGGCGGTTGAAAAACTGTTCAGCGGCAAACCCGTCACCCTCAAGCGCGGGCTGGTTCACGCGGAAGCCGAGCGCTATGTCGCCGCGCTGAATGAGGCAGGCGTCGAAGCCCACATCGAACCCGACCAGGCCATCAGCCTCAATCTGGATGAGGTCGCCACACCAGCAACGCCTTGGGCATCCGACAAACGCTCGCCGGAGCATGCATCCCCTTACGCGCCACCCAAAGCGCAGGTGGGTCACGAGGAGTTCGGGCACTCCACGCTCAAAGTCTTCACCACCCACGGCCGTATCGGACGTCTGCGCTTTCTGGCGTGGAGCATGGTCCAGTGTGTCACGCTCATCGTGCTGCTCTCATTGGCCTTGGCCGTCATGAACGCGTCGCTGGTCGGCGGCGGCTTGCTGATCGCGATACTGGTGGTGGTGTTCATCACTATCGGCATCATGATCGGCGTACAGAGGCTGCATGACCTGGGCTGGTCAGGCTGGCTTCTGCTGTTGAACCTCGTGCCGTTCGTGGGCACCTTGTTCCCGTTCCTGATCATGGTGCTGCCGGGCACCCAAGGCCCGAACCAGTTCGGCCCGCCGCCACCGCCCAACACGCGCGGCGTAAAGTTTCTGGCCGTAGTGTGGATTGCCATGATTCCGGTTATCACCGTAGCCAGCATCTATTACGGCATTGCAACCCTGGCCAAAGAGGAGCTGGCGCTTAAAACCGACGAGTACGAACAGACCCTGCCTTACGATGATCAGGACGACAGTGCCTTGAGTGCTCCTGATGATGTCAATGAAGAGCTCAACGAACAGAACGAACAGAACGACAAGTAATAAACTGCTGACGCCCGGCGAACAGCCGGGCGCACAGGCTCAATGGAGAACTGCATGACCCGTTACGCCCTGATCACCGGCGCTTCCAGCGGCATAGGCCTGGCCATGGCCGAGGCGCTGGCGCGTCGTGGTCGCAATCTGATTCTGGTTGCCCGCCAGCGTGACTTGCTGGAAACGATCGCGCTGGAATTCACTCAGCGTTTTGGCGTCGAGGTGCTGATTCGCGCGTGCGACCTGGGCGAACCGCTGCGACTCTCGGGTTTTCTGCTGGAACTGGAAGACGGTGCCCACCAGATCGACCTGCTGGTCAACGCCGCAGGCATCGGCACGTGCGGGCCATTTCTGGCGCAGGACTGGGGCGTCGAGCAGGACCTGATCGACCTGAACATCCTGGCGCTCACACGTTTGTGTCACACCGTTGGTAACCTGATGGCAATTCAGGGTGGCGGCCAGATACTCAATGTCGCTTCGGTGGCAGCTTTCCAGCCGGGTCCGTGGATGAGCACCTATTACGCAAGCAAGGCGTATGTACTGCATTTTTCCGAAGGTCTGCGCGAGGAAGTGAAAAAAGCGGGCGTCAACGTCTCGGTATTGTGCCCGGGGCCAACCCGGACGGCGTTCTTCCGTACCGCGCAATTGCAGGTGAACGTCGATAATCTGATGAGCCCTGAAGAAGTAGCGCTGTACACCGTTCGAGCGCTGGCAAAAAACCGCGCGGTTATCATTCCAGGCTTCAGCAACAGGTTCTGGACACTCAGCCCGCGCTTTGTTTCGCGCTGGCTGGCACGCCAGATAAGCGGTTATATCAACAAGAAGTTCTGCCCGCGCTGACAGAGGCAGGGCTGGGCGGGCCACGTCTCGCTCAGTACACTCAGGCTCACGGCAGTAACGTGTGCCACCCATCAACCGACAAGGAGCAAACGGCTGTGGATACTTTGTTCACCAAGATCATCAATCGGGAAATCCCGGCAAAGATCATCTACGAAGATGATCAGGTATTGGCTTTCCACGATATCGCCCCACAGGCACCCGTGCATTTTCTGGTCATCCCGAAAAAGCCCATTCGTACCTTGAATGACCTGACCGAAGAGGACAAAGGCCTGGCAGGCCACATCCTGTTCACAGCGCAACGGCTGGCCCTTGAACTGGGCTGCGAAGAAGGCTTCCGTGTGGTCATGAACTGCAATGAGCTGGGCGGACAGACCGTTTATCACATTCACATGCATGTACTGGGTCAACGCCAGATGAACTGGCCTCCGGGCTGATCACGAATCTTCGCGTGATTTCTCCGGCTGGCTGATCCTGAAGATCGCCGGCCGGCTGATACAGGTCCAGCCGCCCTGCGCCAATTCGGGTAAACTGCCCGCATGGTTCTTCCGGAGGTGCCCATGGCTACCGAACGTCAATATTCCCCCATCGACCGTCTGTTACTGCAAGCCGACAGCGCAATGCGCACCCTGCTGCCGTCGAGCGCACACGCACGGCGTCCGTCCCCGGCGGTTGTCCAGCCCGATCACACGATGAGCGACGCCGACGCCCGCCACGTTGCAGGCCTGATGCGTATCAACCATACCGGCGAAGTCTGCGCCCAGGCGCTGTATCAGGGCCAGGCACTGACCGCGAAGCTGCCCAAGGTACGCAAGGCGATGGAGCACGCGGCCGAAGAAGAGATCGATCATCTGGTCTGGTGCGAACAGCGTATTCATCAACTTGGCAGCCACACCAGCGTGCTGAACCCGCTGTTCTACGGTCTGTCCTTCGGGATGGGCGCAGTAGCCGGGATCATCAGCGACCGGGTCAGCCTCGGATTTGTTGCCGCAACCGAAGATCAGGTCTGCAAACACCTGAGCGAACACCTGGAACAACTGCCGACCGAAGACGGCAAATCGCGGGCGATTCTGCAACAGATGCTCAGCGATGAAGAACACCATGCCGAGTCTGCACTCGAAGCGGGTGGCTTTCGCTTCCCGGCGCCGGTCAAGTTCGGTATGAGCCTGTTGGCCAAGGTCATGACCAGGTCCACTTATCGCGTGTGACAGGTCAATAAAAAGGCGCCTGCAAGAGGCGCCTTTTTTATATCCGAAATCCGGGTTAAACCGCTACGTTACGACCGTAGAAGATTTCCAGCATTTCGTGTTTGACCTTCGCGGTCACTTGTTCACGCTGTTCAGCAGACAAGTTGCTGGTCGCGTCGCCGAACAGGTAGTTATCCAGTTCGAACTGCTTGAGCAGCATCTTGGTGTGGAACAGGTTTTCCTGGTACACGTTCACGTCGGTCATCTGGTAACCGTTGCGCGTGTCTTCGGACAGGTAATTCTGGATCGAGTTGATTTCGTGATCGATGAAGTGCTTTTTGCCTTCCACGTCACGGGTGAAACCGCGCACGCGATAATCGACGGTCACGATGTCCGACTCGAACTTGTGAATCAGGTAGTTCAGCGCCTTGAGCGGTGAAATAACACCACAGGTCGACACGTCGATGTCTACCCGGAACGTGGCAATACCGTCTACCGGGTGAATTTCCGGATAGGTATGGACCGTGATGTGGCTCTTGTCCAGATGGGCCAGGATGGTTTCCGGCAGTGGACCTGGCGACTCTTCGATCTGGCTTTCGGTAGGCGTTACCGGCTGCTCGGAGATCAGAATGGTCACACTGGCACCTTGTGGATCGTAATCCTGACGCGCAATGTTCAGGATGTTGGCACCAATGATATCGACAACATCAGTCAGAATCCGCGTCAGGCGTTCTGCGTCGTACACACTGTTGATGTACTCGACGTACGCCTGCTGGTCCTGCGGGGTTTCCGCATAGCAGATGTCATAAATGTTGAAGCTCAAGGTCTTTGTCAGGTTATTGAACCCGTGGAGCTTGAGTTTGCTTTTCACCGTTAAAAACTCTCTATATGGGTGCGGCGCCAGCCGCGTGATCAAGCATGCCCGTCAGGTGAGCCCGGCTCATCTGCGTAGGACGGTTAACACCTCTTCGCGTTGGCGATTTTGGTTGTCTGTTCGGGCTGCCAGCAGAAAACCAATGCACGCTGCGCCCTGAAAAAGTGGCGCATTATGCAGACGTCCGAAGCCGTCTGCCAGAGTGTGCGCCGTTTTTATGATCGTTGGATGTCTGGGGCTCAGCCCAGTTCGACAATTTCATAATCGTGGGTGATCTTCACGCCCGCGTTTCCGAGCATGATCGATGCCGAGCAGTACTTCTCTGCGGACAGCTCGATGGCACGTTTGACCTGCACTTCCTTGAGGCCACGGCCTTTGACGACGAAGTGCAGATGAATCTTCGTGAACACTTTCGGATCTTCGTCTGCGCGCTCGGCCTCAAGAAAGGCTTCGCAGCTTTCGATTGGCTGACGCGACTTCTTGAGAATACTGACCACGTCATAGTTGCTGCAGCCGCCCAGGCCGATCAGCACCATTTCCATCGGACGCACGCCCAGATTGCGACCGCCACTTTCCGGCGGGCCGTCCATTACGACCACATGGCCACTGCCGGATTCGCCGAGGAACATGGCTTCGCCAGCCCATTGGATGCGTGCCTTCATCGCCAAGACTCCACTGTAAAAAAAGGGGTCGCCAGCTTAGCACAGGGTCAAGGGATGGCCTGAGGTGCCAGCAAAAATGCGATTTGAGACAAACGTGTAGGAATATTCGCAAATCGCGCGCTGTGAACGTCGAAAAGCTGCGGAGAACGCACGTGCAGCCGATACCTACAGGTATGCCATTTGGCCATAGTCTTTATTTTGGAAGTAACGCATGGTCGCAATAACGTCTACACCCAAAACGAGCATTCTGGAGAAGCTGCTTCCGCATGCCGAACGTCGCCGGTGCGCCGCAAAAAGCAACATCATCAACGCGGGCGATCGCTCGGCATCGTTGTTCATCATTCTCAAGGGATCGGTCACGGTGCTGATCGAAGATGACGAACGACGGGAGATGATCGTCGCTTACCTCAACAGCGGGGACTTCTTCGGCGAGCTGGGCCTGTTCGAACTGCCGGGGCAAGAGTCCATGCGCAGCGCGTGGGTACGGGCCAAAACCGAATGCGAAGTCGCCGAAATCCCCTACGACAGGTTTCGCGAAGTGGCCCGGCAAGAGCCGGACATTCTGTACGCGCTGGGCAGCCAGATGGCCGAACGTCTGCGCAACACCACACGCAAGGTAGGTGATCTGGCGTTTCTGGATGTTACCGGGCGCGTGGCTCGCACGCTGCTGGACCTGTGCAAGCAACCTGACGCCATGACTCACCCCGACGGCATGCAGATCAAGATCACCCGGCAGGAGATCGGTCGTATCGTGGGCTGTTCGCGAGAAATGGTCGGGCGCGTACTCAAGGCGCTGGAAGAACAAAGCCTGGTCAACGTCAAAGGCAAGACCATGGTGGTCTTCGGCACCCGCTGAGACCGGGTTGGATATTCAGAGTTCTGAAAGCAGATGCCGGTAGGCCTGCGCCAGACGCGTTAGAACCTCTGCACCGGGAAACGCTTCGTGCAGGGCAATGTGGCTGTCGGCTAGCACACGTTGTTCAAGTTCGCACAGTTCATTGAAGCGATTGACTGCCGCCACCATCTGCACACGCTCGTCATCCAGCAACAAGGCACCATGTGCCAGCACTACCGGACGCGTTCCACCCTGGCTCTGACGCCAGCGCTGGGCAGTTCCGACCATCTTTCGACCATCGAGATTGACGTTGAAGCGACCGTCGCAGAATGCGCCGGCCACCTCGCCCAACGACGCCTGACCACCGAGTTCGACCAGCAGATCCAGAACAGGCTGACACAGGCGCAGATAAGCGGTTTCGATCCGGTCCCGATCAGCGTCCGCTTGCGGCTGCGCGTAGACCAACGCGATATTCACTGTCGCATGAGATTGCGGTACGGGTTCACCACCGGTTTCCCGCAACAACACAGGCCACCCATTGTCGGCCAGGGTTTCACTCGCTTCGACAAAGCCCGGCAAGCGGCTCATGCGTCGCGGCATGACCAGCGCCCGATCAGTGGGTCGCCACAGCAGCAGCCCATGCTCTGCAACACCCGCACAGACTGAAGCCAACAGATCCTGCTCGGCCTGCAGGCCTTGTTCGACACAGATATCGATAATCGGGTCTTGCATGCCGGACCTCAGCGTGTGCTCGGTTCAAAACCATCAGTCAGTCGAGGAAACGCTCACCGCTGGCTTGCGCTCCGGGAAGAACAAGCGCTGCAACTCTGCACCCGGCTTTTCAGCACGCATGAAGGCTTCACCTACCAGAAACGCATAGACATCACTGATTTCCATCAGCTCGACGTCGGCCCGATTGAGAATACCGCTTTCAGTGATCACGATGCGGTCACGTGGAATACGCGGCAGCAGATCCAGCGTGGTTTCGAGGCTCACGTCGAAGGTGTGAAGATTACGATTGTTAATTCCCACCAGTTTGGTATCGAGCGTTTTCAGCGCGCGCTCCAGCTCGTCGCCGTCATGCACCTCGACCAGCACATCCAGGCCGACACTTTTGGCGACAGCGGCCAGTTCGGCCATGCGCACGTCGTCCAGCGCCGACACAATCAACAGAATGCAGTCCGCGCCCAAGGCACGCGCTTCGATCACCTGATACGGGTCGATCATGAAATCCTTGCGGATCACCGGCAGGCTGCACGCCGCACGCGCTTCTTGCAGATAGGCATCGGAGCCCTGAAAGAAATCGACATCGGTCAGCACGGAAAGACAGGTCGCGCCACCCGCCTGATAACTTCTGGCGATTTCGGCCGGCAGGAAGTTTTCCCGGATGACGCCTTTGCTCGGCGACGCCTTCTTGATCTCGGCAATGACGGCAGGCTGTTTCAGCTTGACCTGGCTAATCATTGCGCTGGCGAAACCACGCGGCGCGTCTGCCTTGGCAGCCTGCTGTTCCAGCTCGGCCAGGCTCACGATCGAACGACGGGCCGCGACTTCTTCGGCTTTTCGAGCCAGGATCTTTTCCAGTACGGTTGGCACACTCATGCTTCGTTCTCCTGCTTGAATACCGCCGTGAAGGCACCCAACTCTTCCAGTTTTTCCCGCGCGAGGCCGGTATGCAGTGCATCGTGTGCCAACGCCACGCCCTCTTTCAGGCTGGTGGCGTGATCAGCCGCATAAAGCGCGGCGCCGGCATTGAGTACGATCATTTCCGCAGCCTTCTGCCCGTTCTCGGTCTTGCGTCGTCCCAACGCGTCGCGGATCAATTCCAGCGACTGCGCAGGGCTTTCAACAGCGAGACCGTAAAGGCTCTGGCTCTTGATACCCAATTCTTCCGGATGCACCCAGTACTCAGTCACTTCGCCGTTCTTCAGCTCGGCAACGAAGGTCGGCGCGGCCAGGCTGAACTCGTCCAGCCCGTCCTGTGAATGCACCACCAGCACATGCTTGCTGCCCAGACGCAGCAGCACTTCAGCCAGCGGACGGCACAGCGCCTGATTGAACACACCGACGATCTGATGGCGAACGCCAGCCGGATTGGTCAATGGGCCAAGCATGTTGAACAATGTCCGCAGCCCCAGTTCACGGCGCGGCCCGGCCGTGTGTTTCATGGCACTGTGATGAGACTGGGCAAACATGAAACCGATACCAACGCTGTCAATGCAGCGCGCCACCTGAACAGGCGTCAGGTTCAGGTACACGCCTGCAGCCTCCAGCAAGTCGGCACTGCCGCTCTTGCCGGACACCGCGCGATTGCCATGTTTGGCCACCGTGCAGCCAGCGGCGGCAATGACAAAAGCCGACGCCGTGGACACGTTGAAAATGTTCGCGCCATCACCACCGGTGCCGACGATATCGACAACACCGTCGAGCGTCTTCAGCTCGACCTTGTCCGCCAGCTCGCGCATGACCGACACCGCGCCGACGATTTCGTCGATGGTTTCGCTTTTCATGCGCATGCCCATCAGGAACGCACCCGTCTGCGCGTCGGTGCATTGCCCGGTCATGATTTCGCGCATCACGTCGCTCATCTCGGCAGTGGTCAGGTCCAGCTGGTTGACCACGCGGTTCAGCGCGCTTTTGATATTCATCGGGGTATTCATAAAAGTCCTTAGCCCTGACGCTGGCCGCCGCTCTGTTTGAGGAAGTTGGCGAACAACTCGTGACCCTGCTCGGTCAGGATCGACTCGGGGTGAAACTGCACGCCCTCGACGTTCAATGTCTTGTGGCGCAAGCCCATGATCTCGTCGACCGAGCCGTCTTCCAGCGCAGTCCACGCCGTCACTTCCAGACACTCGGGCAGCGTATCGCGTTTGACCACCAGCGAGTGGTAGCGGGTTACCACCAACGGATGATTCAGGCCTTCAAAGACACCGCCGTCTTCGTGGATGACAGGGCTGGTCTTGCCATGCATCACCTGACGCGCGCGCACCACGTCGCCGCCGAACGCCTGACCGATGGACTGGTGCCCCAGGCAGACACCCAGAATCGGCAACTTGCCCGCGAAGTGATTGATCACGTCAAGCGAGACGCCGGCTTCATTGGGCGTGCACGGGCCAGGCGAGACCACGATGCGCTCGGGGTTCAGGGCTTCGATCTGGGCGATGGTCAGTTCGTCATTGCGAATGACTTTGACGTCTGCCCCCAGCTCACCGAGGTACTGCACGACGTTGTAGGTAAAGGAGTCGTAGTTATCGATCATCAGCAACATTTTGCTATCAACCTTTTGATTGACTGACTTGATTCAAGCCTTCCGGATTCTGCGTCACTCATGCGTCCCCTCTTCAGCCACACGGCTTGAGGTGACCAGGGCAAAAAGCAGCACACATCGAAGGCATTCAGGTACGGGTCCGGCAGGGCCGGCAAGGAAATAGTCAGGCGCGCCAACGCCAACGGGCGTGAGCCTTGATAACGCGCATCAAGAGTTTGCTGACAATCGTCACGGAGGGGTCTCATCGGTACGTTTCGGGACATTAGCGTACCGAATCAGCCGGTGCAATATGAAAGTACCGGGCAGGACCGATTGATAAGCCGTCAAAGGCTCGAAAGAGGGCCGCACCTCCTTGCGGAGGCGGGATTCAGGCGGGGGCACGATGGCCTAGGATGAGGAGCCGAAAGGAACATCAATGTGCAATCTCGCGCACATAGGCTTGGCAGGCCTTCAAGGCGATCAATCCTTGATCGCCGTAATCGGTGATGGCGACAATTCGTCCAGCAGCCGCTGGGTCAAGTTCGCCTCGCGGGCTTCCATGAACCATGCCGCTGGCGTCGGCGGCGGCTGGCATTGCATCGCCAATGGAAGGGCTGGCGAGGAGGACTGACAACCGCAGATCAGCAGTAGCCAGACGGTCGCGCAAACGGGCTTGAGAGGTCTGTGCATCGCTCAACTCCTTGTGAATGGTTGTGTCGCTGTCGTGCAGACGAACCTCCAGCGCCCGCCTTCGGGACTGTTCGGCGTTCTGCCAATCGATCACCGCCAGTGCCGCCTGCTCGCGCTCGCGCTGCCAGGTCAGCTGTTGCGCGGACAGTTGCAGGCCATAGCGGGTCGCCTGCCACGTCCAGGCAACCCACATGCCCAACCCCGAACCCAGCACGAACGCCAGGATCAGGAAGCGCACCTCCAGCGCTTTCATGGCAGCACCTCCAGCGCCCGCTGATAGAGCAATTGTCGATCCGCCAGGCCATTGGTGCCACCGTTGATGCGCCGGGTGATCATCAGAAAGTCGCCCTTGTCAGCGAGCACATTGAGGTTGGCCCGATCCCAGAACCACGCGGCCGACATGGCGGCGTGGTCTGGCTGTTCGAGCAGTTGCGGCTGGCCAAGCAAGTCCAGCCCGAGCGCCTCCCCGCACGCCTCATAATTCGCCCGCCCCGTCACCTGAATCAGCCCACGGCCCCGATACAGCTGGCCGTCGCCGTCTGCCTCTGACGTGTTGCCCAGACGCAACGCCAACTGCCCGGTGTCGTACTTCGCCAGGTAGCTGTCGCTGCCCAGCTCGCGCACATAACGAAGCTGCCCGGACTCATGCCCGACCTGGGCGATGAACCCGGCGATACGCAGGCGGGTGTTAATGGAGTAACGGGTCATGGCGATGTTGAGCGCAGGAACGAAAACGCCGGCTTGAGGGCCGGCGTTGGGGAGGATTTGTAATAGTTGTTGCTGGTTGATAGGCATTGGTCCTCCTATAGGGATTGCAGAACTAAACCCGCACCCTGAGTCGATGAAACCCTCCCGTTTGAAGGCCAAGTGAATGGCGTCTAACAACACGATTTCATGTCAGCGTTACTCAGCCGACGTTTCGTTTACGCCTGAATCTTCTGAAAGCGAAGAAATGAAAGGTTGTGCAGGCGGCTCTGGCCATTTGACCGAGAGCGGGAATCCAGCTTGCGACTCCATCTGCGCGAGACGCACCCTGTAGGTTCTCCAGGCATCAAGCTCCGCCTTCAGTTGCGGGACACTATCAATTTGCGAGGTATTTGCATTCTCCAGATCTACTGCGTCCTGGACGATTTCTAGAGAAGTTTGTAACGCATTTATTTTCGCTGTTGCTAAAGACGACTCAGCGTTGCGCTGAAGCATAAAAGACGATAGCACTTCTGTCTCTGCTGGCTCCGCAATATCGCCAAACTCTCCAGCATAGGCTCTTTCATAAATTTCACGCCCGTGAACTGCACTGTCGTCTGGAGAAGACGAAAATGGAATCTCTCCTAACGTATCCTCCGTTTCTACGAATATTGCATCCAGCGTAATCATGGTGCGCTTGGCGTTCCAGGATGGATTACGCGCACTTTTCAAAGTAACCATATCAAGAAACCCTCAAGCAAATAGTGACAGAGTTAGTTGCGTCCAGATTTCGGTCCTGAACATATCCCATGAGACGCCATGTACCGCTCGGCGTACCCGCAGCATGTGAGGAGGCGGCGGAAAACAGGCACGAGGCACCGGCTATAAGTTCTCCCGGATTGAAAGGAACATTTGACGCACCGCCGCCTATCAGGAGGAGCGCATACGTGCCTACTGCGCCCGCTCCTTGCGCGCCGACAAACGACATAAGATTTTTTTCATGCATAATCCAACCGAAGTCGGTCGCATCTACAGTAATTCGAGGGTTATAACCGTCATAACCGATTTTTATCTCGTTGGCGAGCTGCCCGACACCGGTGCCTTGTTGTACCGGATTAAAGTTCAGTCGAGGCTGCAGGTAATAAACCGCACCATCCGATGCTCTACGCATGTAAGGCAGGTTTGTGTTATTACCGGCAAAGCCGATATTGGTTATGGAATCCGCCAACGGTCGCTGAGAGTCACGGAGATCACTTTCAGCCTTTGTGTAAGCATCAGCGATACGGTAGGCAGCAAGCGTTGTGCCCCAGTTGGCCTTGTTGTCTGGATTAAAGTTCTTGGCATACCAGAGATTGCCCATGTCAGTTTCATCAACGGTCACTTTAAGACCACTGTCCGACCAGCCTATCTTCACAACATTATTGAACTGCCCAGCGCCTGTGCCTTGTTGAACAGGCGTGTATCCCAACTTGGTTTGAAGCCAGCAGGTGGCAGAGTCAGAAGACCGTCGCATGTAAGGCTGCCCCAGATCTCCGCCTGCCAGCCCCACATAGGAGATGGCGTCGGCTAGCGCCCTGCTGCCCAATCGCGAATCGACTTCGCCTTTGGCATACACTTCTGCTTTGGTGTAAGCATCGCTGATTCTATAGGCCGCAAGCGTAGTACCCCAGTCGGCTTTGTCAGTGGGTTTAAAGTTGTTGGCATACCAAAGATTGCCAAGATCCGTAGCATCGACCATCGCTTTGAGGCCGTTATTCGACCAGCCGATCTTCACCTTGTTGTCTAGCTGACCGGTACCTCCTCCTTGTTGTACCGGAGTGAATCCCAGGCTCGGTTGCAGGGCAACCAGAGCACCATCTGACTCACGGCGCATATAAGGCGCATCAGGCTTATTGTTGGCCAGACCCACATAGGTAATGGAATCTCGCAGCGGCCGCTGAAGATCGCGCAGGTCGGCCTCGGCCTTGGTGTACGCATCCGAAATACCATTACCGCTAAGTGTTGTCGGATTACTCCCCTCTTCCACCTGCCCATATTTATTGACTTTGACCCGAGCGTAATCACCCGCAGCCACACCACTGCGTCCCAGCAGACGCTCGAACGCAAGGTCAGTTGTACCCAGCACCGGCACTGTCGTATTAACCAGCTGCCATACGGTGCCCGCGTTTTTCGTGCCGGCCTGCACCGGCACCAGATGACCCGGCGTGCACTCGGTGCTTTCGTTCGCATCCTGCGCACGTGTCCAGGCACCTGCCGCCGCCAGATAAATCCAGTTTTGCGACGGAGTATCCTGATTCTTGACCAGCACCCGGTCGCCCGCGGCCAAGGCAACATCATCGATGGTCTGCAAGCCGCTCAGCCCGATGGACACTGTCGTTGCGCAGCGCACGGACTTTTTGTAATCCGATGCCGCCAAGCCAAGGATGGCCCTGTGCAACTGGGTGACATCCTCCTCATTGGGCACCAGACCGGCACCCAGGATCACATTCAAAATCTCCTGCGTCACCGAGTTCCCCCATGCCGCCGGAATCAGCGAACCCGGCGTGCCGGTAGTCGGGTTTTCATCTACAAATTTGCCGCTGACCAAGCCTACGCTTGGCACACTCTTGGGATAATCCACATTGTATTCCTCAGTTGAAATTAACGAATTCGACGCTGTGCGCCGGTGCCGCTCGACGGATCAAACACTCAATGGCGAGGCCGGGGTTGACCCCGAAACGCTCGCCCCAGTAGCTGGCCCCGAAGCGTCGTCCCAGCCGCTGACGTCCGCCGGTGTTCAGGGTCCACATGAATTGCGCACTCCAGGTGCCAAAGTGCGCCTGACCAAAACGCGAACGCCCCATACGGGGCGTTCGGTGTTCGGTCACGGTGGCATCGGGGTAGCCCTGGCTGACGGCAATGTCGATGTAGAACCCTGCGTTCTGCCCTCCCACGGCTACCAGCCGCTGGCGTACTGACAGCCGGCGGTCGGCGAACAGGGGTTTGAGCCCGAGGCACGGGTCGGGCAGGTTCATGACCCGCTCCCAGTCCGGCACCAGTTCGCTGACGGTGGCGGGGTCCATCTCGTTGAGCAGGTCGAACGCGCGGCCATCGATGCGTGCGAACTCGCGGGACAGGCCGGTAATGACCTGTTGCAGTTCCGGCACCCGCTCCGGGTCCCAGGCGGGGCCGGGAGGCAGCAGCGCTTGCAACTGCCCGGCGTAGTGCTCGGCGGTTCTTATGACGACCATTGGATGCCCCCGAATGTGAGCAACTGATTGGCGGCCGCGGTGACGTTGGCGACTGGCGAAACCAGTACATGATCGGTTTCGCCTGCCGCGCGGCTGATGGCCTCGGCGATGTGCGTCAGCAGCAGGGTTTCACCCAGCCCACCCTCGCGGTTGTGCAGGTCCAGCAGTTGCGCCTCGACCGCAGCGCGCACCGCAGAGGTATCGGGTGTAAGCCTGATCGTGTAGACCACCGGCTTTTGCACCGGCGCCAACACATACACATCGGCGGTAACCGGGCGCAGCGGCTCGATATAGGCCGCCATGTCGGCCAGTTGCCCGGCATCGGGAATCGGATCGGCGTCATCGTCACGCATGAAGAACACCGCGACAGTGCCCGGCCCCAGGTAACGACGCACGCACCAGGCGCGGGTCACCCCCGGCAATTCCAACGCCCAGGTCACGTAATCATCCTGATTGCCGCCATGGGGGATGACGCGATAGGAGCGCACCACACGCGCCCGCAATGACTCAATGCTTTCCTGCGCGATGCCACCGACCAGACCGTCCCCGGTCACGATGAACGTACTGTCGATGCCTTCGACGGGCTGCACGGCGGTCATCACCAGACCGGCATCGGCGTTACCGAGAATGCCTGCGTCCACCGCTTCGACGGTGGTCGTGTTGTTGCCCGCAACCGTGGTGACACCTTTTGTGACACGGTAGAAGCGTCCGTCACTGAATTGCAGCACGGTGTCCACATCCAGCACCGCACCGGCCGCGGCGGTAAATCGCACCGAGCCACTCGCGGCCTGTGCAACCTTGCGCGGCTGGCGCAAGCGCAGGATGGCTTGCCGTTCGAGGGTGTCCTCGTCGGCGGTGTCCGGCAGAATCTGGTCGGCGATCCAGTCCTGATAGCCGTACAGCCCGTAGGCAGCACCACTGTGTGCGCGCGACAGTACCCGAGCATCGGACTGGCGCAGCGCTTCGTCGGCGAGGTCGACCTGGGTTCGGTTGATCAGCGCCGGTAACGTAGGCGTTTCAAACGGCATAAATCACCTGCCACTGTTCAGAGGGGTTGAAGCGCACGATCTGGCCGTCCGAAACGACCAGCTCGACGCCCAGGTTCAGGCGATTGCTCTGAACCTGTTCGGTAAGGATGTTGATGTGCTTGACCTGACCATCGTCGACCAGCCAGCCGAGCGCTTCGCGAGCGTAGAACTCGGCGTCGCGCTGGGTCTGCGCGGTCAGCCTGACCCGGCGCAGCAGCCACAGCTTGGAGCCGATGCGGTCATTGGCCTGCGCCGGATAAGTGTCGCCCCACCAGCCAAAGCGTTCGGCATCGTCGAACGGATCGTCCGTTTCGGCGCGACGCCAGGTGAACAGGCTGATGACCACCGAACGCAGTAAGGAAGCCTGCAAAGAGCCTTCAATGATCATCCGGCACCTCCAACGGGCGGTCCGCTCTGGCCGTTACCGCCCTGCACGTTGCCATGCAGATGGCTGATCTGGCTGATGCCGCCGGCAAGCTGGTCGCCCTGGGAGACGATCTTTCCGGTCTGGGTGATCTGCGGCGTGTCGAAATTCACGGCCACTGACGCCTTGATGTTCAGGGTGCCGGTTTCGATGTCGATGACCTTGCCGCGCTTGAGGTGGACCTTGTCGCCCTCGTCGGTGTAGATCGCCACCTCGCCCGATTCCAGTCCTTTGAGGCGATAGCGACGGTCGGCCACTACCAGCAACAGACCGTGCGAACGATCGCCACCAATGAAGGCGGCAATGCCCTCGGCGCCGGCCAGCGGGTTGCTGGTGAAACCGTAGGGTTCGAAGTGCTCCATGTCGTCCTTGACCTCCCCGGCGGTGAGGCGCATTTGCAGCGCCTGCATTTTGCTGCTGGCCCTGGCGAGCACCACCGTGCCGCGCACCAGCATGCGATTGAGTAAGCTCATGCGGTTGTTTCCTCGTCGATGGGCAGCAGCCAGGAGTAAGCGTCCTGATTGACCTGCACTTTGCTGCGCTTGTTGGGATCGCCAGGCTCGGACTGGAAACCTTCAGGCGGACCGACCACCAGCGTGGTGGTCGTGCCTTGATCACTCAGCGAGTAGGTCACGGCTGAAATCAGCATGTTCCTGCCGGTAAAGCCGATCACCGGGTCCACCACCTGCACCATGGTGTTGTGTCGCCAGAGCGCACCGTTGGACTGCCGCCAGCCCTGCACCTTGTAAGTAGTGAGCAGCGCTTTGCCCGCCCGCTGACCGCGCTCCCAATTGGCGCGGCTCAGCGCGAGTTTGGGTGTGATCGGGGCATCCTCATGAACGATCAGTACGCGAAGACGCTTTTCATGCGCGGGATCGTCATGCCGGGTATCGGTGACTTCGGCTGAGACTTCGGAAGCGTCCTTGCCGAATGTCGTGTCATTACCGGCCTGCTGACCAATGACCCGGTACTCGGAAAAAAGCCCGGAAAAATCCCGCGCGATGCTGGCGCTCAACACGTTCTTGCCGAGTTCGAGCGCGTCTGCGCTCTGCCCTCGACTGCCCGGCCTGGCCAGCACGACGTTGCCGTACTCGTCATCAGTGGAAAAAATCCGGAACAGGGTCAACAGCCGGTCGATGGATTTGAATACGGTTTCGGCAGGCTCGATGGTGTGATCAGCCATTTTCGAGGTTTCCGGTATTTCGCTGATCACCGCTAATTTATAAGGCGCCGCCAGCGCCTCAACGATCTTCAGTACCCCGACGCCTTTCCACTGGCTCGGCTTGTTGATGGCCGAGCAGTCAATCAGGTCGGCGGTTTTCGAGCGGCCGGAAATCTTCAGTGTGACCTGCTTGCCGTCATAGCTGATCGGCGCGGCAAACACCCAGCCGGTCAAAATCAATTCGCCGCCGATACGCACTTCGCAGGCTGCGCCGGGCGTGATCGGATGCGACACTTCAGTGCCCGGCCACTGCCAGGTAATGCTCACGTCAAAGCTGCGTGCCTGCCGCTCGATTCCGGCAGAGATTTCCACCGTCTTCCAACCGGCATAGTCGTGCTTGTCCACCGTCAGGGTGACAACATTAGGGTCGATCATGGGTCACTCCTGAGCAATCTTCAGCGTGCCGGGTGGCACGAAACCGGGATGGGCAAGCCGGTTGCGCTGGACGATTTCCAGCGCCCGGCTGGCGTCGCCGAATCGGCGATAAGCCAGCACCAGCGCCGGCAGCGGTTCGGACACCTTCATGTCCACCAGACGCACACCCGATGCCGCCACCGCGTTGAGGTGCCTGATCAGTGCCTGACGCACTGTATTCAGTGCCAGGTAATGTTCAGGGTCGGCTTTCAGCGACGCCTCCCAGATGGCCGAACTCAGCGTGTCCCGCAGTTCGATCACATCATCGGCAACCGGCACGTCCACGCGTTGCAGCGCTTGCGTGACCTGTTGATCCAGCGAAGGCACCACCGTGAGCGGCGTGACGGTTGTGGCAACCGGCATGCTCGCGACGATTCTCGCCACCTTGACCAACAGCGCATCCTGAACCAGGTTGGCAGTGGCCTGAGCTGTCACCCCGGTATCCTGCCCGCTGCTCTGATTGACCAGATTGATACTGGACACCGCCTCCGCCTGTTGCGTGGCCTCGGAAATCACCGACCGGTAATCAACCGTTTCAACAGAGGACACCCCGCCGTTGCTGCCGGACCGGGCTGCCGTGCTAATGGAAGCGCCGGAACCGGATGCCGAGCCGGTGGACGCACCGCTGCCACTGTTGCCGCTCGCAGAACCACCCGTTGAACTACCGCCGCCCGAACTGGCGGAGCCCGTTCCTGTGCTGGCCCCGCCGCTACTGCTGGTCCCGTTTGCTCTTCTGGAACGACGACTGTCGCCGTCGAAACTGGCGAAGAACGTGGTAAACAGCGTGCTGACGGTCAGCGGCGCGTTGACCAGCGAATGCACCAGTGCGGCGACATCCGAATAGACCGTCATGAATGGCGCAAACTGCCGCTGGATAGTGGCGAATACGCCAGACAACGCACTGCGCAGCGCCTGAATGTTGATGCGTACGGCATCCACAGTCGCCATCACCAGGCGGTAACGCCTGAGCGCCGAGTCCAGCAGACTCTCGGATGCCCCCAACAACAGCCGCCGGGTGTTGAGCGTGGACACCGGAAACTTGAGCGGGTTGGCCGGGTAGAACTTCAGCTCCAGCCGCACAATCCCGCCTTCCGCCAGGTTGTGCGTGATGCTGCATTCCCCAACCTGAACCTGCATGCGGCCCAGCCACGGATGCACCAGTTCGCCAGCGCCTTCTTCTTCCAGCGCCTGCAGCAACTTGTCCCGTTGTTCGAAACAGTCGCGACCGACAATGAAAGCCGTCAGCGTGTGAACCTGCGACTGCTTGCCCAGCGACTCGAAGTACGGCTCGTCACGTTGTGGAAATTCATGCAACTGCCCCTTGCGGCCCACCGGAACAACGGCTTTTTCAATGAAAAAACCGATGCCCCGGAAAGACGCGGGCAGCAGGCTGTCACGCCATGTACTCATGATCCGGCTCCTGCGCCGAGGGTTCGATAACCGACGTTTGGCGATATCGTCAAACCCGGCTGGTTGGTTTGTACGGGGCCCGGACGCATACCCGCAGGCGCGTTTTCAAAGCGAATGTTGAGCTCGCCTTCAAGCCGCGGGCCCGCCCCCGCAGCACCCTGTTGCAGCAACAGGCTGCCAGGAGCAGGCAGGTTCGGCGCGCCAAGCAACTGACTGGTCGGCGGCACACCGGTCGCCAGGTTGAGCTGTTGCTGTTTCGAACGGCTGGCCTCAACCGCATCCGCCGCCAGAAACGCCCCCGTCCCGCCGCCAGGTCCGGCGTTGCGCTCTCGTTGCTCTTCAGCGAACTGATTGACCTTCTCGGTCGCCCGTTGCAACAGCGACTTATTGGTGTCACCGCCAAACCAGCTCATGATCGGTTCGATGAACGGCTTGATGTCGGCCCACAAATCCGCGAACCAGGTTTTGATCGGCGCCCAGTTCTCGATCACCATGCCCAGCGGCGAAAAACTGAACAGCGTTGCCAGCACATCGGTAAACGGCTGCGCCTCGGTCTTGACGGTTTCCCACAACCCGGTGAAGTACTCGGACAACGGCTGCCAGTTGGCCACGATCATGCCCAGCGGCGACCAATTGAAAAGAGTTCCGAGCGCCTCAGTGACAGGCAGGGCTACGCTCTTGATGGTTTCCCACAACCCGGTGAAGTACTCGGACAACGGCTGCCAGTTGGCCACGATCATGCCCAGCGGCGACCACGCGAACAGCGTCTGCAGGAAATCGAAAAACGGCGTGGCCAGCGCTTTGATCACGTCCCACAGCGCCGCAAAGAACTCGGACAGCGGCTGCCAGTTGGCTGCGATCATGCCAATGGGCGTCCAGGCGAATACCGCCTTGAGTACGTCCCACAGCGCCATGACCGGTCCGCGAATCGCCTCCCAGACCGCCTGGAAATAAGGCGCGACAGTCGACCAATTGGCGATCAGAAAACCTGCCGCCAGCGCCAGGCCGCGCACAATAAGGCCGAGCGGGGACATGCCCATCACCAGGCTCAACACCCGGGCCGCGCCTGTCGCAGCCATTACCGCGACTTGCAATACGCCGAAAGCAATCGCAGCGCCGACGACGCCCTTAATAACGCCCGGGTGTTCGGCCGCCAGTGCGGCGACCTGAGAAATCATCGGCCCGATCACGGCCATTGCTTCGTTCATCGCCGGCAGAAACATGCTGCCGATATTGATGCCCAGACGATCGACACGGTTGGTCATCTCTTTGATGGCCGTGGCCGTGGTCTGGGAGTTGTCCGCGAACTCCTTCTCGATAGAACCGCTGTTCTGCACGCCCTCCCCGACCTTGGCCAGGTTGGACCTGAGCACATCCAGGTTGGCCAGCAGCGGAGTGATCGCACCCAGCGATTCGGCGCCGAACAGTTGCGTGATGACGTCCGACTGCTTGCCCGGGTCAACACTGGAGACCGCCGTCAGGACCTTTTCAATGGTCCCGGACGGGTCGCTTTGCATGCCTTGGGTCAGTTGATTGACGTCGAGCTGCAACGCCTCGAACGCGCCGGTTTTCGCCGCGCCGCCTTCGGTCAACGACTGCATGAATCGCTTCATGCCGCTGGCGGCCACATCGGCCGGCACATCGACGCTGGCCAGGGTGGCCCCCATTGCCGCCAGCTGCCCGGACGCCAGCCCCGCCACCGGCCCGAGCGGGCCCATGGCAGTGACCATGGTGGCGATTTTCTTTTCCAGATTGTTGCCGCCGAGCACGTTGATCTTCTCGGACAGCGCCGCGACTTGCGGCTGGGTCATCTGAAACGAAGATCGCCACGAGGCCATCATGTCGCCCGACTCGGCCGCCGTCTGATCGAATGCGACACCCATTTTCACAGCATCGCTGGCAAACCCGGTCAGTTCTTCACGCGGTACATTGGCCTTGGCACCGGCGGCAACAATTGCCGCGATGCCATTGGCGCTTTCCGGCAGCCGTTCACTGAGGTCCAGAATGTCGGACCCCATCTGCCGAAATTGCTGCGGTGTTTCAAAGGTGACTGACCGTTTCACGCCGGCCATGCTGGTCTCGAAACCGATCGCTGCCTTTACCCCGGCAATCAAGGGCTCTGTAAAAGCATTGCCCTTGATCACACCAGCTACGTCGATGTCTCCCAGACGAGAGCTTTCAAGCCTGGTCCGGAAGCCATCAACATTGTTGCGGATAGTTGCCAGCGTTGGAGACAGCTGGTCGACGCCGGTAATCAGCGTTCTGATAGTGTCTGCCATCACTCCCCCTGCAGGATCTGGTTGATGCGTTGCGCCTGCAAGATCGACTCGGTGATGATGTCCAGCTCCCTGGACATCATCAGTTCGGGATCGGTCTTCCAGAAGTACGCGAGGTCGTAAACGACGGCGATCAGGCCTTCAAGGTCGCTGATGCCGCTGCCATGAAAAAACTCGCGACCTTCCAGCTCAACGTGTTGATGTCGCACAGATCCATCTGATTGACCGACGATGGCGGGATGCCGGCGCAGACGGCGATGTACTTCGCCGCCACGTCCAGATCCAGCGACACGTCTTCGTTCTTGTCGATCTTGTACGGCAGGGCCTTGATGGCCCGCGCTTCCTGCGCCGTAGGACGTCGGAACGTCACCTGCGAAAGGGTTTCCCCATGCGCCTCGATAGGGCTGGCCAGGTCGATGACTTCACTCATTGCCAGCTCCCCTGACTGCCTTCGAATTTGAGATCGATGGCGCCGTCATCCGCTTTGCTGCTCGGTTCTTCGACCAGATAGGCGCCGGACAGCACGTAGGTCTTGCCGTTGTTGAATTCGCAGGTGATGGTCATGTCCACACCGGTGGTGAGCAGCTTGAGCGGCAGATCTGCGGTATGCAGCGCCTGGAATTTCAACCACGCGGTCTTGTCGACTTCCTTGTAGTAGCCCGGCAATACGGTTTCGCGCTTGACGTTCATCAGAGGGGCTTCGCCGCCGCCAATGATGGTCAATTGGGTGCCATCCACTTTGATGTAGCAGGTACCCGCAACTTTCTGACCCATGTTGTTTATCTCCAGAATGAAAAAAACCCGCACGCGGCGGGCTTGAAAAGGTTGGTTAGGCTTATGCCGCTTCGTCGTACTGCAAGCGGAACTGGTTGAGCAGCGCGAACACGCGCAGGCCATTGATGTAATCAGGCGGGAACATCACGTTCACGCGGCTCGGATCATTGCCGTCACGCTCGACGATCAGGTGCTGGGCGAACGTTTCGGCGTTCTCCACATGACCTTCTTCTTCAAGGCGGGCGTACTGCGCAATCAACTCGCCACGAATGGTGCTCGGCGTGATGATCGGCTGGCCGGCACCGAAGCGCGTACCATCGTTGGCCAGCTTGTGGCGGCCGTACTTGCTGGTGATGATGCCTTGCAGACGACGGATGATGAACGCCGACTGGTGCATGGTTTCGCTGTCCAGGTACGAGTTGTCAGCCTGGCCGTAAGCGTTCTTCTGATAGGTGGTGATCGAACGCTGAATGCGCACATAACCGCCTTCGTAATACGCCGTGGCAATGCCGTAACGCAGCAGCGATTCACGCTCGGTCAGGGTGAAACGCTGACTGGCTGGCGCCGGGTCCAGGCCGGGCATGGTGCCGCTCTGGGTCGGACGGCTGGCGTCGGCAGAAATGAACACCGCCGTGCGCGCAGCCAGTGCTGCGGCTTGCAGCCAGACCGGTTGCGGAACACCGTTTTCCACACCCTGAAGAGTGATGTGCTGATCGTTACGCAGTTGACCTGCCGCCACCAGCGTACCGACCGTACCGCGCTTGGCGCTGTAGACGTGACCGTACAACTGACGGGCCCAGCTCCAGCGACCGGTGCTGTCGTCCATTGCCGCTTTCCAGGCATCCAGCGTAGCGGTGTCGGTCCAGGGCATGCAGATGAACTCGAACGGTTCGTCGCCCAGCGCAGCCAGTGCCTTGAGCTGATCAGGCGTACCCACGCCGCCGGTCATGGCTGTCACTGCCGCCGTCAGGCCCGCAGGAATGACTTCGCCATTGGTCTTGCCCTGGCGATTGAATTCCAGCTGGATGTCATTGCCGCTTGCCCCGCTCCATTTGCAGGACAGGGTCAGCACACCCGCTTCGACAGCCGCGGTGATCGGCAGGTCAGGCGTGGCATTGATCTTTACCGACAGTGCCGTGGCCGCCTGGGCAGCGGTTGCGCCGTTAACGACCGTGGCCTGCACGCGCATGCCGCCGACATACAGATTCAGCAGACCGGCTTCGGTCGCAGCACCGGTGACGGTCACTTTCGCGCTGGCCTTGGCGCCTTCGGTATTGAGCAGCGGCAGGCACCAGACTTCGCCGGTGGGGTCAGCCTTGCGCCAGGTTTCATACATGGCGGCCAGCATGGAGCCCTGACCGCCGATGTTTTTCGCCAGTGCCACGCTGGGCACCAGCACCAGGGAGCCGAGTTCAGGTCCGGACACATCGTCGTTGACCTGGGCAACGATCAGACGACGCATGCTCGCCGAAGCGCTGTTGGCGGCCGAGTTGTCCATTTCCGCATAAAAAAGCGGCACGCGGACATCGGATGGAATGTTGTTAAAGCTGATAGCCATTGTTGGGCTTCCTCTTGGTTAGGCTGTGAAGGCCTGATAGGTGGTAGGGGATTGCTCGGTTTGAACGGTGATATCGCCGTCGTTCTGACGACGCTGCCACCAGGCATTGAAGGTGACCTGCCGGCCTTCGACGGGCAGCAAATCGCCCGCCTCCGGATCCGGCACAGCGCGGCCTTCGGCCGGTACTACGGTGATGCGTTGGGTCATGGTGTTACCTCTGCTGTGAACGTCGCTTCGATACGGCCATCAGGGCCGGGGGATTTCAGATTCGGGTCTGCGGGATCGACACAATCCATCTCGAGTGTGGCGCCAGTGAAACCGGGCAAACCGTCCAGATACGCTTCGTGCCAGGTTTCGGCGGGCTGATCCGAGGTATTGCGGCCCAACTGGAACTGCGCGGCAAAGCCGAAGCGATACGTCACGCGCGCACCGCTGATCTGCACCAGCGCACCGCCGGTGTATTGCATCGCGTCGTAGTCGAGGTCGGCGTTCCAGCCCACCAGTGCGCGCCACAGTTCGGCGCGAACGGCATGCAGTTGATCGCTGGCCTGCTGCCCGCGCTTGTCGTCGCCTTCAAGCACCACCACGATGTCGATCTGGTCGGTGATGTGCTGGCGAATGACGTTCTGCAGATCATTGGCCGTGGCCAGATCACCGTTGGCGATGACATAGGCCGAGGGGTGCGCAAGCTGATCGCCAAGGGCAACCGCCGCCCAGTCGATGCCGGCGCTGATCCGACCGGCAAAGGTCGGGCAGGTCGCCTGCAAATGGGCAACTATCGGGGTTATCTTCATGAGGGTTTCCGCGTGTAATGGGGTTGATCTGGCGTGGTGAGCGCGTCTACTGGCTCACCTTTTCCAGGGCTTCATCCGCCCTGTTCGCTGCGCGACTGGCAGCATGTGCCGCCTGACTGGCCATCGACGCAGCGCTCTCGACCTTGTCTGCTGCCTGAGTCGTGGTTTCGGCCAGCCTGTCCAGGCGGCGATCCCGCTTGCCCAGTGCGGCGTCATAGGCGTCGCGCACCTCGGCCAGTTGCCGGGTATGCTCGGCGTTGGCCGACCATTGCCCGGCCTGAAAACCAAGCATCAGGCACCCGGCAATCAACAACACGGCGATCAACCAGATCTCCAGCCGCCGCCACCAGTGGCGAGCAATAAAATCAATTGCGCATCTGTGCATCATTGGCACCTCCGAGTTTGGAGCGGAGCCGGGCAATTTCGGCACTCTGCGTGGTGACCTTATCGGTGAGCTGCACGATGTGGCTGGTGAGCGCTTCAATCTTGCCCTCCATCCGGCCAACCGCCGCAGCCAGTTCATTGCGCTCCCTGGCAAACTGGTCAGAACGCGCTTCAGCCTCCTTGCGCGCCTGTCGCTCGGAGTCGAGCAGTTCATTGAGACGCCGGACCGTGCCGATGTCAGCGTTGTCCATCGCCCGGTCGGTGGCGTCCCGTGAAAGAAACTTGCGCAGCCACAAAAAGCCGCCAAGCAGAATCGTGCCCGTGCCGCCCAGCCAGGTAGCTGTGCCTGGGCCTAGGTCGGTTGGGTCCATCATTACTCCGGGAATAAAAAAGGCCGCACAGAGGCGGCCAGAAAAATGTGCTTGATTAGTTGCTGAAAAACCCCGCCGAAGCGGGGTTTGAGGTGAGTCGCGATTGACCGGTTGGCGCTGCCTGAAATCCTGTTTTCGGCTGCAGCCCTGAGGCGCAAATCGCATATCGTGGGACCTTTTTACCCCCCTCCGGAAAGCCTGGGAAGGGGCAGTTTCGGGGTGGGTCGAGTTTGACCGGAGTTCAACACGAGTTCGACCACAGCTGTGCAATCGCCCCGGATAAACGGTATCGGAGACCGTTTTCATATGCACTTATCCAGCCTTGCAAGCATCATCCTTGTGGCTTCTGGAAGCGCTGCGCTCAGACAGGATCGCCAGCACTTGCTGATGAAGCTTGTTGATCCAGTTGCGATAAGTGCGGTCTGCGCCTTCGTTGATACCGACCAGGCGCATCTGTTCGCGCACGGGCAAGGCTTCGACGTAACGCAGGGTCGCCAGCTGAGCCAGCTCAGGCCCACGCCCTTTGGCAGGGCTGCGTGCCATCTGCGCAATCGCGGCTTCGACTTCGCTGCTTATATAGTCCATGCCGCTGCCATTACCGATCAGTGCTCGCGAACCGGGTGTGCGACGCGGAATGTAGGCGCCCCACTCCATGATCCCGGCCATCGGGCTGCTCAACCCGCCACCCAGTCCCACACGCATGCGTTGCTCGCCCCAGTGCTGCATGACGACTTCTACTTTCTCGATCATTGTCTGTGTCCTGTGCCAATCTGCTGAAATGCCTCGCGAGCGATAAACCCGGCAAGGCTGGAGCAACAGACAATACAATCTGTATTTTTTAGAGACAACCGGCTTTTACAATATGTATATTGCCGATCACCCTACAGCCTGTATGATTCGACGCATGAACAGAAAATGGTATGAAGTCGCAAGACAGGTCATGGAAACCCAGGAAATCAGCCAGGAAGAAATGGCTGAGCGCATGGGCGTCACACCCGGCGCGGTGGGGCATTGGCTGAACGGCAAGCGCGAGCCGAAGATCGAGGTGATCAATCGATTTTTGACCGAGCTGGGCCTGCCGATCCTCGCGACGTCGATTCCCTGGCACGAATCCACGCTGGATAACGTGGCGCCTGCAGTGCAGCCCTCGCGTTTCTATCGCTATCCGGTCATCAGCTGGGTCGAAGCCGGAGGCTGGAACGAGGCCGTCGAGCCTTACCCTGCCGGGTATTCCGACACCTTCGAGATCAGCGACTATAAAGCCAAGGGCCGCGCCTTCTGGCTGGAGGTGCGTGGTGACTCTATGACTGCGCCTGCCGGGCAGAGCATTCCCGAAGGCATGTTGATCCTGGTCGACACGGGGCTGGAGCCCACGCCCGGCAAGCTGGTCATCGCCAAGCTTCCCGAGAGCAACGAAGCTACGTTCAAGAAGCTCGTTGAAGACGCAGGACGCTACTTTCTCAAGCCGTTGAACCCCGCCTATCCGACATTGCCGGTGACCGAAGACTGCAAGCTGATCGGCGTCATCAGGCAAATGACGATGCGCCTCTGACGCCCGAGCGGTCTGTTCAAGCCCCGTTAATCGGGGCTTTTTTATGAGCCATGTTCAGACGTTACCCCACGTCGCTGTGGGAAAAATTTGTAGCTTGCGTGAGAAACACCCCTCAATTACTGTATGCACATACAGTAAAAAGGAGTTAACGCATGCTCAATCAGTCCCCCGGCAACTCGCAACACGACGCTTACCTGGCTCTGGCGCAACGTATTCAGGACGCTATCGCCAGTGACAAGGCCCAGATCGAACATCAAGTGCTGCTGATCAGAGAGCCTGGCGAGTCAGTGGCCCATTGGGAGCACATCGTCGATCAGATCAGCGAGGCCGAGGGCATCAGCGTGAGCCGTAACCCTGAGAACGGCACAGCACACGTGTGCTGGTACATCGACTCCCTGTAAGCGGGTCAATACAAATCGTATTTAAAATACAAACTGTATTGTCAAGAGACGCTACATATCGTATTGTTTGTCTGCACCCCATTTCGGGAGTACCGACATGCAAACCACAGGGAGTCATGGAATGAACGAAATACTGGATCAACTTCGCAAAGAATTCGCCACGCCGTGCCCTTCGCTGAGCGCCGTCAGGGAGCGTTATTTTTCGCACCTGTCGAATGACCGAAATCTGCTGCGCAAGATCAATGCCGGCCGCATTGATTTGAAGGTCAACCGCACAGGCGGTACCCGGCAGGGTCATCCGTTTGTCTACCTGCACGACCTGGCCAACTACCTGAGCGGTATTGTGACCAGCAAGGCCGCGTGAGTTCAAAAAAGCACCGCTGCTCGGTTTTTGGTTTCAGCGATCTTTGCAGCCATGAGAAATCTTGCTACGTTCCCGCTACAAAACAAAAACAAGCAGGATACTTTCATGACCAAAACATCAAGGCGCTGGCCATTCGTGGCCTGCCTGCTGTCGCTGGCCTGTGGCAGCGCCGCTGCGGCCCCCTACTCAAGCATGGTGGTGTTCGGCGACAGCCTGGCAGACGCCGGGCAGTTCCCGGACACTGCCGGCCCGATGGGCTCCACGCTGCGGTTTACCAATCGGGTCGGTCCAACCTATCAGGACGGCAGCGGCGAAGCGTTCAACCTGAACTCATCCACCCTGATCGGCCGAATGCTGCATGTTCCAGCCGGTGATCTGGCGGCGTCCACATCGCCAGTCAATGCCTCACTGGGCGCGCCGGATGGCAATAACTGGGCGGTCGGCGGCTATCGAACGGACCAGATTCTCGATTCGATCAACTCGCAATCCACGGTCGTCGACCCGAACAGCGGCACACTGTTGCGCAGCCGCACCGGCTATCTGCCCGCCAACAGCTTTCGTGCCGACCCCAACGCACTCTATTACCTGACCGGCGGCGGCAACGACTTCCTGCAAGGTCGCGTGTTGAGCGCCAGCAGCGCAGGGCAAGCTGCCAACCAATTGGCTGACAGCGCGCAAGCCCTGCAACAGGCGGGTGCGCGCTACATCATGGTCTGGCTGCTGCCAGACATCGGCAAAACGCCAGCCTTAAGCGGTACGCCATTGGCGTCAGCGACTTCGGCCCTCAGCGCTGCCTTCAACCAGCAACTGGTCAGCCGTCTGTCCCAGATCAATGCGCAAATCATCCCGCTCAACGTGCCATTGTTGATCTCTGAAACGCTGGCTGAACCGGCCCGCTTCGGTTTCGACCCCAGCGAGAATCTGGTCAGCACCTGCTTCAGCGGGGACAGTTGCCGAGAAAGCACCACCAACGGCAGGTCCAGCGCCACACCGAATCCGAACCGACTGTTCTTCAATGACCGCGTGCACCCGACCGAAGCCGGGCAACGTTTACTGGCCGACTATGCCTATTCATTGCTGTCGGCGCCGTGGGAAATCACCCTGCTGCCGGAAATGGCCAACGGCACGTTGCGCATGCATCAGGACGAGATTCGTGCGCAATGGCTCAGCGACTGGGGTAACTGGCAAGGCATCGGGCAGTGGCAGAGCATTCTTTCGGCTGGCGGTCAGAAAATGGACTTCGACGCACAGGACAACTCGGCTGATGCGGACGGACGAGGCTACAACCTGACCATTGGCGGCAGCTACCGTTTTGCCGAAAACTGGCGTACGGGTGTGGTGGCTGGCGCTTATCGACAGACTCTGGAAGCAGGCCCAAGGGACTCGGACTACACGCTCAACAGCTACATCGCCACTGCATTTCTGCAGTACCAGGCCAATCACTGGTGGGGCGACCTGGCGGTGTCGGGCGGCAAGCTGGACTATGAAAATGCCGAACGCAAGTTCGCCCTGGGTGTGAGCGAAGGTCAGGAAAAAGGCGATACCGACGGTGAAATGTGGGCAGTCAGCGGGCGAATCGGCTTCGATATCGCTGGCGCCGCAAGCCGCTGGCATCTGTCGCCGTTTGTCAGCGCCGACTATGCCCATATCGATGTCGATGGCTATTCGGAAAAAGGCGAGCGCTCTACAGCCCTCACCTTTAGCGATCAAACCCGCAAATCCCGGCGTGCAGGTGTCGGTTTGCAGGGCAAATTCCAGGTGACGCCGAGCACACAGGTGTGGGGAGAAGTCGCACGGGAAAGAGAGTTCGAGACCGGTCAGCAGGACGTGACCATGGCGCTCAACAGCGTGCAGTCAGTCGGTTTCACGCTGGAAGGCTACACCCCGCAACGCGACCTGAACCGGGCAACCCTCGGCGTCAGCCAGAAGCTTACTCAAGACCTGACACTGCGTGGTAACTACAACTGGCGCAAGAACGACGACGTGACGCAGCAAGGGGTTAACGTTGCGTTGAGCCTGAGTTTCTAGACAGGCCGTTGAAGCGTAGTGGCGATACTCCGAATATCGTGCCCACGCTCTGCGTGGGCACACCATTCTGGACGCTCCGCGTCCACTCTTGAGTATGCGGTGAGGCGTAGAATTGTGACGCGGAGCGTCACGCAAAGCATTCCCACGCTGGTGTGGTATGACCCCCGAAGGTTGGATACAACCTTTGGAGGCATCATGGGTAGATATACAGAACAGGCAAAACTCGCGGCCGTGCAGGAATATTGTGCCGGCAAGGCCGGTTTGAGGGATGTTGCACATCGCCACGATGTGGATTTTTCCTGTCTTAGGCAGTGGGTTGCGGCCTATCAGATTCATGGCGTAGCGGGCCTGCAAGAGAAAAAACGCCAGCGCTACAGTGACGAGTTCAAGCTGACTGTTTTGAAGCGCATGCATGATGAGCGTTTATCTCTGCGCCAGACAGCGGCCTTGTTCGATATCCGTCAGTTCGGCATCATCGGTCTATGGCAGCGCTATTATGAAGAGGGAGCCTTTGATGCCTCCTCCAAGCCACCCACAAAAGCCGGACGCCCAAGAAAGATGACGACTGCACTTCCCCCTGTGAACGCCCCCTCAATCGACGATGAATCGCGCTCGCGTGACGAGTTGCTTGCCGAGGTGAAGCAACTGCGGATGGAGGTCGACTATCTAAAAAAGCTCGATGCCTTGGCTCAGAAGAAGCAACGAATAGCGCAACAGAAAAAGCGCAAATCGTAACCGAACTGAGACTGGGGCATTCTCTGGATGGCCTGCTGAAGCTTGCCGGTCTGGCGCGCAGCACTTTTTACTATCAACAAAAGGTACTGCAAGCGGGCGATAAGTACGCCGGGCTCAAAGACCTGATTCAGACAGCTTTCTACGAGCATAAAGGCCGGTATGGCTATCGTCGTATCACGGCAGCGTTGCGGCGCGCAGGCCATCTTGTGAACCACAAGACGGTGCAGAAACTGATGGGGCAGCTAGGCCTGAAGAGCCTGGTGCGTGTGAAGAAATACCGTTCTTACAAGGGCGAAGTAGGCAAGGCTGCGCCCAACATTCTCAAGCGTGATTTCAAGGCCCAACACCTTAATGAAAAATGGGCCACGGACGTGACCGAGTTCAAAGTGGGAGGCCAGAAGCTCTATCTGTCGCCCATCATGGATCTGTACAACGGCGAAATCATTTCCTATGCAATCGCCAGGCGCCCGCTGTACTCCATGGTCGACGAAATGCTTGAAGGAGCGTTCAAGAAGCTTGAGCCGCATGAAAAGCCTATTTTGCACTCAGACCAGGGCTGGCAATATCGGATGCCTGTTTACCAACGATTACTCAATGAGCATTCGATCACATGCAGCATGTCGCGCAAGGGCAACTGCTACGACAACGCGGCTATGGAAAGTTTTTTTGGCACGCTGAAGTCCGAGTTTTTCTATCTGAACAAATTTAACGATCTGGATGAGCTTCATGCCGGCATCGACGAGTACATTGAGTATTACAATCACTCACGCATCAAACTGAAACTTAACGGCCTGAGCCCTGTGGAATACAGAATGCAGGGGAACGATATCCCAACTATCGTGCGACGCTCCGCGTCGGCATTCCGTTCTGGACGCTCTGCGTCCACTCTTGAGTGTGCGGCGCGGCGCAGATTTGTGACGCGGAGCGTCACCCAAGGCATTCCCACGCTGGAGCGTGAGGAACGATAACTCTCTAACTACCAACTATCGTGCGACGCTCCGCGTCGGCATGCCGTTCCGGACGCTCCGCGTCCGATCTTGAGTACACGGTGCGGCGCAGATTTGTGACGCGGAGCGTCACGCAAGGTGTTCCCGCGCTGGAGCATGAAGAGCGATAAACCGACTATCGTGCGACGCTCCGCGTCGGCATGCCGTTCTGGACGCTCTGCGTCCGCTTTGGGACGCAAAGCACCAGGCCGACTCAATCCTCGGCGGTCTGCGAGGCCAAGGCTACAGCGCGGAACATGGCGCGGCGTTTGTTCAGGGTTTCTTCCCATTCCAGTGCTGGCACCGAGTCGGCGACGATGCCGCCGCCAGCCTGCACGTGCAGCTCACCGTTCTTGATCACCGCAGTACGGATCGCAATCGCGGTGTCCATGTTGCCGTTCCACGCCATATACCCCACCGCGCCGCCGTAGACACCACGTTTGACAGGCTCCAGCTCGTCGATGATTTCCATCGCGCGGATTTTCGGCGCACCGGACAAGGTGCCGGCGGGCAGAATCGCTCGCAGCGCATCCATCGCCGTCAGCCCGCTTTTCAGCTGGCCAGTCACGTTGGACACAATGTGCATCACATTGGAATAACGTTCGATCACCATCTTCTCGGTCAGTTTGACGCTGCCGATCTCGGACACCCGACCCGTGTCGTTACGCCCCAGATCGATCAGCATCAAGTGCTCGGCGATTTCCTTGTGATCGGACAGCAGGTCTTCTTCCAGCGCAAGATCCGCCTCTTCAGTGGCGCCACGCGGCCGCGTACCGGCAATTGGCCGCACGGTGATCAGGTTATCCTCGACCCGCACCAGCACTTCCGGCGAGCTGCCTACTACGTGGAAGTCACCGAAGTTGAAGAAGTACATGTACGGCGTCGGGTTAAAGCAGCGCAACGCCCGATACAGATCGATAGGCGCAGCCGCGAAATCGATGGACATACGCTGTGACGGTACGACCTGCATCACATCGCCCGCGAGGATGTACTGCTTGATCGTGTCGACCGCGGCTTCATAGTCATCCTGCGTGAAGCTGGAGCGAAACACCGGATCGGCAGCGGGAGGCCTGTCCAGATCCAGACCGCGACGCGGCGTGATCGGCTGGCGCAGCTTGTTCATCAGTTCATCGAGCAGCGCGACGCCACTGTCGTAGGCATCCTGTTGCGCCGGATCAACCAGCACGATGGCGTGCATCTTGCCCGCCAGGTTGTCGAACACCACCACCGCATCGGAGACCATCAGCAGGATATCCGGCACGCCCAGCGGGTCCGGGTTAGGACAGTTGGCCAGACGTTTCTCGACATAACGCACGCAGTCGTAGCCAAAGTAGCCCACCAGCCCACCGTTGAAGCGCGGCAGACCGGCAATGGTCGGCACGTTGTAGCGCGCCTTGAAGGTCTCGACAAAATCCAGCGGATCTTCGACATCCAGGCTTTCGATTTCGACGCCGTCATGGGTCACGCTGACGTGATGACCATGCACACGCATGACGGTGCGGCATGGCAGGCCGATGATCGAATAACGACCCCATTTCTCGCCGCCCTGCACCGATTCCAATAGATAGGAGTTCGGTTGATCGGCAAGTTTGAGGTAGATCGACAGCGGCGTATCGAAGTCAGCCAGGGTTTCGCGGGCAAGCGGGATGCGGTTATAGCCGTCAGCGGCCAAACGCAGAAATTCTTCACGGTTCATGAGCAACCTCGTGGTTTGAGGATAAAACGGTCAGTTGAGCAAACGTGCCGGCAGGCCGGCCAGAATCAAGTCAGGCGCGCCAACGCCAGCGGGCCAGGGCCTTGATGACTTTCATCCAGAGTTTGCGAGTGACCACCACGATGGATTCTCTTAAGGAGGGACGTTTGATGTCGGGCAACAGTATCTCAGCGTCCCGATCCAGGCAACCGGGAATCAGCCTGCGCAGATCATCGATCACCAGCGCCGGGTTTTCCTCGGCAATCGGCCTGCCGTGGTTGTAGCCATAACTCAGCGCCACGCAGGCTACACCGGCTGCTTTGGCGGCCTGCACATCACTGCGCGAGTCTCCGACAAACAGCGATTGCGAGGCTGGAATACCGGCCATTTTCATGACGAAGAACAGTGCAGCCGGGTCAGGCTTTTTCTGTGGCATGGTGTCGCCGCCGATGATCCAGCGGAAGAAACGCCCCAGCTTCATCTCATCGAGCAACGGCGCCACGAAACGCTCCGGCTTGTTGGTGATGAGCGCCATCTCGACGCCCATCTTCTGCAACCACTTCAGGGTTTCGCGTACGCCGGGGTAGACCGCCGTGAACTCATGCTTTTCGGCATAGGCGCGCATGAATATCTCCAGCGCCTGCGCGGCCAGCGCGTCATCGACGCCACTGTGATCGAGATCATTGGCCAGCGCCCGGCGTACCAGCACCGGCGCACCATTGCCGATCCAGGTGCGGACCGCATCAAGACCGGCGGGGGAACGCCCAAGCTCGGTCAGCGTCTTGTCCACCGCGACGGCCAGATCAGGAACCGAATCCACCAGGGTGCCGTCCAGGTCGAACATGATCAGCCTGGGCAGCTTGCCTGCAAACAGCGTTTCAAGGCCGCTCATGCGCGGGCTGACGCCAGCTCTGTGCGCATTTTATCGATCACTTCGCGATAGTCCAGCGCGTTGAAGATCGCCGAGCCTGCCACGAAGGTATCAGCACCTGCCGCCGCGATTTCGCGGATGTTGTTGACGTTGACGCCGCCGTCGATTTCCAGCCGGATATCCCGCCCGGAAGCCTCGATCAGCGCCCGCGCCTCGCGCAGCTTGTTGAGCGTGCCGGGAATGAATTTCTGCCCGCCGAAGCCGGGGTTGACGCTCATGAGCAGGATCATGTCGACCTTGTCCATCACGTACTCCAGCAGGTTCAGCGGCGTGGCCGGATTGAACACAAGACCGGCCTTGCACCCGCCCTCGCGGATCAACTGCAGCGAGCGGTCGATGTGCTGGGTCGCTTCCGGGTGGAAGGTGATGTACGTGGCGCCGGCTTCGATGAAATCGCCGATGATGCGATCCACCGGGCTGACCATCAGGTGCACATCGATGGGCGCAGTCACGCCGTACTTGCGCAACGCGCTGCACACCATCGGACCAATGGTCAGGTTCGGGACGTAGTGATTGTCCATGACATCGAAGTGGACGAAGTCAGCGCCGCAAGACAGCACATTGTCGACTTCCTCACCCAGACGGGCGAAGTCAGCGGAAAGGATCGATGGGGCAATAACGAAGGGCTGCATGACGCACCTGTTTGAGCAGAATCACGGTGCGCGGATTGTACGCCAAGCTTCGCCTGGAGCGGTAAGGTTCGAGTGGCAAGCCTGGAGCTGCAAGCCTCAAGCCTCAAGCCTTTTGATTTGCTTCTGCTTATAGCTTGCAGCTTGCAGCTTGCAGCTTGCCGCTCAAAGTTCACTGCGCCGTTCTCAGTTTTTCGCTGCGCCCCCTCAGCCACTCCAGCACCAGTAGCAACACCACCGAGAAGCCGATCAGCAGGGTCGCGGCGGCGGCGATGGTCGGGCTGAGGTTTTCGCGGATACCGCTGAACATCTGCCGAGGCAAGGTCGCCTGTTCCGGTCCGGCGAGGAACAGCGTCACGACGACTTCGTCGAACGAGGTCGCGAAGGCGAACAACGCGCCGGATATGACGCCCGGCGCAATCAACGGCAAGGTCACGCGCCGGAACGCAGTCAGCGGCGAGGCACCCAGGCTCGCAGCAGCGCGCACCAGGTTGTGGTTGAAGCCCTGCAAGGTCGCCGACACGGTAATGATCACAAACGGCACGCCCAGCACCGCGTGGACCAGAATCAACGAGGTGTAGCTGTTGCCCAGCCCCAGTGGCGCGAAGAACAGGTAGCTGGCGACACCGACGATCACCACCGGTACCACCATCGGCGAAATCACCAGGGCCATGACCAGCGCCTTGCCAGGGAAGTTGCCACGGGTCAGGCCGATCGCTGCCAGCGTACCGAAGCCCATCGCCAGCAGGGTCGCGGCCGGGGCGACGATCATGCTGTTCTTCAGCGCCCGCATCCATTCGGCAGAGTTGAAGAAGTCCTGATACCACTGCAACGAGAAACCTTGCAGCGGGTAGACCAGAAAGCTGCCCGAGTTGAACGACAGCGGCACGATGACCAGCACCGGCAGCACGAGAAACAGCAGCACCAGGGTGCAGAGGATGCGCAAGGCGTAATACCAGATGCGCTCGATCGGCGACGTGTAGGGGTTCAACATGATGAAGCTCCTCAGCTCAGACGCAGGCGGCTGGCGCCGACCAGCCAGCTATAGATCAGGTACAGCACGATGGTCGCCAACAGCAACAGCCCGCCGAGCGCCGTTGCCATGCCCCAGTTGATGCTGGTGTTGGTGTAGAACGCGACGAAATAGCTGACCATCTGGTCGTTCGGGCTGCCCAGCAAGGCCGGAGTGATGTAGTAGCCGATCGACAGAATGAACACCAACAGGCAGCCAGCGCCGATCCCGGCGTAGGTCTGCGGAAAGTACACGCGCCAGAAACTGGCAAACGGGTGGCAGCCCAGGGAAATGGCAGCGCGCATGTAGGTCGGGGAGATGTTTTTCATCACGCTGTAGATCGGCAGAATCATGAACGGCAGCATGATGTGCACCATCGAGATGTACACCCCGACCCGGTTGAAAACCAGTTCCAGCGGCTTGTCGATAATGCCCATCGCCAGCAGCGCGCTGTTGATCAGACCGCTCGACTGCAGCAGCACGATCCAGGCAGCAACGCGTACCAGAATCGACGTCCAGAACGGCAGCAGTACCAGAATCATCAGCAGGTTGCTCTGCCGTGCAGGCAGGTTGGCCAACAGGTAGGCCAGCGGATAAGCCAGCACCAGGCAGATGGCGGTGATCACCAGCCCCATCCAGAAGGTGCGGGCGAAGATATCCAGATAGATCGCCTGATCCGGGGTCGCGGGGGCCACTTCACCGAGGTCGTCGATGCGGTGATCAACGGCTGCCAGCAGGTAATACGGCGTGACGCTGCTGGTATTGCGGCGTACCGCCTGCCAATAGGCCGGGTCGCCCCAACGCTCATCCAGCGCTTCAAGCGCTTCTTTATAGGAGGCCGGTTCGGTCTTGAACGGCAGCGCGCGAGCGGTTTTGCTCAGCAGGCTGCGGTAGCCGGCCAGTTCGATGTTCAGCCGCTTGGACAGATCGCCCAGCGTGGAATTCTTGCGCGTTTCAGCCAGGTCCAGGCTCATTGCCTTGTAGACCGACTCGGGCGGCAGCCCTTTACCGTCCCATTTCTGCACTTCGACCACGGTGGTCGGCAGCGCAGTCACGACTTCGGGGTTGCCGACGCTCTTGTAGAGCAGCGCGGCGATGGGCACCAGAAACACCAACAACAGGAAAATCACCAACGGCGCGATCAGTGCCTGAGCCTTCCAGCGGTTGACCCGCTCGGCGCGAGCGAGACGTTGCTTCAAGTTGGGGCTGGCGCCTTCAGTCAAGGGCACGGCGATGGCCATAGCGAACTCCGGAATCTTTCAACAAGGGGGCGCTCCCTGCAGCAGGGAGCGCCCGGATCTGACTCAACGCAAACGGATTACTTGGCAGCCCAGGCAGTGAAACGCTGCTCCAGCGATTCGCCGTTGTCGGTCCAGAACGCTACATCCATCTGCACCTGATCCTTGATGTTTTCAGGCGTGGTCGGCATGTTCTGCAAGGTTTCCTTGTCCAGCAGCTTGACCGCCTGCGTGTTGGCCGGGCCGTAGGCAATGTTTTGCGAGTAGGTCTTCTGCTGCTCGGGGCTCAGCATGAAGGCGATGAACTTCTTCGCGGCATCGGCGTTTTTCGAACCCTTTGGAATTGCCCAGGCGTCGAAGTCATACACGCCGCCGGTCCAGACCACCTTGAGGTTGCTCTCTTTCTGCACGGCAGCGATTCGGCCGTTGTAGGCGGAGCTCATCACCACGTCGCCGGAAGCGAGGTACTGCGGCGGCTGTGCGCCGGCTTCCCACCACTGGATGCTCGGCTTGAGCTCATCGAGCTTCTTGAAGGCGCGATCTTGACCGTCTTTGCTGGCCAGTACCTTGTAGACGTCTTTCGGTGCCACGCCGTCGGCCATCAAGGCGAATTCCAGGGTGTATTTGGCGCCTTTGCGCAGGCCGCGCTTGCCTGGAAATTTCTTTGTGTCCCAGAAATCGGCCCAGCCAGCCGGCGCAGTGGTGACCTTGTCCGCGTTATAGGCCAGCACGGTGGACCAGACGAAGAAGCCTGCGCCGCAGGTGCTGATAGCGCCCGGCACGTAGTCGGCGGCATTGCCCAGCAGTTTCGGATCAAGCTCTTCGAACATGTCTTCGTCGCAGCCACGCGCCAACTCCGGCGACTCGACTTCGACCAAGTCCCAAGACACGCTTTTGGTGTCGACCATGGTTTTGACCTTGGCCATCTCACCGTTGTACTCACCGGCGATGATCTTGCCGTTGCCAGCCTTTTCCCACGGTGCGTAAAACGCTTTTTCCTGGGCAGCCTTGTTGGCGCCGCCGAACGATATGACGGTCAGATCAGTCGCGGCCATGGCTTGCGCCGCGCACATCAGGCCCAACGTGATAGCGGTGAACTTCAAGGATTTCAACATGTGTTCTTTTCTCCACGAGCAGTGTTGGTAAGCGATTGGGATGGGCGATTGGTTCGCCTCTGTTATTGCTTTTATCGGTAGATCAATGCACTTCCTGCAAGGGGTCGAGCGCGCGAACGTGCTCGACTTGCCAGCCGATCGGCACCACGTCGCCCACGCTCAACGTCGGGTCCAGTTCGGCAATCGGCTGTTTGACGAAGAAATCGGTTTTGCCGGCGACTTCCAGACGCACACGTACGTGGTCGCCCAGGTAGATGAACTCGGCCACACGACCGGAGAAACGATTGGCACAACTTTCGCTGCGGCCATTGAGGTTGATGCGCTCAGGGCGGATCGACAGGGTGACCGGGCCGCCCGTCTGGCCGACATTGATGGCCAGCGCATGCACTTTCTCGCCACGCTCCAGTTCGACGACACAACGATCACCGTCCTGGCTGACCAGACGCCCATTGAGCCGGTTGTTTTCACCGATGAAGTTGGCAACGAAGGTGTTCTTCGGTTCTTCGTACAGGCTGCGAGGTGGCGCGATCTGCTGGATTTCGCCCTGATGGAACACGGCAACCCGGTCCGACATGGTCAGGGCTTCCCCCTGATCGTGGGTCACATAGACCACGGTCACACCGAGGCGCTGGTGCAGGTGCTTGATCTCCATCTGCATGTGCTCGCGCAGTTGCTTGTCGAGTGCGCCAAGCGGCTCGTCCATCAGCACCAGCTGCGGTTCGAACACCAGCGCCCGAGCCAGGGCCACACGCTGCTGCTGACCACCGGACAATTGGGCCGGGTAGCGATGCGCAAAGCTGTCGAGCTGGACCATGCCCAGCGCCTTTTTGACCTTTTCGCCGACGTCGGTCTTGCTCATGCCGCGTACCGTCAGCGGGAACGCGAGGTTCTCGGCGACCGTCATGTGCGGAAACAATGCGTAGTTCTGGAACACCATGCCGATGTCGCGCTTGTGCGGCGGCACGTTGTTAATGGCGCGGCCACCGAGGAGGATTTCGCCTGCTGTGGGCGTTTCGAAACCGGCCAGCATCATCAGACTGGTGGTCTTGCCGGAGCCGGAAGGTCCGAGCAGGGTCAGGAACTCGCCTTTGCGAATGTCCAGGTTGAGGTCTTTGACGATCAGTGCTTCGCCGTCGTAGCTCTTCTGCACACCACGAAAGCTGACCAGAACATCACTCGCTCCAGCGCTTGTATCGACGTCGCTCATTACCCACACCTTTGTTTTGTCTGCGTGGGCTCAAGACTAGAGCAGCCCGAACACCCCGCAAATCGGGGGCCGGGAGAGAATTGCCTAGGCCAGGTGGAAGGCAGAGGGTAGGGATTGCCCTACAGCAATGGCGCGATTGGATATGTCGCTCCGCACATCTCTCGCCCCTGCGCGTGGTAATAAATTGCGTGCCACTCTGCGTCGCAAGGGACGCGGAGCGTCCGGAACGGCATGCCCACGCGGAGCATGGGCACGATAGTGTATTCCCGGCCGCCTCTCGTTCCTCACGCTCCAGCGTGGGAATGCAGCTCGCGACGCTCTGCGTCGCAAAGAGGACGCGGAGCGTCCGGAACGGCATGCCCACGCGGAGCATGGGCACGATAGTGTTTTCCCGGCCGCCTCTCGTTCCTTACGCTCCGTGGGAATGCAGCTCGCGGCTCTCTGCGTCGCAAAGAGGACGCGGAGCGTCCGGAACGGCATGCCCACGCGGAGCATGGGCACGATAGTATTTTCCCGAACGCCTCTCGTTCCTCACGCTCCAGCGTGGGAATGCAGGTCGCGGCGCTCTGCGTCGCAAAGAGGACGCGGAGCGTCCGGAACGGCATGCCCACGCGGAGCATGGGCACGATAGTGTTTTCCCGAACGCCTCTCGTTCCTCACGCTCCAGCGTGGGAATGCAGCTCGCGACGCTATGCGTCGCAAGGGCCGCGAAGGATTGGTACGAGGGTCAGCCGGATTGTCGTTTTCAGACTCAGACCAGCTTGTGTTCCATCGCATATTTGACCAAGTCGGCCAGGGAGTTGAGCTTCATTTTCTGCATCAGCCGGGCTTTGTGGGTGCTGATGGTCTTGCTGCTCAGGGCCAGTTGCTGGGCGATGTCGTTGACGTTGGCGCCTTGGGCCAGCCGTTCGAATACCGAGAACTCGCGCTCCGATAACAACGAATGCAAAGGCCGACTATCAGTGAGGCCGACTTCGAACACCATGCGGTCGGCCAGATCCGGGTCGATGTAGCGCCCGCCCGCGGCCACACGCCGAATGGCCGTCAGCAGCAACGCAGGGTCGCTGTCCTTGGTGGCATAACCCGCCGCGCCGACTTTCAGGGCGCGCGCCGCCATCTGCGCCTCGTTGTGCATCGACAACACCAGAATCGCAGGTGGATGGGTCAACGCCCGAATCCTCGGGATGGCTTCAAGGCCGTTGACGCCGGGCATGGAGATATCCAGCAACACCACTTCACACGCCACGTGGCGCAAGGTCTCAAGCAGCTGCTCGCCATTGCTGGCTTCGCCGACGACCTGCAGGTCCTTGGCCAGACCAATCAACTGTTTGATCCCCTCACGCACGATGGCGTGATCTTCGGCTACCAAAACACGAATCACGGATGTCGCTCCTGTGCGGTGGGGTCCATCGGGATGTAGGCGCGCAAGGTTGTGCCCTCACCGACCTCGCTGTCCAGTTCAAGTCTGCCGCCCAGCATCAGCACCCGCTCGCGCATGCCCACCAGACCGAACGACAGCGCCCTGCCCGACTCGACGACAAAGCCTTGCCCGTCATCGGCGATGGTCATGCATAAGATGTCGTCTTGCAGCGTCAGACTGATCTCAACGGTATGCGCCTGAGCATGGCGCATCACATTGGTCAGTGCCTCCTGCAGAATCCGGAACATACCGGTTGCCTTGGCATCACTGAGGGTCGGCAGGTTGTCCGGCACTTGCACCAGGCAGGGAATCTGCGTGCGCGCCTCGAACCGGCGCGCCTGCCATTCGATGGCCGACGCAATGCCGGCATCGAGAATTGGCGGCCGCAAGGCAGTCGCGACATCGCGTACCAGCTGGAACAACTGCGCGATGAGGCGCTTCATGCTGTCCAGACGTTCACTCAAGCCTGGGTCCAGGTCGGCGTAGGCCAGCTCGCACATTGATGTTTCCAGCTTCAATACGGTCAGCATTTGACCCAGTTCGTCATGCACTTCCCGGGCAATACGCGCCTTCTCTTCTTCACGCACGCTTTCCAGGTGCGCCGACAATTCACGCAACTGATCATGGGCGCGTCGCCGTTCGCTGACATCACTGAGGAACACCACGAGGTATTCCGCTTCGTGAAAACGCAGAAAGCTCAACGACACATCGGCGGGCAGAAAACTGCCGTCGGCGCGCAGGCAGTGGGTCTCGAACACTTGAGGGCTGTCTTCGCGGGAACGGGCGTTTTTCCACAGGTTGAGCCAGCGATCCATGTGCAGACCGGGTTCGAAATCGATCAACGGGCGCTCGACCACCTGCCCCGGCGCATAGCCCAGCATCGTCTCCGCCGCGCGATTGGCGTAACGCACGCGACTGTCCCAATTGACCCACAGAATGCCGACGGTGCTTTGATCGATGGAAAACTGCGCCAGCCGCAACGCCTCTTCACTCTCGACCCGACGGGCAAGGTTCTCGCGCGCGGTCAGTAACTCCTGTTCCAGCGCATGTTGCTGACGACGCTGCCAGATCACAATCGCAAAGCAGGCCAATAGCATTACCAGCAACAGAATGCACAGGTTCTTCCAGAGGCCGGTGGCGTCACTGAAATGCGCAGGGTTCAAGGGCATCCAGCGGGTGTGCAACTGTTCCAGCTCCCTCGCCGGAACCGCTTTTAAAGCTTCGCTGACGATCGCCGCCAGTTCCGGCACATCGCGGCGTGACGCTACCCGCAGCAGTTGCGGAAAACCGATGTCGCCGACCACTGCCAGCCCGGCGAACTCCGGCTCACGCAGCAGGCGACTCAATTGCGCCTCATCGACCACGGCATAGCGCGCCTGCTGACTGAGCAGCAATTGCAGCGCCTGGCGCTCCAGCGGCACGCCTTGCAGGTTCAGGTGCGGAAAATTGCTGCGCAGATAATCGGCGGTCGAGCCAGGCATGCGCACCGCGACTCTGGACAGGCTGTCGAGCTTCTCCAGATCCACCGCCGTGCTGCCGTCACGTTCGCCGATCAACAGTTGCGACACACGCAGATAAGGATCGGAAAACAGCCACAGACGCAGTCCGGCCGGGGTCTGCATCAAGCCCGGCGCAACATCTATTTCGCCGTTGAGCAACGCCCGTTCCAGCGCAGCCTGGTCGGCAAAGTTCCGCCACAACAACTCGACAGGCAGCGTCCGCGCCAGGGCGTTCATCAGGTCGACATTGGCGCCGGACAATTGCTGCAGGCGCTGATCGAACTGGGCGTAAGGCGCACGCAGTACCAGGCCGATCCGCAACGGGCCATGCGCCTTGAGCCAGTCGAGCTGCGCCGCGTTCAGTTGCGCAGTTGCAGGCGCTCCAGACACGTCAGCCTGCGTATTCGCCATCTGGACCATCAAGAGCAAAGCCAGGCAGCCGATAAAACCGGTGCGCAGAAGACGAATGATCAACGTGTCGTTCTCATGTGTGCGTATGACGGTCATGTGCCGCTAACGCTCAGGCCTGACAAAAGCCGATCAACCCATTAGGCTGCCGGGATAGTTTCTGGCTTGGAATATCCGATGTCCTACACCTTTCGCGCAATGTTTCCTGCATTGTTTTTGTCATTGATGCTGCCTTGCGCACTGCCTGCGATGGCGGCTGACCCGGCCCCCGGCAAGGACGCTGCCGCCGAAGCGCCGGTGGAACGCGCCCCGTTGCTCAGCCGTTCGCAAGAGGACTCGATTGCCCTGGAGCGCCAGTTGCCGCCTCAGGACCAGCAACAACTGCAAGCCGGAGACGAAAGTTTTCTGGCGCTCTGGAAGCCAGCGAACAGTGACGCGCCACAGGGCGCCGTCATCATTTTGCCGGGTGACGCAGAGTCGCCGGACTGGCCGGACGCGGTCGGGCCGTTGCGCCGAAAATTTCCGGACGTGGGCTGGTCAAGCCTGAGCATTACCCTGCCGGACGCCGAGGACGACACACTGGCGGCACGCGAGCCCGACGCCACGACAGAGGGCAGTGACAAAGACACAGCAGCCGACAAGCCTGCCAGTACAGCAAAAGACGCGCCGAAAGACGCCACTGCAAAGACGCCGGACCCGGCGGCGGAAGCAGAAGCACTGGCCAGCGCTGCAACGGCAAAAGCGGCTGCCGACGAAGAACGCAACAAGGCTCGTGCCGAACGCATCTTCGCGCGAATCGAAAGCGCGATCAGCTTCGCCCAGCAGAACAAGGCACGCAGCGTCATACTGCTCGGACACAGCAGCGGAGCCTACTGGGCAACCCGATTCCTCAGCGAACGCCCGTCCCCAACCGTGCAGAAGCTGGTGATGGTGGCGGCACGCGAACCGGTCAACGCCACCCCGTCATTACTGGACATGATACCGACGCTGAAAATCAAGACCGCCGATTTCGTCTACAAGAATCCGGCGGACCTGGCCGCAAAAGCACGGCTGCAGGCCAGCAAGCGCACCAAAGGCCCCGGCTTTACCCAGATCGCCCTGATCAATATCGTGGGCAACGAAGACACTGAGCAAGAGCAGCTGTTTCGGCGGATTCGCGGCTGGATAGAACCCAAAGAAGACAAGTAGGCACCCGGCACCAAGCCCCGTGCACGGTCATGTAAAACCGCGCCGGGCCTTGATCACTCGATAGGCGTTATGCAACTCGCTGGTTTTCTCGGTTGCCATCCGTACCTGCTGCGCATTGGCGCCCGAACCGGCGATCTTGTCCGGATGATGACGACTGAGCAGGCGCCGATAAGCCCGCTTGACGCTCAGAGGATCAGTGTCCGGCTTCACGCCGAGCAGGCTCATCGCGCCCCTGTAATCATCGCCAACGCTGATCGGCGAGCGCTTCATCGGGTCGTATTCGGCGGCCAGCGCCTCGACCTGCTGCTGTGACCAGCCCAGCCACATGCCCCAGACACCGATCAGCTCGCGCTCGACCCGCGAGGCCTTGCCATCGGCCCAGGCCATTCGCCAGCAGGCACGCAACAGCTCTTCGGCCATGTCCGGCTGACGCTGCAAACCGCGCAGGTAACTGCGCAGCCCGTCAGCACCATCCCGGCCGCGCTTGAACGCATTGATCGCGCGCAACTGGTCGGCTTCGTTGAGGTTCAGGCGGCGCATTTCGGTCCGGGCCTGATGAATGTGACTGGCCACCACCCGCCCTTCACTCTTGGCGAGTCGCCCCAGCAGTACAAACAGCAGCCCGTCCTGAGCAATCGCCGCACGGCCGCCGAGGCGCTCGCGCACCTGCGCCCAGCTATGCAGTTTCAATCGCCGGTCCAGCGCCTGACCCAACAATGCACCGAGCATCGTGCCCGGAATGCTGGCGATGGCATAGCCAATACCTGCGCCGATCAGTGTGCCGGGCCACAGCATTCAGCGTGTCTCCGCAAGCAATTGCTCGACTTCTGCCAGACGCTCATGAGTGCCGACATCGACCCAGCGCCCTTGATAATGCTCGCCCGTCACCAGCCCCTGCTGCATCGCCTCGCGCAGTAACGGCGCCAGCTTGAACGCCCCCGGCTCACAGCCAGCAAACAGGCGTGGATGCAGGATGGCGATACCGCTGTAAGTCAGGCGCGGAGCTGCCGAATCGTCGTCACGAACCTGACCGTCGATCAGCGAGAAATCGCCCGTCGGATGGTGCGCCGGGTTGTCGACCAGCACCAGATGCGCCAACCCGGAGAGCGGCACGCGCAGGGCACTGAAATCGTAGTCCGTCCAGATATCGCCGTTGACCACCAGAAAAGGCTCGAGCCCCAGCAACGGCAATGCCCTGTGAATCCCCCCGCCGGTTTCCAGCGGCTGGCCTTCAGGGGAATAGCGGATGCTCAGATCGAAACGCTGACCGTCACCCAGATGATCTTCTATCTGCTGCCCCAGCCAGGCGTGATTGATCACCAGCTGGTGAAAACCGGCTGCACCCAATGCGTTCAGGTGGTACTCGATCAGCGGCACATCGCCAACACGCACCAGCGGCTTGGGCGTGTGCAGGGTCAGCGGGCGCATTCGTTCGCCTTTTCCGGCGGCGAGAATCATCGCTTTCATGCAATCCTCTTCAACACAGTCAATATTTTTCCTGAGCGGCCAGCTGCGCGCTCAGGCAGAGATCTCTGCGGGTTGCTGCAAGCTGGTGAGCAATTGCCCCAACTGAGCCAGCTCTGGACGTCGCGACAACACCGCTTCTATATAGGCGAAGAAGCGCGGCACATCGTCCAGATAACGCGGCTTGCCATCGCGGTGGCAGATACGCGCGAAAATCCCGATGACCTTCAGATGCCGCTGCACGCCCATCAGCTCACTGGCGCGCTCGAAGGCTGCAAAATCGTCCTGCACCGGGATGCCGAGGGCGCGCGCCTGGACCCAGTACGTCTTGAGCCAGTCACTGACCCGCTCTTGCGGCCAGCTCAGGAAAGCGTCCTTGAACAGACAGGTTACGTCGTAGGTGACCGGGCCGTACACCGCATCCTGGAAATCCAGCACGCCGGGATTGGGCTCACTGATCATCAGGTTGCGCGGCATATAGTCGCGATGCACCAAGACTTTGGGCTGCGCAAGGGCGCTGTTGATCAGCAGCTCGCTGACCTGCTGCCAGTCGGCCTGTTGCGCCTCGTCCATTTCGATGCCCAGATGGCGCTTCACGTACCACTCGGGGAACAACTCCAGCTCGCGACGCAGCAAAGCCGTGTCGTAGCTGGGCAGCGGCGCGTCCATCGGCAACTGCTGGTACGCCAGCAGCGCCTGGATCGCGTCGGCGAACAGTGCATCGGCGTTATTGGCGTCAATCACGTCCAGATAGGTCTGGCGACCCAGGTCATTGAGCAACAAAAAGCCTTGCGTCAGGTCTTCGGCATAAATTTTCGGAACATTAATGCCCGACTTTTCCAGCAAATGAGCAATATCCACGAACGGTTTGCAGTTTTCCTGCGGTGGAGGGGCGTCCATGACAATAAAAGTTCGACCGGCGCCCTCCCAGCGAAAATAACGGCGGAAACTTGCATCACTGCTGGCCGCAGTCAACGTGGCCGGGGGCACGGCGCCCCAATTCTGCGCTGCAAACAACGCTGGCAGCTGCTCATCGAGCCAAACTTTCAAGGATTGAAGGCGTATATCTTGATCTGACATTACAAGGGTCTCCGACGGCGCTAGCCGTCAAGCGGGTCATGCTTTATTATCCGGAATCTTTTTCAGCCCATCGAGAGGCGTGCGGCCCCCCCGCGGGCAGATGGCGCGCAGGAAGCCCGGACTAATAAGATGGCATTGAAATCCCCCGCGTTTCGTAAAAAATTTCCGTTGCTCGTAACCGGCAGTCTGCTGGCGATGCAACCTCTGGCCACTCAGTTCGTGGTCGCCGCGGAACAGTATGACTGCTCAGTCTCTGCTTCGGGTGCCTGGAACTGTGCGCCGAAATCCAGTACTGCTGCTGTAGACCTGCCTCCGCGCCCCGTGCATGACACGACGTCGGTCAGTTCCAACGGCACGGTCTCATCAGAGAGCACCTCTTCTTCGAGTGGGCAGGCTGCGGGCACGCAACTGGTCACCGAAGCCAAGGGCAAAGGCCTGAAGTCGCGTAGTGCTGACTACAGCCACCTCGATTGGGTTCCTCGCGACAAGCTTACCGCAGCACAACTGGCCGAAACCGGCCCGTATTGCTCGGGCGCTTACGTCGAGCCTGTTCGCCCGGGCATGGACGACAAGACCAAGATGAGCGAAGCGCCGATGTTCGTGGGAGCCAAGGCTTCGCGATACGAACAGGACGCGCAGGTCGCGACACTCGCCGGTGATGTCGTCATGCGTCAGGGCAGCATGCAGGTAGAGGCCCAGGAGGCCGCTCTGCATCAGGCCGAGAACCGTGGCGAGCTGAACGGCAATGTCCGTTTGCGCGACAACGGTGCGCTGATCGTCGGTGACAAGGCAGAGTTGCAGCTCGATACCGGCGAAGCCCGTGTCGACAACGCCGAGTACGTCCTGCACAAGTCGAATATTCGCGGTAACGCCCTGTACGCCAAGCGTGCAGAGAACGCGATCATCCGCCTCAAGGACGGCACGTACACCACGTGCGAACCGAACAGCAACGCCTGGACACTCAAGGGCAACAACATCACGCTGAACCCGGCCACCGGCTTTGGTACAGCGACCAACGTTACCCTGCGGGTCAAGGACATACCGGTACTCTACACGCCGTATATCTACTTCCCGATCGACGACCGCCGTCAGTCCGGCTTCCTGCCACCGACCATTGCGGCAGGCGGCGATAACGGCTTCACGCTGGTAACCCCTTACTATTTCAACCTGGCGCCGAACTATGACGCCACGTTGTACCCGCGCTACATGGCAGACCGCGGTCTGCTGATGGAAGGCGAGTTCCGTTATCTGACCAAGGGCAGCGAAGGCCAGTTCGGCGGCGCGTACCTGAACGACGAGAACGACGAGCGCAAGTTGCAGTCGGACTACGACAAGACCCGCTGGATGATCAACTGGCAGCACGTTGGCGGGCTCGATACGCGCTGGCTGACCAAGGTCGACTACACCGACATCAGCGACCCGTACTACTTCCAGGATCTGGAAACCGACCAGATCGGCGTCAAGAGAACCGACTACATCACCCAGCAGGGCTCCCTGACCTACCGTGGCGACAGCTACTCGGCAGTGCTCAACGCTCAGGCCTACAAGCTGGCGACGGTCGCGAACATCACGCCTTACAACCGTCTGCCACAGCTGACGGTCAACGGCACGCTGCCGTATAGCCCGGGCGGCCTGAAGTTCGATTATCAGACCGAGGCTGTTCGTTTCGAACGTGATCTGCGCAGCGGCGCGTTCATCGACGAAAATGGCAACTCCGAGACACGCCTCGACAACAACATCACAGGTCTGGCTCGCGCCAACGGTGATCGTCTGAATCTGGCGCCGTCCGTCAGCCTGCCGATGAACTGGAGCTACGGTTTCCTGACGCCGAAGCTCAAGTATGTCTATACCCAGTACGATCTGGATCTGGACAGCAGAGGCAAGCAAACGCTTCTCGCCGGCGAAGAGTACAGCAGCAGCCAGAGCCGCAGCGTGCCGATCTTCAGCGTCGACAGCGGTCTGTATTTCGATCGCAATACCAACTGGTTCGGCAAGGATTATCGCCAGACCCTGGAACCGCGCCTGTTCTATCTCTATGTACCTGAGAAAGACCAGAACGACATCCCGGTATTCGACACCAGCGAAAGCACGTTCAACTATGCCTCGCTGTTCCGTGATAACCGTTTCACCGGTTCCGACCGCATCGGCGACGAGAACAAGCTGTCGCTGGGTGTTACCAACCGCTGGATCGAAGACAACGGCTTCGAACGTCAACGCTTCAGCATCGGTCAGGCCCTGTATTTCGAAGACCGCAAGGTGCAGTTGCCAGGTGTCGTGTTCGCAGATCGCGATGACGCCAAGGCCAACGTTTCGCCTTACGCCCTGGAATACGAATACCGCTTCAACCGCGACTGGCGCTTCAACTCCGATTTCAACTGGGATCCGGACAGCAAGAGCACCCGTTCGGGCAGCGCTATGTTCCATTACCAGCCTGAAGCCGAACCCAACAAGGTCGTCAACCTTGGCTATCGCTATCGCAACGACCAGATTCGTTACGACGAAAGCACTGGCCGCTGGGTCGTCGGTGGCGGTGACTACGGGACTCCGGGTTCACCGAACTACGTGAAGGACTACTACAAGATCCAGCAGCACGACTTCTCGGTCATCTGGCCGATTGTGCCGCAGTGGAGCGTGATCAGCCGCTGGCAGTATGACTACAACCGTCAACGCACCCTCGAAGCTTTCGGTGGGTTCGAATACGACAACTGCTGCTGGAAAATGCGTCTGGTCAACCGCTACTGGATCGACTACGACGAGTTCAGCCAGGCAGCGCCTCAGAACGAGAAAGGCGACCGCGGCATATTCCTACAAATCGTGTTGAAGGGGCTCGGCGGTGTGACTGGCGCCAAGGTAGACAGCTTCCTCGACAAAGGCATCCAAGGTTATCGTGAACGTGAAGACCAAGCTTTCTGATTGTCTGCGCCCGCTGATGCTGGGCGCGTTACTGCTGAGCGGAGCTGTACACGCCGCGGTTCAACCTCTGGACAGTGTTGTGGCCATCGTCGATAACGACGTGATCATGAAAAGCCAGATGGACCAGCGTGTTCGTGAAGTTCAGCAAACCATCGCCAAGCGCGGCTCTGGCGTACCGCCAGCCGAAGCACTGCAAAAACAGGTTCTGGATCGTCTGATTCTGGAAAACCTGCAATTGCAGATGGGTGAGCGGGCCGGCATTCGTGTCAGCGATGAAGAACTGAACCAGGCGATCGGCACCATTGCCCAGCGCAACAACATGAGCGTGGAGCAGTTCCGCGCCGCGTTGGCGCACGACGGCCTGTCTTATGACGATGCGCGCGAGCAGGTTCGCCGGGAAATGATCATCAGCCGGGTGCGTCAGCGCCGGGTGGCTGAACGTATCCAGGTCTCCGAACAGGAAGTGAAGAACTTCCTGGCCTCCGATCAGGGCAAGGCTCAGCTGTCTGAAGAGTTTCATCTGGCCAACATTCTGATCGCGACACCGGACAGTGCTTCCTCGGAGACCATCCAGGCTGCAGCCATGAAGGCCAAGAGCATTTATGACCAGCTGAAGAAAGGTGCCGATTTCGGCAAGCTCGCCACCACCAATTCTTCCAGCGAAAACGCACTGGAAGGTGGCGACATGGGCTGGCGTAAAGCCGCTCAGCTGCCGCCGCCGTTCGGTGACATGCTCAGCTCGATGCCTATTGGTGACGTGACACCTCCGGCGCGTACGCCAGGTGGTTTCATTATCCTCAAGCTGCTCGAAAAGCGTGGTGGTCAGGGTCAGGCACAGATGCGTGATGAAGTGCATGTGCGTCATATCCTGATCAAGCCAAGCGAAATCCGCAGCGAGGAAGCGACCAAGCTTCTGGCAGAGAAGATCTACGAGCGCATCCAGAACGGCGAAGACTTCGCTGCGCTGGCCAAAAGCTTCTCGGAAGATCCGGGCTCGGCGCTCAACGGCGGTGATCTGAACTGGGTTGACCCTAACTCGCTGGTTCCTGAATTCCGCGCTGTCATGAACGATACGCCGCAAGGCGTGCTGTCCAAACCGTTCAAGACCGCCTACGGCTGGCACGTCCTGGAAGTTCTTGGCCGTCGTGCCACAGATGCAACCGGTCAGGCTCGTGAGCAGCAAGCGCTGAGCGTACTGCGTAACCGCAAGTACGACGAAGAGCTGCAAACCTGGTTGCGTCAGATCCGTGACGAAGCCTACGTTGAAATCAAACTCCCTGGCGCGACCCAGGCTGCACAGTGAAACCCAAGCGTTTCGCACTGACACCCGGCGAGCCGGCCGGCATAGGTCCTGACCTTTGCCTGCTGCTCGCCACGCAGCCTCAGCCCTACCCCCTGATTGCCATCACCAGCCGTAGCCTGCTTCTTGAGCGGGCCGCGCAACTGGGCGTGGCAGTCAATCTGCTTTATGTCACCCCGGACGCCCTCCCCGACCTGCCAGCACCTGCTGGCAACCTGTACGTCTGGGACACGCCTCTGGCAGCCCCGGTCGTCACCGGCGTGCTGAACAAAGCCAACGCTGCCTTCGTACTTCAGACCCTGACCCGCGCCGGGCAAGGCTGCATCGACGGGCTGTTCAGCGGCATGATTACCGCCCCGGTACACAAGGGCGTGATCAACGACGGCGGGATCGCCTTCTCCGGACACACCGAATTTCTTGCCGAACTGACCCACACCGAACAGGTGGTGATGATGCTGGCAACCGGCGACCTGCGTGTGGCACTGGTGACCACTCACCTGCCCCTGCGTGACGTGGCCGATGCCATTACGCCTGAACGGCTTGAGCGCGTGACACGCATTCTGCACGCCGATCTGGTCAACAAGTTCGGCATCGCCCACCCGCGCATCCTGGTCTGCGGCCTCAACCCTCATGCGGGCGAAAGCGGGCATCTGGGTCGAGAGGAAATCGACATCATTGAACCGACTCTGGAGCGTCTGCGCAGCGAAGGCCTGGATTTACGCGGCCCACTGCCCGCCGACACTCTGTTTACCCCCAAATATCTGGAGCACTGCGATGCGGTGCTGGCGATGTACCACGATCAGGGCCTGCCCGTGCTGAAATACAAAGGTTTCGGCGCAGCCGTCAATGTGACGCTCGGCTTGCCGATTATCCGCACCTCTGTCGATCACGGCACAGCGCTGGATCTGGCTGGCAGCGCGAACATCGACACCGGCAGCCTGCACGTCGCACTGCAAACCGCTTACCAGATGGCCGAGACCCATTCATGACCGAGCAATACCAACACCGGGCGCGCAAGCGCTTCGGGCAGAACTTCCTGCACGATGCAGGCGTTATCGACAAGATCCTGCGGGCCATTCGGGCCAAATCCGAAGAGCGCCTGCTGGAAATCGGCCCCGGCCAGGGCGCACTGACTGAAGGCCTGCTCAACAGTGGTGCCCAACTGGACGTGGTCGAGCTGGACAAGGACCTGATCCCGATCCTCAACAGCCAGTTCGCCAGCAAGCCGAACTTCAGCCTGCATCAAGGCGATGCCCTGAAATTCGATTTCAACAGCCTCGGTGCAGCGCCACACAGCCTGCGCGTGGTCGGCAACCTGCCGTACAACATTTCCACGCCGCTGATCTTTCACCTGCTGCAAAACGCCAGCCTGATTCGCGACATGCACTTCATGCTGCAGAAGGAAGTGGTCGAGCGCATGGCGGCCGGGCCTGGCGGGGGTGACTGGGGCCGTTTGTCGATCATGGTTCAGTACCACTGCCGCGTGGAACACTTGTTCAACGTCGGGCCGGGCGCGTTCAATCCGCCGCCGAAAGTGGACTCGGCCATTGTGCGTCTGGTACCGCACGAAACACTGCCCCACCCGGCCAAGGACCACCGTGTCCTGGAGCGGGTGGTACGTGAAGCGTTCAACCAGCGTCGCAAGACCTTGCGCAACACGCTCAAGCTGCTGCTCAGCAGCGACGAGATCACCGCTTCCGGAGTGGATGGCAGCCTGCGCCCCGAACAACTGGACCTGGCCGCATTCGTGCGCCTCGCCGACACGCTCAGTGAAAAGGTTGTGACGGAGTAAGCTCCCGGGACAGGTAAACGGTTATTCAGTCGTATCTTTCCGTCTACTTGTCCTAGACTGTCCTATCTGCCGCACACGCGCGTTTTTTCGCAATGGATTTCAAGGCCTACTGCATGTCCGATTCTCGTTATCAGGTCGACGTCAGCGTCGTCACGCGCTTTCTCGCAGAACAATCGCAGCCCGAGCAGAACCGCTTTGCGTTCGCCTACACCATCACGGTACTTAACAACGGCACACTGCCCGCCAAGCTGCTGTCACGGCACTGGGTGATCACTGACGGTGACGGCCATGTCGAGGAAGTCCGTGGCGAAGGGGTCGTGGGTCAGCAGCCGCTGATCAAAGTGGGGCAGAGCCACACTTACAGCAGCGGCACGGTCATGACCACCCGGGTGGGCACCATGCAGGGCACTTATCAGATGCTGGCCGAAGACGGTAAACGCTTCGACGCCGTGATCGTGCCCTTCCGCCTTGCGGTCCCGGGTTCGCTGCACTGATGGCGGTTTACGCGGTCGGCGACCTGCAAGGTTGCCTTGATCCCCTGAAATGCCTGCTGGACCACGTCAGTTTCGACCCTTCCCGGGATCAATTGTGGCTGGTGGGCGATCTGGTCAACCGCGGCCCCCAGTCACTGGAAACCCTGCGTTACCTGTACAACATCCGGGAATCGCTGGTCTGCGTGCTGGGCAACCATGATCTGCACCTGCTCGCGGCGGCCCGCAATGTGGAGCGCCTGAAGAAAGGTGACACGCTGCGCGAAATCATCGAAGCAGCGGATCGCGATGAGTTGCTGGGCTGGCTGCGCCGACAGAAACTCATGCACTACGACGAAGGCCGCAACGTCGCCATGGTGCATGCCGGCATCCCGCCGCAATGGTCCTTGAAAAAAGCCCTCAAGTGCGCTGCCGAAGTTGAACAGGTGCTTCAGGACGACCAGGCGTACGGCGCGTTTCTGGATGGCATGTACGGCAATGAACCGGCCAAATGGGACAGTAACCTGTCCGGCGTAACGCGCTTGCGGGTCATCACCAACTACTTCACACGCATGCGCTTCTGCACCAGAGACGGCAAGCTCGATCTGAAGAGCAAGGAAGGGGTCGGCACCGCGATACCTGGCTACGCGCCCTGGTTCAGCCACCAGAGCCGCAAGACCCGAGACGTGAAAATCATTTTCGGCCACTGGGCGGCACTGGAAGGTCGTTGCGACGAACCCGGAGTCTTTGCGCTCGACAGTGGCTGTGTCTGGGGTGGCGCCATGACCCTGTTCAACGTCGATACGCTTGAACGCCATCAATGCAATTGCGATGCTGTAGGCAATGCCGCGCCCGGCCCCCTCATCATCGGTATGCAGCCCGGTAGCGCCGACACTCAGCAACCTCAGGCTCAGGAGCCCAAGCAATGACCGAATTCAAACGTATCCCGCCTGAACAGGCTCAGGCACTGCGCGAACAGGGCGCCGTACTGGTCGATGTTCGTGACGCGCAGGCTTTTCAAAGCAATCACATTCCTGATTCCCAGCACCTGGACAATCACTCGATTGCCGACTTCATCGCCAAGGCCGACCTGGACAAACCGCTCGTCGTGGTCTGCTACCACGGCAACTCCAGCCAGAATGCTGCAGCCTATCTGGTCGGTCAGGGTTTCTCTGACGTGTACAGCGTGGACGGTGGTTTCGAACTGTGGCGCGCCACTTATCCGGCCGAAACCGCACAAGGCTGATACAAAATATTTTTATGACAGCTGATCCCGCGTTATACGCGGGCTCGCGCTGCATCTGACGAACGGTCAGCCCCTCTTCTCGCGCATCCCTTCTTTATCTTTCCGAATCCGAACTATCCTAAGCCTCAGGCCATCCGTATTCAGGGGAGAGCCGGTACACCGGCGCGTGGGTCATCGGTAGTTACTTTTATGGTGTTCTGGGGGGTAAACAGCATCTGGATGCTCAGACGCTGCCAGCATCGACTGATGATTCGCCGCCGGCTCTACGTATCGAGCGAGGTGACGTCATGAGTATATTCAGCCACTTCAAAGACCGCTTTGAAAGCACACGACAGGAAGAGCTCTCGTTACAGGAGTATCTTGAGCTCTGCAAACAGGATCGCAGCGCCTATGCCTCTGCCGCAGAACGTCTGCTGCTCGCCATTGGCGAACCCGAACTGGTGGACACGTCCGTCAATTCCCGGTTATCGCGAATATTCTCCAACAAAGTCATACGCCGCTATCCGGCCTTTGCCGACTTCCACGGGATGGAAGAGTGCATCGACCAGATCGTCTCGTATTTCCGCCATGCCGCCCAAGGCCTGGAAGAGAAGAAACAAATCCTCTATCTGCTCGGCCCGGTGGGCGGTGGTAAATCGTCCCTGGCTGAAAAACTCAAGCAACTGATCGAAAAAGTCCCGTTCTACGCCATCAAGGGCTCGCCGGTTTTCGAATCGCCCCTGGGCCTGTTCAATGCCAGTGAGGACGGTGCGATTCTCGAAGAAGACTTCGGGATTCCGCGACGCTACCTGAGCACCATCATGTCGCCCTGGGCGACCAAACGTCTGGCTGAGTTCGGGGGCGACATCAGTCAATTCAAGGTCGTAAAACTCTACCCTTCTGTTCTCAATCAGATCGCTGTCGCGAAAACCGAACCGGGCGACGAGAACAACCAGGATATCTCCGCGCTGGTCGGCAAGGTCGATATCCGCAAACTGGAAGAATTCCCGCAAAACGACGCCGATGCATACAGCTACTCGGGCGCACTGTGCCGGGCCAACCAGGGCCTGATGGAATTCGTCGAGATGTTCAAGGCGCCGATCAAGGTCCTCCATCCATTGCTGACCGCCACCCAGGAAGGCAACTACAACAGTACCGAGGGGCTGGGGGCGATTCCGTTCACCGGTATTCTGCTGGCGCACTCCAACGAATCGGAATGGCACAGCTTCCGCAACAACAAGAACAACGAAGCCTTCATCGACCGTATCTACATCGTGAAGGTGCCGTATTGCCTGCGCGTCAGCGACGAGATCAAGATTTACGACAAGCTGCTGTTCAACAGCTCGCTGGCCAAGGCGCATTGCGCGCCAGACACCCTGAAAATGCTCGCGCAGTTCACCACGCTGTCGCGCCTCAAGGAGCCGGACAACTCCAATATCTACTCGAAGATGCGCGTTTATGACGGCGAGAACCTGAAGGATACCGATCCAAAGGCCAAGTCGATTCAGGAGTACCGCGACAGTGCGGGCGTCGATGAAGGCATGAACGGCCTGTCCACGCGTTTCGCGTTCAAGATCCTGTCCAAGGTCTTCAACTTCGACCCGCACGAAATCGCTGCCAACCCGGTCCACCTGCTCTATGTGCTGGAACAGCAGATCGAACAGGAGCAATTCCCGGCCGAAACCCGCGAACGCTACCTGCGTTTCATCAAGGAATACCTGGCGCCGCGTTACATCGAATTCATCGGCAAGGAAATCCAGACCGCGTACCTGGAATCCTACAGCGAGTACGGCCAGAACATCTTCGATCGCTACGTGCTGTACGCAGACTTCTGGATTCAGGATCAGGAATACCGCGACCCGGAAACCGGCGAAATTCTCAACCGCGTGGCCTTGAACGAGGAACTGGAGAAGATCGAGAAACCGGCCGGCATCAGCAACCCGAAAGATTTCCGCAACGAAATCGTCAACTTCGTGCTGCGTGCTCGCGCCAATAACAACGGCAAGAACCCGACCTGGCTCAGTTACGAAAAACTGCGTGTGGTGATCGAGAAGAAAATGTTCTCCAACACCGAGGACCTTCTGCCGGTTATCAGTTTCAACGCCAAAGCCAGCAAAGAGGATCAGCAGAAACACAACGACTTCGTCACACGAATGGTCGAGAGGGGCTACACGGACAAGCAGGTACGGCTGCTATCCGAATGGTATCTGCGCGTGCGCAAGTCGCAATAAGGCAGGTGCAAGCTTCAAGCTATCGGCTGCAAGCGAACTGCGGTCAAGCCCTGAATGGAGGGCTGACGCCGCATTCGCTCGCAGCTTGAAGCTTTCAACTTGAAGCTCCCCGGAGGGGCCTATGAGTTATGTGATCGACCGACGTCTCAACGGCAAGAACAAGAGCACGGTAAACCGGCAGCGGTTTCTGCGCCGTTACCGTGACCATATCAAGAAGGCAGTGGAGGAAGCCGTCAGTCGACGCTCCATTACCGACATGGAACATGGCGAACAGATCAGCATTCCCGGGCGCGACATCGACGAGCCGGTGTTGCATCACGGGCGTGGTGGCAAACAGACGGTGGTTCACCCCGGCAACAAGGAATTCACCACCGGTGAGCACATCGCCCGCCCGCAAGGCGGCGCTGGCGGCAAGGGGCCTGGCAAGGCGGGTAACTCCGGCGAAGGCATGGACGAATTTTCGTTCCAGATCACCCAGGAAGAATTTCTTGAGTTCATGTTCGAGGACCTGGAACTGCCCAACCTGGTCAAACGCAACCTGACCGGAACCGACACCTTCAAGACTGTGCGCGCCGGGATCAGCAACGAAGGCAACCCGTCTCGCATCAACATCATTCGCACCCTGCGCTCGGCTCATGCACGGCGTATCGCACTGTCTGGCAGCAGCCGCGCCAAACTCAGGGAAACGACCAGCGAACTCGAGCGCATGAAGCGCGAAGAGCCCGACAATTTCGGTGACATTCAGGAGCTGGAAGTAGAAATCGAACGCCTGAAGGCACGCATTCGACGCGTCCCTTATCTCGACACGTTCGACCTCAAGTACAACCTGCTGGTCAAACAGCCCAATCCCAGCTCCAAAGCGGTCATGTTCTGCCTGATGGACGTCTCCGGCTCCATGACCCAGGCCACCAAAGACATCGCCAAGCGATTTTTCATCCTGCTGTACCTGTTCCTCAAGCGTAACTACGACAAGATCGATGTTGTGTTCATTCGCCACCACACCAGCGCCCGCGAAGTGGACGAGGAAGAGTTTTTCTATTCCCGGGAAACCGGCGGCACCATCGTCTCCAGCGCCTTGAAACTGATGCAGGAAATCATGGCGGCACGCTACCCGAGCAGCGACTGGAACATCTATGCAGCACAGGCCTCGGACGGCGACAACTGGAACGATGACTCGCCGATCTGCCGGGAAATCCTCACCAAACAGATCATGCCCTTCGTGCAGTACTACACGTACGTGGAAATCACGCCGCGTGAACATCAGGCCTTGTGGTACGAATACGAGCGCATCGGCGAAGAGTATGCCGATACGTTTGCCCAGCAGCAGCTGGTCTCTGCCGGTGATATCTATCCGGTATTCCGCGAACTCTTCCAGCGAAGGTTAGTGTCATGACCGCCAGAGAGCAGAAACGCCAACCCCTTTCCACCGGGTCAGAGTGGACATTCGAACTGATACGGGCCTATGACCGGGAGATCGGCAGGATTGCCGAGCGTTACGCCCTGGACACTTACCCCAACCAGATCGAAGTGATCACCGCCGAGCAAATGATGGACGCCTATGCCTCGGTAGGCATGCCACTGGGCTACCACCATTGGTCCTACGGCAAACACTTCCTCAGCACTGAAAAATCCTACTCACGAGGCCAGATGGGTCTGGCCTACGAGATCGTGATCAATTCCGATCCGTGCATCGCTTATCTGATGGAAGAAAACACCATCTGCATGCAGGCATTGGTCGTTGCCCACGCTTGCTATGGGCACAACAGCTTCTTCAAAGGCAATTACCTGTTCCGCACCTGGACTGACGCCAGTTCGATCATCGATTACCTGGTGTTCGCCAAGCAGTACATCATGCAGTGCGAGGAACGCCATGGCATCGACGCCGTGGAGGACTTGCTCGACTCCTGCCACGCGCTGATGAACTACGGCGTGGACCGTTATAAACGCCCCTACCCGATTTCTGCCGAAGAAGAACGGCGTCGCCAGAAGGACCGCGAGGAGCACCTGCAACGGCAGATCAACGATCTGTGGCGGACCATTCCGAAAAGCGCTGACAAGGCCGGCAAGGAAGACAACGCCCGCTTCCCTGCCGAACCACAGGAAAACATTCTTTACTTCATCGAGAAACACGCGCCGCTGCTGGAGCCCTGGCAGCGCGAAGTGGTGCGGATCGTGCGCAAGATTGCGCAGTACTTCTACCCACAGCGCCAGACCCAGGTGATGAACGAAGGCTGGGCGACCTTCTGGCATTACACGCTGATGAACGACCTGTATGACGAAGGCCTGGTCACCGACGGCTTCATGATGGAGTTCCTGACGTCGCACACCAGTGTTATCTACCAGCCGGGCTTTGACAGCCCTTACTACAGCGGCATAAACCCCTACACCCTCGGGTTTGCCATGTATCAGGACATCCGGCGGATGTGCGAACACCCGACCGATGAAGACCGGCAGTGGTTTCCGGAAATTGCCGGCACTGACTGGTTGACGGCGATCAAGTTTGCGATGAGCAGCTTCAAGGACGAGAGCTTTATCCTGCAGTACCTGTCGCCCAAGGTCATCCGCGACCTCAAGCTGTTCAGCATCATGGACGACGACCAGAAAGAAGACCTGCTGGTGCCCGCCATTCACGATGAAAACGGTTATCGGACCATCCGCGAAATCCTCGCGGCGCAGTACAACCTCGGCAATCGTGAGCCCAACATCCAGATCTACAGTATCGACCGGCGCGGCGACCGCTCGCTGACCCTGCGTCACCAGCAGCACAACCGCAAACCACTGGGTGACTCGACCGACGAGGTGCTCAAGCATCTGCATCGGCTATGGGGTTTTGATATCCACCTGGAAACCCTTCAGGGCGATGAGGTGGTCAAAGTCCATCACGTTCCCCCGAAAGGCGAGCATGCCGACAGTGAGTTTTCCCGGCGTGATCTGGCGGTCGTACACCTGTAGTTGCTGGACGCGAGAATGACCAGACCACCATTCATGCAGTTTTAGCCTCCGTAAGCGCGACGCAAGGTTTATCCTGTCGCGCTTACGGAGGTTTTTTATGCAGATTTATAAAGTTGGCGGTGCTGTACGTGATCGCCTGCTGGGACAGCCTGTCACTGATATTGACTGGGTAGTGGTGGGTGCAAGTACTGAAGAAATGCTGATCAAGGGCTATCGCCCGGTCGGCACAGACTTTCCGGTGTTCTTGCATCCGCTGACCAACGAGGAATACGCGCTGGCACGCACCGAGCGTAAAAGCGGCGTCGGCTACGGCGGGTTTGTTTTTCACGCCAGCCCGGAGGTTACCCTTGAGCAGGACCTGATCCGCCGTGACCTGACCATCAATGCCATGGCGGAAGACAAGGACGGCAATCTGACCGATCCCTACAATGGCCAGCAGGATCTAGAAGCGCGTATTTTACGCCACGTTTCGCCCGCATTCGCCGAAGATCCGCTCAGGGTCTTGCGCGTCGCCCGGTTTGCCGCACGCTACGCCGACTACGGTTTCACGATTGCGCCCGAGACCCTTGACCTGATGCGGCAGCTCAGTGAATCAGGCGAACTCAAGGCGCTGACCGCTGAGCGGAGCTGGAAAGAAATCTCCCGCGCACTGATGGAAAAGCAGCCTCAGGTGTTCATCCAGGTGCTGCATGACTGTGGCGCGCTCAACGAATTGATGCCTGAAGTCGAAGCGCTGTTTGGCGTGCCGCAACCGGCTGCGCATCACCCGGAAATCGACACCGGCGCACACGTGCTCAGCGTGCTTGAGCAGTCAGCCATTCACCAGCACCCACTCAGCGTGCGCTGGGCGTGCCTGCTGCATGATTTGGGAAAGGGGCTGACGCCTGAGGCCGAATGGCCCCGACACATCGCCCACGAGCACACGGGCTTGCGGCTGATCAAGGCGGTCAACGAGCGCTTTCGCGTGCCGAGGGAATGTCAGGAACTGGCGTTGCTGGTTGGTCAGTACCACACCCATGGGCACCGGGCGCTGGAACTGAAACCCTCGACCTTGCTGGAGCTGTTACACAGCTTCGACGTCTACCGCCGCCCGCAGCGGTTCGAAGAGTTCATTGCCGCCTGCGAGATGGACGCGCGCGGACGGCATGGCTTTGAACAGCGCAGTTATCCACAGGCCGACTACCTGCGCGGCGCAGCCGAGGCGGCCCGGGCAGTGTCGGTGCAACCACTGCTGGAACAAGGCTTGAAGGGCAAGGAACTGGGCGACGCGCTGAAGAACGAGCGCTTGAAAGCGCTGAAAGCCTACAAAGCGGAGCATGCTGCCTGACTGCTTCGCGCACAAGTTATCGCTGCCACGCTCCAGCGCTCGGCGTTATACATAAGTCTCGATGAGCCTGAAAATCGGGCTGAAACCTCGATAAATCTCGTTCCCACGCTCCGCGTGATAATGCATTTCGTGACGCTCCGCGTCACATTGCAGCCATGGCGCATTACTCAACCCGGCCCGAGATACAGGCTGCACCAAAGCCTGAGAATCCTTGGCGCTTGATACCGCGTCAGGCTGCAGATTTGTGACGCGGAGCGTCACCCAATGCATGCCAACGCGGAGCATTGGCAAGATAGTCAGTTGGACTTGCGTGTAACGCGGAGCATTGGCAAGATAGTCAGTTGGACTTGCGTGTAACGCGGAGCCTTGGCAAGATAGTCAGTTGGACTTGCGTGTAACGCGGAGCCTTGGCACGAGAGGGATTCGCTGGAGCGTGATTGCGACCTCAACTACGCAGCAAATCCTCAGGCGTCAGCGGCACACCGCGCCACTCAAAAGCCACAGGCCAAAGCTGCTGGTCAATCTGCGCATCAGCCCAGAGTGTGCTGAATGACGCACCCACCCCAGGATGCAGACGTTCGGGGGCGATCAACGCCAGCGGGCGCAGTACGAAGGCATTCTTCAGAATCTCTGCCCTGGGCAAAATCAGCCCGTCGAAGTTACCGACCTGCTCGCCATACAGCAGCACGTCGATGTCCAGCGGCAGACCGACTCGGTTCGGGGCATAGCGACCGTTATCGGCTTCGATGACTTTCAGGCGGCGATCCAGCTCCGCCAGCGGCAGGTCGGTCAGCGCCGACACCACCAGATTGAAGAATGGCCCGCTCTTGATGCCCACCGCATGGCTCTCGAAAACCGGCGAGCAGCGCATGTCGGTCAGAAAGCCATCCAGCGCATCCAGCCCTGCCTGCAGATGCCGTTCGCGCTCGATATTGCTCCCCAGGCCGAGGAAAATCCGCGTCAGCGACATCCGCGCTCGATCTCCACGCCGACACCGGCTGCCGCAGCAACAGCACCGGGCTTGGTCAGTTTCAAACGCAACCAGGGGATGTTGAATTCGCTCATCAACACTTCAGCCAGACGCTCGGCGAAGGTCTCGACCAGTTGAAACTGCGCCTGCTCGGCGAAAGCCTGAATTCGCGCTGAAACACTGGCGTAGTCGAGTGCCTTGCTCAGGTCGTCACCCGCAGCAGCGGGTCGGTTGTCCCAGGCAAAACTGAGGTCCAGACGCAGGCACTGGCGAATGCCACGTTCCCAGTCGTAAGCGCCGATGACCGTATCGACCTCAAGACCCTCGATGAAAACTCTGTCCAAGCCTGTTCTCCACTGCACGACAAGGGCGCGATGCGCCGTTAGAATCAGGGCATCCTCGCCCGGAATGGTTAGCATGTTTTGGTTACTGGCGACCTTCGCCTACCTGCTCGGCTCGCTGTCCTTCGCCATCCTGCTCAGTCGCCTCAGCGGCAGCCCGGACCCTCGTGCCAGTGGCTCCGGCAATGCCGGTGCGACCAACATGCTGCGTCTGGCCGGAAAAAAACTGGCCATCCTGACCTTGCTCGGCGACCTCTGCAAAGGCCTGATTCCGGTATGGCTCGCCGGTAGCTGGGGCCTTGATCCATCACAGCAAGGCTGGATCGGCGTCTGCGCAGTGCTGGGCCATCTCTTCCCGCTGTACTTTCGGTTCCGCGGTGGCAAAGGCGTCGCAACCGCCGCCGGCGTGCTGCTCGGCCTTTACCCGCCAGCGGCAGCCCTGGCGATAGCGGCCTGGCTGCTGACGCTGTACCTGACCCGCACCAGCTCACTAGCGGCACTGATCGCCACACCCCTGACGCTGCCATTACTGGCCTGGCAGGAACCGCATGCGTTGCTGCCAATGAGCGTGCTGACCTTGCTCATCGTCTGGCGCCATCGCGGCAATCTACGCGACCTGCTCGCCGGGCGCGAACGGCATTTCTGAGAGGGGACGTGAATGCCGCTCACCGTTGCCTGCCTTCGCAGCCCCGACAACTACAGACCCGACAACTACAGCGGCAACAACTGCTCCATGGGCCAGCGCGCCTGCACGCTGATACTCAAGTCTTCCTTCTGCCCAGCCTGCAAGCGCTGACAGCCGGCAAAGGCGATCATTGCGCCGTTGTCGGTGCAAAACTCCGGGCGGGCGTAGTAAACATGCCCATGCAGATCGCTCAGCATACTTTCCAGTGACACCCGTAGCGCCTTGTTGGCGCTGACGCCGCCAGCGATGACCAGGCTCTTGAGCCCGGTCTGCTTGAGCGCGCGCTTGCACTTGATGGTCAAAGTCTCCACCACCGCCTGCTGGAACGCCAGCGCGATGTCGCAGCGGGTTTGCTCACTGTCGTCTCCGGCACTCTGGCACTGCTGCCAGGTATTGAGCGCCGAGGTTTTCAAGCCGCTGAAGCTGAACGCCAGGCCCGGACGATCCGTCATTGGCCGGGGAAAGACAAACCGTCCCGGCACACCCTGCATGGCCGCTTTTGATATTTCCGGACCACCCGGATACTGCATGCCCATCATCTTGGCGGTCTTGTCGAACGCCTCGCCCGCAGCATCATCCAGCGTCTCGCCCAGCAGCTCGTACTGACCGATTCCGTCGACGCGCACCAACTGCGTATGACCACCGGACACCAATAAAGCGACGAACGGAAACTGCGGCGGGTTTTCTTCCAGCATCGGGGCCAGCAAGTGGCCTTCCATGTGGTGAACGCCCAGCGCCGGAATATCCCAGGCAAACGCCAGCGCCTGGGCGCATGACGCACCGACCAGCAGCGCACCGACCAGACCGGGCCCTGCGGTGTAGGCAATGGCATCGATATCAGTGGCCACGCAGTCCGCTTCGGCCAGCGTCTGACGAATCAGGGGCAGCATGCGCTTGACGTGATCGCGCGATGCCAGCTCCGGCACCACGCCACCGTAGGCGCGGTGCAGGTCGATCTGACTGAATAAAGCATCCGCCAGCAAACCGCGTTCGCTGTCGTATAACGCGACGCCGGTTTCGTCGCAGGAGGTTTCTAATCCCAGTACTAGCATGGGTTTGCGCCTTGTAGGGGGCAGATTTGAAGGCGCGCATAATAGTCGCCGCCCGAGGTGCCGACCAGCGGTTTTCGATCAGAGGCTTTGCATTCCTCTCAATGAGGGGTTAACATCCGCAACCCTTAAAAACCGACGTACTTTTGTGCAGTGTTTGCACGAAGCGTTGACCCCGGTAATGAATGAAGGTAGCTCTGGATGCCAGCCGTCAAAGTTAAAGAGAACGAACCCTTCGACGTAGCTCTGCGTCGTTTCAAGCGCTCCTGCGAAAAAGCCGGTGTTCTGGCTGAAGTTCGTAGCCGCGAATTTTACGAGAAGCCGACTTCGGAGCGTAAGCGCAAGGCAGCAGCTGCTGTCAAACGCCACGCCAAGAAAGTCCAGCGCGAACAGCGCCGCGCCGTTCGTCTGTATTAATTTACAGACGTGCGTCGCAAGCTTCTGCCTTGCCCAGCCAACCAGCTGGGCTGTCGGCAGTTGCAGCACTGTTAGAGCTGTATAGCAGCGAGAGCCTCGCGCTAGCTAATTGACAGATGTCCAGGCCGCACATGCGACCCGGGTTTCAGTCAAGCACGTCCGGCCTGCTTGCAGGCAACACTGGTCATGCCCACACGGGCAACAAGACGGCCAGTGAACAAGACGAGTATGCCTTGATGACTTCGCAAGAAGCTCAGCCAAGGCAGCGTCTCGTTTGATATCAGATGAACATCCAAGGCTGCGGCCCGATGATCAACTCGACCATCATGCACTCAACTCCTGCCGATTTCAGCGCCGACCTTCGGACACAAAGACGTGCCCGCGTATTGCTGTCGTCGCACAAAAGACGGCTGACAGGCTGACGGAAGACTCGTAGAGTCATCCGATATTTTTGTGACACGCTTGAATGACGAGAACGCCATGGCCGGGCTGATTCCCCAGAGCTTTATCGACGACCTTCTGAACCGCACCGACATCGTCGATGTTGTCAGTTCTCGCGTGCAGCTCAAGAAATCCGGGAAGAATTACAGCGCGTGCTGCCCGTTCCACAAAGAGAAAACCCCCTCTTTCAGTGTCAGCCCGGACAAACAGTTCTATTACTGCTTTGGCTGCGGCGCGGGCGGTAACGCGCTCGGCTTCATCATGGATCACGACAACCTGGATTTCCCCCAGGCGGTCGAAGACCTGGCCAAAGCCGCCGGCATGGAAGTGCCACGCGAACAAGGCGTAAAAGGCCAGAAGCCACGCCAGCCGACAGACTCCCCGCTCTACCCGCTGCTGAACGCCGCTGCCGAGTTCTATCGTCAGGCCCTGAAAAGCCATCCGGCGCGCAAGGCAGCAGTGGATTACCTCAAAGGGCGCGGGCTGTCGGGCGAGATCGCACGGGACTTCGGCCTGGGCTTCGCGCCACCCGGCTGGGACAACCTGTACAAACACCTGAGCAGCGACGCGCTACAGCAGAAAGTCATGATCGACGCAGGCCTGCTGATCGAAAACGCAGAGACCGGCAAACGCTACGACCGCTTCCGCGACCGGGTGATGTTTCCGATCCGCGATTCGCGCGGGCGCATCATTGCCTTCGGCGGCCGCGTCCTCGGCGATGACAAACCCAAGTACCTGAACTCCCCGGAAACCCCTGTGTTCCACAAGGGTCAGGAGCTGTACGGGCTGTTCGAGGCGCGCAAATTCAATCGCAACCTCGACGAGATCATTGTCGTCGAAGGCTACATGGACGTCATCGCCCTGGCCCAGCAAGGTCTGCGCAATGCGGTGGCAACACTGGGCACGGCGACCAGTGAAGAACATTTGAAACGCCTGTTTCGAGTCGTGCCCAACGTGCTGTTCTGCTTCGACGGCGATCAGGCCGGACGCAACGCCGCGTGGCGAGCGCTCGAGGCTGCACTGCCATGCCTGCAGGATGGCCGAAGGGCGCGCTTTCTGTTTCTCCCGGAAGGCGAAGACCCGGATACGCTGGTGCGCTCCGAAGGCACCGACGCGTTCAAGGCGCGTATCAATCAGCACGCGCAGCCGCTGGCCGATTACTTTTTCGAGCAATTGACCAAAGAGTCCGATCCGCGCTCGCTGGAAGGCAAGGCACACATGGCCACCCTCGCGGCGCCGCTGATCGATAAAGTACCGGGCGCCAACCTGCGCACGCTGATGCGTCAGCGCCTGAGTGAAATTACCGGGCTTAGCGGGGAGGCGGTCAGTCAGCTGGTGCAGAGCGCACCGGCGGACGCACCACCCAGCTATAATCCATATGTCGACTACGACGCGATGCCTGACTTCGCCGACTATCAGCCACAAGGCGGTTACGAAGCACAGCAGGAATGGACGCCAAAGAAAAACGGCGGCCCGAATCAGAAAAAGTGGGACAACACGTTCTCGGGCAAAAAAGGCAAGCGGCAGGACTTCGGACCGCGCACGCCGCGTGTACCGACCGCCGTCGAACCGCCAATGCAGGCCGCACTGAGAACACTGCTGCATCACCCGGAACTGGCCGAAAAGGTCGAAAATGCCAGCCACTTCGCGGCAGAAGACCAGTCAAACGCACAATTACTGGTCGCGCTGATTGAAGCCAGGCAAAAGAATCCCAACCTTCGGTCGTTACAGTTGATAGCACGCTGGCACGGGACGGAACAGGGTCGATTGTTACGCGCCCTGGCCGAAAAGGAATGGCTGATTGAGGCCGATAACCTTGAACAACAGTTTTTCGACACTATAACTAGTCTATCCGCTCGCCAACGCGAGCGCAGTCTGGAACATCTGATAAGCAAAGCTCGTCAAACCGAGCTGAGCCCAGAAGAGAAAATTCAGCTTCGGGAACTGCTAAATCGCAATGTTCCAGCACAAACCCCGACCTCAACTGGCGCGTGAGGTCATAGCTCGGGTATAATCCTCGGCTTGTTTTTTGCCCGCCAAGACCTTCAGTGGATAGGGTGTTATGTCCGGAAAAGCGCAACAGCAGTCTCGTATCAAAGAGTTGATCACCCTGGGTCGTGAGCAGAAGTATCTGACTTACGCAGAGGTCAACGACCACCTGCCCGAGGATATTTCAGATCCTGAGCAGGTGGAAGACATCATCCGCATGATCAACGACATGGGGATCCCGGTACACGAGAGTGCTCCGGATGCGGACGCCTTGATGCTGGCCGACGCCGATACCGACGAGGCGGCCGCAGAAGAAGCGGCTGCAGCGTTGGCAGCGGTCGAGACCGACATCGGTCGTACCACCGATCCCGTTCGCATGTACATGCGGGAAATGGGCACCGTTGAACTCCTGACCCGTGAAGGCGAGATCGAAATCGCCAAACGTATCGAAGAAGGCATCCGTGAAGTGATGGGCGCAATTGCGCACTTCCCTGGCACGGTTGACCATATCCTCTCCGAATACACACGTGTCACGAGCGAAGGCGGTCGTCTTTCCGACGTTCTGAGCGGTTACATCGACCCGGATGACGGCATTGCGCCGCCTGCCGAAGTGCCTCCGCCTGTCGACCCTAAAGCCGCCAAGGCTGAAGGTGATGACGAGGAAGAAGAAACGGCCGATGCCACCGATGACGAGGAAGAGGTCGAAAGCGGCCCTGATCCGGTCATTGCCCAGCAGCGCTTTGGTGCCGTTTCCGATCAAATGGAAATCACCCGCAAGGCGTTGAAGAAATTCGGTCGCAGCGACAAGCACGCTATTGCTGAACTGGTTGCGCTCGCCGAACTGTTCATGCCGATCAAGCTGGTTCCAAAGCAGTTTGAAGGTCTGGTAGAGCGTGTGCGCGGTGCCCTCGAGCGTCTTCGTGCTCAGGAACGCGCCATCATGCAGCTGTGCGTACGTGATGCACGTATGCCGCGCGCCGATTTCCTGCGCCAGTTCCCGGGCAACGAAGTTGACGAAAGCTGGACCGATGCCCTGGCTAAAGGCAAAAGCAAATACGCTGAAGCCATTGCGCGTCTGCAGCCAGATATCCAGCGTTGCCAGCAGAAGCTGTCGGCACTGGAAGAAGAGACCGGCCTGAAAATCGCCGAGATCAAGGACATCAACCGTCGCATGTCGATCGGTGAGGCCAAGGCCCGCCGCGCGAAGAAAGAGATGGTTGAAGCGAACTTGCGTCTGGTGATCTCCATCGCCAAGAAGTACACCAACCGTGGCTTGCAATTCCTCGATCTGATCCAGGAAGGCAACATCGGCTTGATGAAGGCAGTGGACAAGTTCGAATACCGTCGCGGCTACAAGTTCTCGACTTATGCCACCTGGTGGATCCGTCAGGCGATCACTCGCTCGATTGCCGACCAGGCACGCACCATCCGTATTCCGGTGCACATGATCGAGACGATCAACAAGCTCAACCGTATTTCCCGGCAGATGCTGCAGGAAATGGGTCGTGAACCGACCCCGGAAGAGCTGGGTGAGCGCATGGAAATGCCTGAGGACAAGATCCGCAAGGTATTGAAGATCGCCAAAGAGCCGATCTCCATGGAAACACCGATCGGCGACGACGAAGATTCGCACCTGGGTGACTTCATCGAAGACTCGACCATGCAGTCGCCAATCGATGTCGCCACTGTTGAAAGCCTGAAAGAAGCGACACGCGAAGTGCTGTCGGGCCTCACCGCCCGTGAAGCCAAGGTTCTGCGCATGCGCTTCGGCATCGACATGAATACCGACCACACGCTTGAAGAGGTCGGTAAGCAGTTTGACGTAACCCGCGAGCGGATTCGTCAGATCGAGGCCAAAGCACTGCGCAAACTGCGTCACCCGACCCGAAGCGAGCACCTGCGCTCGTTCCTCGACGAGTAATCGCACCCGCGAGTCAACAAAACCCCCGGCATGCCGGGGGTTTTGCGTTTCGGCTCGTCGACATCAAAACGTGCGGACGAACACACATCTGATAAACCCTGGCACTGTCAGACTTCAATCTAATTGCAGGCCCTGACGAATTGACCTACAACTAGGTAATACAACAGACACAATGCTTCGGGTAATCCTTGGCTCAATGTTTTCCGCAAGGGTCATGTCACATCAGCGATAGTCCGAGACGGACGTGAGCCCCCTATGCGTGAAGTAATAATCGATAACAGCGTCCTGGAAGCGTTGCGCCTGTCGGAATGCAAGTTCGCCACGGTTTTCGCGCAATGCCCGGACATCATGATTATCGCCAGCCTTGTCAACGGGCACATCATGGATGCCAACGCGGCGTTCGCGAAGCAAACGGGTATTGAGATTGACGAGGCGATTGGCAGAACCCCTACCGCGCTGAATCTGTGGGCAGTGCCCGGCATGGGGCCAAACATTCTGGAGCAACTGCAAAAAGGCATTATCCACAACCTGGAAGTCCCTTTTCGGTGCAAGAACGGCTACACCTTTTCGGGCCTTATGTCAGCCCAGCCCCTCGATTTTTGCTCAACGCCAGCCGTGCTGGTAATCGTCCGCGACATTACCCAGCTCAAACAAGCCCAGCAGCAGTTGCAATTCTCCGAAGAGAAGTTTGCCAACGCCTTCCACAACTCGCCCGACGGACTGGCAATAACCCGCCAGGAGGACGGGATGGTATTGGAAGTCAATGAAGGGTTTTGCCGCATTACCGGGTACAGCGAACAGCAATGCGTTGCGCACTCGACGTTCGACCTGGGCATCTGGGCTGACCTGAATGATCGGCACACCCTGATTGAGCGACTTAAAAGCCATGGTTCCGTGCGCGACTTGAGAGCCCGCCTGCGCGACGCCAGTGGCAACATCCGGATTTGTGAATTGTCATCGCAGCCGATTGTGATCGCGGGTGAAGACTGCCTGCTGACGATCTCGCGGGACATCACCCAAAACCAGCAAATGCAGGAAAAACTGCATCTTGCGGCCACGGTCTTCGAAAGCACTGCCGAGGGCGTACTGATCACCGACACCGATCAGCGCATCACGGCTGTCAACCGGGCATTCAGTGCGATTACCGGATACAGCGAGAGCGAAGCCATCGGCCAGACACCGCGCCTGCTCGCCTCAGGTCAGCATGACAGCGCATTCTATGCAGCGATGTGGCATCAACTGAGCGCCGAAGGTCACTGGCAGGGCGAGATCAGTAACCGCCGCAAGAATGGCGAGATCTACCCAGGCTGGCTGACCATCAGCGCCGTGCGCAACAAAGATGACCTCCTGACGCATTTCGTCGCAGTATTCGCCGACATCTCCAGCCTTAAACAGGCGCAGGCAAGACTGGACTATCAGGCGCATCACGACCCGCTTACCGGCCTGCCCAACCGAACCCTGTTCGAGAGCCGCCTGCAGTCAGCGCTGCTGCACAGCGAGGAGTCAGGCGGTCTTGGTGCTGTGTTGTTTCTGGATCTGGACCGCTTCAAGCATATCAACGACAGCCTGGGCCATCCGGTCGGCGATCTGCTCCTCAAGGGCATTGCACATCGCCTCAAGGAGAGCCTGCGGGATATCGACACCGTCGCGCGGCTCGGTGGTGACGAGTTCATCATCCTGCTGCCCGGTCTGCTGCAACCCGGCGACGCACTGACCATCGCCCATAAACTGCTGGCCTGCTTTAGCGCACCCTTTCAGGCCGGTGAACACGAGCTCTTCATCAGTCCCAGCATCGGCAGTTGCCTGTTCCCCACAGACGGCAGTGACGTCACGACGCTGGTCAAAAATGCCGACGCCGCCATGTACCAATCCAAGGCAAAGGGCCGCAACCGGGTCGAAAGCTATACCCGTGACCTGACGGAGCAGGCCAGCCAGCGCATCGCACTGGAGCAGGAGTTGAGGCGCGCACTGGATCGCAATCAGTTGAGCCTGTTCTACCAGCCCAAGATCAGCCTGCTGACCCAGACGCTGGTGGGTGCTGAGGCACTGATTCGCTGGAACCACCCGACCTTCGGCGACGTGCCCCCTGACAGCTTCATCGCGCTGGCCGAAGAGAACGGCATGATCCTGCAAATCGGTGACTGGGTGCTGGAGCAAGCCTGCCGTCAAATGGGCAAGTGGCGCAAAACCTTTCAGCCGTTCGGCCCGCTATCGGTCAACCTGGCAGGCGCCCAACTGCACCAGCCAAACCTGGTCGAACACATCGAAAAGCTACTGGCAGACAACGGACTGGTGCCCGATTGTCTGCAACTGGAAATCACCGAGAACTTCATCATGAGCCAGACGCAGGAAGCACTGGAGGTGCTGCACAAACTGAAAAAACTCGGCGTGCAACTGGCCATCGACGACTTCGGCACCGGCTACTCATCACTGAGCTACCTCAAACGCCTGCCACTGGACATCCTCAAGATCGACCAGTCCTTCGTCCGCGGCCTGCCCGACGACACCCACGACGCCGCCATCGTCCGCGCCATCATCGCACTGGGCCGAAGCCTGCAACTGACCGTGATCGCCGAAGGCGTCGAAACCCGCGAACAGCAACAATTCCTCGCCACCGAAGGCTGCGAACAGATGCAAGGCTACATCAGCAGCCTGCCCCTCCTCCCCGAAGAATTCAGCGCGAGGTTTCTTCTTATGAATCTTTCGGACGTTTCGGATAGCACAGCCGCGAAACCGCCGTTATAATCCGCGGCCTACTGAGGGCCCATAGCTCAGTTGGTTAGAGCAGAGGACTCATAATCCTTTGGTCCACGGTTCGAGTCCGTGTGGGCCCACCATACTCAAAGCCGCGCATTGCGCGGCTTTTTGCTGCCCGCGACAAAAACAGCTGGACCAATCCTATGGTCCACAGGTACAAAATCAGTACAGTGCCAAAACAACGGTACGTTTTTGGAGCAGAAATAGCATGGCCACCATCGTCAAAACAGACGCCGGCACCTGGAAAGCCCTGGTGCGGAAAACCGGCTGGCCCGCCAACGCGAAGACCTTCCGTACAAAGCGTGATGCCGAAGACTGGGCCCGCCGCACAGAAGATGAAATGATCAGAGGCGTGTACATTCAACGAAGTGGCTCCGAGCGCATGACACTGGCCATTGCATTGAAGCGATATCTAGCCGAAATCAGCCCAACGAAGAAACTGAGCACACAGCGGGCTGAGGCAACTAAGGCTCAGCAACTGATTAGCCATTTGGGTAAGTACTCGATGGCTGCGCTATCTGCGGAAATCATCGCTAAGTATCGGGACACGCGCTTAACATCGATCACCAATCGCGATAAACCGACAAGCAACAATACAGTGCGCCTTGAGCTGGCCCTCCTGAGCCATCTTTTTACCGTAGCGATTCAGGAGTGGGGGTTGGGGTTGAGCTTCAACCCGGTTCTGAACATCCGCAAGCCAAGCCCGGGAGAAGGAAGAGATCGACGGCTCTCTGCCGAAGAGGAACGGCGGTTGCTGGCCGCAGTGAATGCGCACAGCAATCCAATGCTTGGCTGGATTGTTAGAATCGCCTTGGAGACAGGCATGCGTTCGTCGGAGATAACCTCGTTGCGCCGACATCAAGTCGATCTGAAAAAGCGCGTGGTGCGACTCTCTGATACCAAAAACGATAGCTCACGTACCGTGCCGCTGACCCGGCTGGCCACTGACACGTTCCAACTGGCGATGAGCAATCCTATTCGCCCAATCGACTGCGATCTGGTTTTTTTTGGGGAGCCTGGCAAAGAGGGCAAGCGCAGCGCATATGCCTTCACCAAAACGTGGGGCAAGCTGAAAACGAAGCTGGGCATGCCGGACCTTCGCTTTCATGATCTTCGCCATGAGGCAGTCAGCCGGTTGGTAGAGGGTGGCCTTTCTGACCAAGAGGTGTCCGCCATCAGCGGGCATAAGTCAATGCAGATGCTCAAGCGCTACACGCATCTGCGCGCGGAGGATCTAGTTGGCAAATTAGACAAACTCCCGGCAAGACGCTAATAACTGGGTAATCGCATGGGCTTGCTCGTCGGTACACATTCTACGTGACCAATCATTCGGATAAAATTTCGGGGCAAAAGCAGGAAATCCAATGCGCCAGGAGGGACCTAACTGCGGGATCTCGGTGAACTTCAAGCCCTATAACCGCTGCTATGCACCCTATGGCCCAAGTTCTGAACCATTAAAAAACGGTACATGAGAATTATGACGGATCAAGATCTTACGAGGAGCCAGCACTATGTTGCGCGCACCTATCAGAAAGGATGGTCGCCGCGTCGATGGCAGGTAGACGGTTACCCCAAGGACTGTGTAGTGTGGATTCATGACCTTGTAAAAAAACAAGAGCGAGACACAGGCCCGAATGCTCTGCTGACTTCAAATTGGTTCTACGAGTCCAACAAAGCAGCTCCCGATAACGAGCATGAGAAGTGGTTTGGAGATTTCGAGTCTGCATATGCGAAGACGATGCGTTTCATAGACTCGATCCTTACAGAGGTCGAAAAACAAATGCCGCTTCAGGACCTGGGGCACGGCCTCGCATCCGCGCTTGCAGAAATTGCTAAACGATCACCTGAGCTCATGATTGTGCTGAAGGAGTTTGCCGCACTCTCTTATGCACGTACTCCTGCGATGATGTTGTTTAAGCATGGGGAGCTAAAAGCAGATGCCACGGTCGGGCCTGAACTAGCGAATGTCTTGACCGAGCCATATACTTTTATCCAGCACTTCCGAGAGTCGACACTGTTGCAGCGGTTCAAATCGCTCAACATTCAGTTCTGGATATCTCCAGAGAAAGGTTTTTTGACATGTGATCGCCCGTGCTATGACTTTGGCGATGTCGCCTCGGGGCACTGGCCGCTTTCAGGGTATGATATTGGCCGTCGGGATGACGTAGCGGCATTCATGCCGCTCACACCCCGGGTGGCTATGCTTATGGCACCTGCCACAGCGGTATTCCTTGGCAAAAAAATGAATTTCGCGCCCTTCAGCACCAAGGTTATAACGAACGAATCGTTGGATGCCGCCAATACGATGACCATCAATATGGCAATGCGATGGGTTATTGGGAGTGAAAGACTCCTAAACATTTACGAACGGCGGGAAATGCCTCTGAGGAAAGAGTAGGGATTGGCTAATCCACCCCCTAACTCCAGGGATACGAAAAAATTAGTAATCTTTAATCCCTCCTAGAGTGCAAACAGGTATCTGGTTGTATATCGCGAACGTCTGCCACTGGCAGGTATCTGCCGCTCGTAAAATGCAATGCGCTAGTCAGATCAGATGCAAACGTTCGCTTAATCAGAACGCAATTGTACTGGTCGATAAATGCACGGACGAGTGGGCAACTCAGTGACCCACCTGACCCAACGCCATCGTCACTAGTCAAAGCTTCAGCCGCTTTTGCCCCGGCTGAAAATCCGCCGGAGCAAAAGCGGCTAGCACTGTGCTTTTGCTTTTAGCCCTCCATCAGACGTACCAGACCATCGACAGTACCCTTGCTGAGCCCCACCTCCTTAGCGATTACCGTGATCGATAGCCCTTTCATGGTGGCATCCCTTATCGCCTTTCTAATTGGTTCCGGAACCTGCGCCTCGCCGGTTAGCGGGTTGATGTAGCTGCCTGCATGGTGCGTATTCATCAATGACTCTAGGCTTTTCTTGGCTTTTGATATCGCCTGACGCGATATTCCCAACCGTCTTGCCATCTCTGATTGGCTGATACCCTCTTCGTGCATGAGCCAAACTTTTTCGCGTAGCCCAAGTGATGAGGGCTTACCTGTCGTCACAACGTGCAAGCCTGAGTGCACCTGGTCATAGGCGAGCTTTCTTATTTCCTGAATATCAGGGGAGCTGGGAGGCAGAAAATTGAACGCAAACTCAGATCTTCCCGACCTGCCGAGCGCAGATAGATGATTATGAAACGCAGCCTTGTAGCGTAAGTCAGCATGGTATTTAGCCGATCCGGGCTTGTGTACGGCGCAGTACCGGTAGCTTAGGTTCCCCGCCACGATTTTCTCGATACGAAACCGCTCGAATACGACGCGTAACTTTGCAGCCTCTGCTTTCGATATCAAAGTACTGGATGGAGAAAGCTTGAGGCTGCTTTCCAGCAACCAAGCCTCTGCCAGCCTGGCGTCGTGTTCTTCAGCAGAGAGCTGGCACTGACCTGAACGGACAATTTCGCCGACCTCGTAACGCTGCTGGGCTGCAAGCTCCTGCAGTCTGCTGGACCGAATGCTTACACGCCAGCAAAGCTCACAGTAACCGCCATCCTGTGGACGGGTCCGGTCATCTATAGCGGCATCAAAGTCCCTCAGTGCCTTTGTACGTAAAGGCCTGAAGTGGCGCATTAATCGAAACAAGTCACGTACAGACTCCAAAGCCCCACAAAGCGGTTCCGCGCCTTCGAACGGTGCACCCTCCGGATTGAGCAAGCTACAAATTGCGAACTTAATATTCGAATCCCAGCGATCCAAGTTCTGGAGCTGCCAGTCGATCTCCGGCATATTTTCTGGCCTATCGGGTATCACACCGCGAGCCAGAACATCTGCTGTCAGACCGCCGTCATCCGTTTCAGGGTGCGCAACGTAAGGTGCTGCATAAAATGGTGGGGGGATATGGGCCATTTCCGACAGCCGAGCACCAGTCAGCAAGCTCTTGGCCCACTCGCCCTCGTAGCTAGCTAGGCACTGTTCAAACGGCCCATCCAAATTCGTCCTTACCAGAGGCCAGATAGGATAGCGCCTTGAGGTCAGGCTCGAGGATGCGTTAAGCCGACTTAACACCGCTCTGTAGCCAGAAGCAAACTGGACTGGGCAACGAGGATCGTGATCGTAAACATTGAGCAGATTCGTCAGATAATCGAGGCGCGCCATGTCAACCTAGAAGTTAAAAACATTCGCCTCATTCTAGGCGTAATTACTCGTAATGTTCTACCTACATTACTCACTGTAGGCAAAGAAACATGACGACCGAAGAACTCATTCTGACCAGCAACGGAGGATCTCCCCTCCTGTCACTTTCTCAGGTTGCAGAGATCCTTCATCGCAGCCCTGAAGGGCTGCGCATTACATTGTCGGGGGACAACGAAATCGCGCGAAACTTAAAACCCTGCAGGATCAAAATTGGCCGACGCGTCTATTTCCGCGTAGCTGGCATAGCTCGCTTTATCGACGAAGCGTAAGACTAGCCCATGTCAGCAGTGACCAAACTATCGCGATTAGTGGAGCGGGCATCCAAGCTGCCACCCAATCCGACGGTGGTATCACTGGAACCAATCCGGTCTGAAAAGGTGCTGACGAGCTGGCCAGACGAAGTGAGAGGCGTACCCAATATCACTCTCCGATCTGCGCTTTTCGGGTCCAGTCGCTCGGCTAGCAACGCATTCCTACAGCGCGCCGAAATTTACACTCAGAGGCCTACGCAAATGAGATACACAGGGCCACGTTTAGACCAGGGCGATTTAGATGTCTGGATTACGTTGTTGCATATCGCTCGCCGAAAGCCAATGGGAAAATCTTTTAAAACCAGCGCATACGAGCTTCTGAAACTACAAGGGAAGACAGATGCCGGAAATAATAGAAAAACGCTCTACAAGCGCCTGTTCCGCCTCGCTGCGGGCACGCTTGAGTTAAGTACTAAACAGCATTCCTATACAGGCGGCCTGATTGACTCGATCTATAGAGACGATATGGAGCAAAAGCTCATTATCACTTTGAACCTTGAGCTTTCTTACCTGTTTGGACCAAATGACTTTACCCATATTGATTGGGCCGTTCGCAGAAGTCTGAACTCGAAACCACTAGCACAGTGGCTACATGGGTATTTATCGAGCCATGCTGAGCCCTTCCCTGTATCTATTGATACGCTAATGAAGATGGCTGGCAGTCTCGACAGCTCTACATCAAGCCGTGAGCAAAATATCCGAAGGGCTCTGGACGCATTGCAGCACGCAAGCAATCTGCACGGCCAGCCGCTCAGCTACGAAATCAGCGGTGGCAACGTGCATTTCACAAAAACCCCAACCAGCAGCCAGGCTAGGCACATTGCGAGAAAAAGCAGCGGCTCTAAATCAAAAAATAAGTACCGTACCATTGGCTAGACAGCCCCGTACCGTTGGCTCGGATGTACCGTACCGTCGGCTAACAACTACCGTACGGTTGGCTAAATTATTCACAACCCAAAATGGCTACAAGCCTCACCACTGAAGGGTTGCGCAGATAATCCACAGCGCCTTAATCCTTTTATAATCATCTTAATACAGCTTGGGGACCACCATAATGATTGAGGTCGAAGCAAGCAGCGGGAACGTATACGCGGATCTTGGCGATCCTGAAGCGGAGGAAATGCTGGCCAAAGCACAAACGGTCTCCTCAATAATCCGACTCATCGAGGAAAAAGGGCTGTCACTTGGTGACGCAGCACGATTGGCGGACGTTCCACAGCAGCAGCTAAGCAAGCTTCTAATCGGTCGCTTTCAAACTAACGCCCTGATCGACTTGGAAGAGATACGAAAAAAAATCGAGGATTACAAAAAATATGACGACCGCATCTATCGAGCAACCTAGCTACTGGCGAGACTATTTCATCACCTTGGACAAAACCCCGCTCAGCCTTGCCATTTGGCGAGGAATTTTCGACGATTCGGAGCTTTGTGAATTCAGCACGCTACCAAAAGAATCACTCGAAGATGCTCTTCAGAGACACCGTCGCAAGTTGGAAGCCATGCTGCAGGCCCTTGAGGAAATCAATCTTCCTGAATTGGATTGGCTACCGCCCAAGGTGCGGCAGCAGCTAGAGATGTGATAGCTAAATGACGTCAGCGTTCGATGTCTGTCTCATTGGAATTCTGCTCTTTCGCAAGACGACGTGTCTCGGCGTCGGACCTAATCTGCTCAAGCGTTTTAGAGACACTGGGACGGTCGTGGTCGGGCTTTAGGGCCTGATCCTTGAAGTGACCTCGCTCGATTGCCCTGGTTCGCATTTGCTCAATGCTGGAAACGTTCTGACCGTTTACATGGCCGCGATCCAGTGCCTTTCCACTACGGGCCGACTGGGCGTTCATCTGCTCCATCGCGTTAGGTACGCAGGCACTTCCTCCCTCCCTCTCCTGCTGCAGTTGGTTAATCAAACGATCTCCTTCATCGCTTCGCGCTTGCTCCATCCTACGGACCTGATCGCGGATGCTCTTCTCTTGGTCTGATCGTTCTTTTTGATCTCGCAACTCTTGAGCTGACTTTTCCGCCTGCGGGATTTTTTCGATCTGTCGTATGGTTTCAAGATTCTCGCGGCGCTCATTTTTTTGGGAGAGCCCGGTAGCGATTCGTCCAGCCTCCTCTCTACTCATTCGCTCAGCTCTTTTTTTATCAGTAGAACTACGATTGGAAGTATTTGACACGTCGCTTTGCCTCTCGACTGGACCGGTCGCAATGATGGTCTGTTGCGGGCTACCGCCCGAGTTTTTTTGCATGTGGGTTCGCCGCTCACGCTCTTTCTCAAGGCTAATAATCTCAGCTCCAGCGCTAGGCACTTCACGCCGTAAATCATCACGAGATCGGGAAAGCTCTGCTCGGGCCTGTCGGAAGTCGATCACTTTTGCGCGTAGCAACGGATCTCTCCACTCGCTAGGCAAATATTTCCGCTCTGGGGTTAACCCAGTCTCCCGTTCGGTATGACTGCGCATGTCGATCCTCTCTGCAAACCCTGCTCGTTGTAGATGTGTGTTGCAGCTCGTCTCCCAGCGGTATCGCAACTGACGTAACTCTGCTTTACGTTCAGCCGCACTCAGCGTGAGTCCGGCGCTTGGGCCATAGCCCTTACGAGCACCACCAATCGCTGGATTCTTAGAGTTATAGCGCTTGAAGTACTGCTCAGGATCACGTGCAAAGCCATCACACTGCCTTTCACTGAACATCAAATGCAGATGGGGCTGCTCGTTGCCGTCTGCTGCTTTCGGCGAGTGAATTGCCCACTGATATGCGTGGCGCGTTCCTATTTCTTGGCGCACAAAGTCATGCACCAGATCAGCGCGTTGCTGTGGTGAAAGCTCACGAGGCAACGCTATTTCCATCTCGCGATAAGTAGTGCCATTTTTGCGCTCATTCGCGTCGGCGGCATTCCAAAACTCTTGGGGACAATGCTGAGCCCAAGCCGGCATGTTCCCGGACTCGGTCGCCTCCAGTTTTTCGTTTCGATCTAGCCGCGCGGCATACTTACCTTCACGGGCGATATAGGCCGCATGTGGTCCTGCCTTTCCAACCTTTCCCACCTTCATGCTTAAACGGCCAATAGCCATATGCGGATTATCTCGACGTGTCTAAATTTTCGCGCCCGCGAAAATAAGTCTTAGCACTACGCTTCATTTTCGCGCCCGCGAAAAATCCGCTTTTGATTTTCGCTTCTGCCCCCGGCAGGGCGCGCTGTTTCTGAGGAACGAAGAAACAACTAAGCGCGCCTTCCAATACTGGAAGGATAAAGCAGTCCGCGCGCACATCAAACATATAATAGTTATAATTAAAACCCTAAAAGCAAACTTAGCGTAATTAAGCGAAATGAAAGACAAATGGCTTAGCGAAAGAATTCTCCACATAAAAAATCTGAAATCGCCAAGTGATCAACAGCGATTACTACTGATGCTTTCAGAGAAAATTCCTAGAACAAATGACGAGGAGCGAAAGCTCAGTTTTCTCATCAAGGCAGAGTGGGCAGAAGCCAAGGCACAGAAGGCCAGAAGCGATGTAGCTCGTATTGTTAATGCAGAGAAAGAATCTGCACGTAAAGCCCGGGACCGCGAGCTCTATCAAGCAGCGGGCCTACTCATATTGGCGGGCCTCGTCGATACGAAGACAGGAAGCCCGTTGATTGATCGTGGCGAGTTACTAGGCGCTCTGATTGGGATTGAGGAAACGTCCGTCACCGATGCGGTAAGGACTGAGTGGAAGCGAACGGGAGACGCACTCCTCGCAAGCCGTGAGCGGCCAAGAAAAAATTAGCGTTTACCGACCGCACCTTAATCACTTTTTGTATAGGCGATAACAATGAGCATTTCAAAAAATCGTTTTTTTGATGACCCTGTGTCAAAGACAAAGTACTGGCTTCTACATCACGAGCAGGAACGAATGCGTACTGTCATCATGCGCAAATATGAGGGTGTGCTAGATCCACAAGTTTACTGGATCAGCGGGACGGATACTGAGCATGATGGATTATCAAATGATCATATCGAAAGGATGGCTCAGAGGCTTTCGCTGTCTCAAATTGGTGTTTTCCTCGCGCAACGTATTTGGGCAAAACGAACGTGGTTGGTTATTCCTGCGCTGATGCTCATCGGATTATTGTTTACCTATATTTTAGTAAACAAAGCAGGAACGACGACAAATGACACTCTCGTCCCACTGGCGTTTACTATCACTGTATGGCTTAGCGTTTTGCTGTGTTGTTCTGCAACACTATTTGGCCCTCTGATCGCTCAAGTACTCCTGCCAAAAACACCCGTGCGTCAGGATGAAATCGACTCAGTGAAAAGCATCATTTCCCGGTGCGTTATTCGTGATTTGGAGCCAGGAACTCCACCCGATTTGGCAGACCGCGCGCGGCTTTTGGTGACAGACTCCAACGGCCAGTCTGTCACGGGACAAGTACTAGCCACCGACCTAGAGTTTTCAGCTGTTCGTTCTGAGTGGATGACCACCAAGGCTGTGCTGTTCATGGTTGGCTTGGTAATGCTAACTCCGGCTCTCGCAATCTCATCGCCCATGCTTGCGGTCCTGGATTATTTCGCCCTTTTGGTGTGGAAACGTTTTGCCTTCTGGATTCCACGTGATCAGGAAAAAGCACAACCGGCACAGAAGGAAACGGACCCGTCTGTATTCCTCCTCGTCATCAAAATAGTCATCATTCCAGCCCTGATTTTTGTGGGACTCTCGGCGTCCTATCGTGAACATCTCGACACATTCATTCGCCTGGATGCTCAGCTGATTAATTGGCTATACGTTTTAGGTATGTGGGGTTTCGCAATCTATCTTACCTTCACGGCCAAATCCCCTCTTACGGTTCGCGCAATGCTGCTTGATCAAGCCGTACGTGAAAGCGGTACCGAACTGTTAATCGACAAAGCCGGGCGCGCGTATTTCCAGCACTTGGAGGAAGCACGGAATGAGCAAATTAAAAACGCCAAAACGGACAGCTCTCCTTTCATCCAACTCGGAACCAGTACTGGCTTGTTAGCGCAACGACGTGACCCCCTAGCGCCTACTGAAGCGGGTATACCGTTTGGCCTGTCGGTTACAGATCTGGCTACTCATGTCGGTGTGCTAGGAGCTAGCGGCACGGGCAAAACTTCAGGGGTCATTCGTCCGCTCACCAAACAGTGGATCGATGGCGATCTAGGAGGTCTTCTGGTTCTCGATGGCAAGGGTGCACTGCCGCTTGAGTTCCATGGTATCGACGGTTATACGCTCATCAGCCCAGACCACGGCCCATTCAATCCTATCTATGAGATGACGCCAGATGCTCTGGCTGATGTGTTGCCCGACGTTTGCGACGACGGGAAAGGAGATACCTTCTGGCGAGACTCTGCCCGCCTGATGCTGCGTATGGCGGCAATCCTAGTGGAAGCCCATCCTGATCTTCCCTATACGCTGACACAAATCCAGCAATTTTGCCTGGCAAGCCATCAGGAGCGAGCGGACTGGCTAGATTCCATCTCAAATGAGATTGACCATAGCGGGCGCCTGCTCGCAGCCGCTCACTATTGGTTGTTGGAGTATCCGGATTTCCCAGAGAAGACTGCAGGTTGCATCAGTAACATGCTGCGGACTTGGTTGGGGAACATCCTGCTTCAAGAAAAGCTCGGGCCATGGGTCAATACTACTAATACCCAGTTCAGGGTTGAGGGTGTAATGACCGGCCAGAAAATCGGACTTCTATTACCGGAGTCGGAATATGGTATTGGCGGGGTTGCGATCTCGGCCCTATGCATGCGACGAGTCTACGACGCGGTGAAAAAACGCGGCGACAATTGGAAAAGTCTGGAAGGTCACCGGCCCGTGCTACTTGCCGCTGACGAAGTTCAGAACCTATTGACCAAAGCAGACTTAGAGACTGTTCCTGTAGCACGCAGCCTGGGCCTGTACCTAATGTTTGCAACGCAAAACGTCGACGGTTTATACAAACGCCTGGAGCGTGATGGTGCGGTTCAGATGCTCGGTAATCTGGCCAGTATCATTGCTTTAGCACCCCGTACAGACGATTCAAACAATTACGTTTCCAAGCGCAGTGGCCATGTGTGGAAGGCCTCAACGCAAAGCTTCCAAGGACTACCAGACGCGGCAAGCGACCTTGGCCTATACGCTAACTCCGGTACGGATCAAGCAATGCAATCGACAACGCTGAACAGACAGAGTCGCTTTGGCGCGCCACGTCTGTCTTACGCTATCGGCCTCTGGCACCGTCAGTGGACTCCCAAGGCCATGAACTGGCTGAATGGAATGGTAGTGCCGGATGACTCAACTCAAGCACCGCAGCGTCCCTCGCTACAGCTAGAGCTGTCGCCCCTTATCCAGCCTGATGAGATTGATACGTTGCTCGCCATACCTGGTACTGCGATAGCAATCATCAATCGTGGACGTATTCAACGTCGTGACGTAATCCGGTTGTACCCGAAACAACACGGGGGTACTGCATGATGACTACTGAAATCCGAATGCCCGTGATGCGTGAAAAAGAGGGTTGCTGGTATTGGCCAGGGTCCACTTCTCCAGCCACCCTCCTCGCATTGGCCCTGCTTCTAGCTGCAGTCGTGTATGCCTACCGATACCCCGCCATGAAAGCTGACGAGGCCGTTCAACGCCTTGAAGCAATCAATGCGCTAAGCGCCCAATCGGTGCAACACACTGAAGCAGCACTTTCTCGCCTGCAAGTTTTGATAGCGGACCAGCCTGAGTGGCTGCGAGAAGTTGCAACCCAACAAACGTCTAACCTCCAGGCGCAGCTGTCACGTATCAAAGCTCCAAGCCAGGAACAGGTCCTTCAGAAAGCAGCGGCACAACAGGAAAAATACGATCAGGCACAGCAGCTTATCGAGACATCACCGTTCAAAAATCTTACGAAACAACAGGTGCCGCTGAGCGTCGAGGGAAAATTATTTCTAAGCGCGCTTGAGGTCAAGCGGCCCTCTCGCTTCGACTATCAGCGCTTGTCAGATGGCGTACTTGATGCCCTACCAGTGCTGCAAGAGGGATTCAAGCTACAGGCTCAGACTGAGAACCTGGTTCATCGGCTAGATGTGCAATTGAACGGCGATAAGGCAGGGGCGCTCGGGCCAGCAGCAGTGGCAGAGCAAACTTCCGATGATTACGATAGAGAACAGCCATCTGAGCGGAAGCAGCCGATACCTACACCTGCAGCATCGATTGACACGCTCAGCAGCGCGATCCGTAAAGCGGAGAGAGACGCAGAAAGGCAGGCGCAACAGGCAAAGCTAGACGCTCAGAATCAAGCACGTCAGGTAGAGCGAGACGCTCGACAGGCAGAGCAGCAGGCAGAACGTGAGCAACAGAGACTACAACGCCTGTCTATTCAACGCCAACGTGACACTGATCGCCAGGCCAGCTCAGCCGCCGAGGCTACTCGCCGAGTAGAGCAAGACTCCGAGCGCCGACTAGCGGCGGCAAAACGCCAATCGGAAGCTGCGGCAGCAGCGAAGCAGAGGGAATGTACGGCCAGCATCATGGCGAGAGCCAGATGCGCTGCCCAAGGCTACAACCCGCTGACGGGAGCTAAAAATTGATAGCCGTGACAGAACGCCGGGCTGTTTCTACTTCATCGGGGTCTCTTCATTTTCTCGCGCGCGAAAATCATGGACGGTTCGAAACCTCATCTGCGCGGTGAGCAAATAGTGCTTGGAGCTCGTTTGGACACTCAACACTGTGCTTCCAAACGAGCTGGTGAGAGCCAGGGTGACTTGTCGCGCTGGGTATCACCAGCAACGATAGATTTTCGCGCCCGCGAAAAAACCGGTGACACGAGCCATTTTCGCGGGCGCGAAAATCTGAACAGTACGAGAAGTGAAGACAATGGCAGACCAAGCTACTAACGACACTGAAACACACAGACCAAAAATGTGGCACCTCTTTTGGGGGAATCACGGTTTGGCCTTGATGCCGTGGCTGCTCATAGGCCCTGCCGTCTACGTGATTTACCGGCAGCTCGTTAAGCTGCTCATGAAACATACTCCATACACCACTCTGATTGCCTATGACATCCCTATTCTCTATGGACCACCTGCAGCTTTACTCGTCATGACGCTGTTTCTGCAGAAGCGATTCAACCCACACCTAAGCTTACTAGGCACCATCAAGAGCCGTCATCTAGTCATCGGACTAACATCGGTGGCAATCGCTTACGCTGTGAGTATTGGTATTTCCATCTCACTCGGTCTCGGGAGAGAACTGACGATGCAAGGGCTTGGATTAGGCAAAAGTGAGCCGCAGTTTTTACTGATGATTCTCTCGCTGTTAGTACTGCCGCCTATCGTAGAGGAGATTATATTCAGGCATTTCATCCTTGGGATCTTACCTTTTAAGAATAATATTTACATAGCAATATCTGCAGTGATCATGTCAGCTGTTTTTTTCATGTATGCCCACTTCAAAAGTTATAGTTTCTGGCCAACGCATGCGCTAATGCTATCTCTCGGATTGATTTTTGCCGTCGCTCGCATTCAATCAGGGGGACTATCACTCCCAGTAATTCTGCATAGCTCTGCCGTGGCCATCGCTTTGAGCGCCAATTATGCCTGGAGATCTTTAGGGGGATAATTTCCACCTGACATCGTCATGACTTGGAGTGCTTTACGTATCGGAGAATCGAGGGTGATGAAGAACTCCCAAGAATCGTCCCTGAAGGATCACCTAGGATCCAGGAAAGGCGTGCTCCTAGCTAAGCATTCTGCTGACGGACACAAGCAAGCCCCCGCGCCCGTCCAATGAGCAAGGTGAGCTTGTTGATCGCTAAAACCGCCATGGTCATCAAGCAACAGGAAATCCGATTGGGGGGAATGAGGCTTTTGGCAATATTCGAGACTAGCCAATTCAATGCAGCCTAAACCCTGTACTGCACTGGGGATATTCGCTTCAGCTAACCGCTCCTAGACTCGCTCGGTTAGGGTTGCAGGAGTGTGGATGAGGCCCTGGCCTGACCCAGATGTGACTAATGGCAAGCTGTCCGCCTCTAGCGCTGCGTAGGTGAGTGGACAAAGTACCTCTGATAGCCGACCTCAATCGCCGACATAATTATCGTCAAGACTCTGCGACCTGGCTCTAACCCCTTCGGGTCAGGCATAATTGCGCAGACGCACCCATAACTCCTAAAGATCTGAAAAAACGATGCCACGATCACCTACCAAGCCACTGACCTTTATTGACGCGTTCGCGGGTTGCGGAGGTCTGTCTCTCGGGTTGATGCAAGCGGGCTTGACTGGCCGTTTTGCTATAGAGCGTGATAGGTTCGCTTTTGCCACACTACAGACAAACCTGCTAGCGGAAGGATCACCCTTTCGATACGCATGGCCGCAGTGGCTCCCTGAAGAGCCCTTAGGCATCGTCGAGCTTCTCACCAATTACCGAGAAGAGCTTGAAGAGATTTCTGGTGAGATCGATATCCTTGTCGGCGGGCCTCCGTGCCAAGGTTTTTCTAGCGCAGGTAGGCGTCAGCATGATGATCCACGTAATCAACTATTTGACTCTTACTTAAACCTGGTCGATATCATAAAACCCAGGGCGGTCTTGATAGAGAACGTGCGAGGATTCACACTTGATTTCAATGCAGAAGGGGAGATCAAGAATTTTTCGCAAGCACTCAAAGCTCGATTGTCTAATGCCTATACGGTGCATGAGCAGCTTATTGACCTTTCGTGCTTCGGTGTGCCGCAGAGAAGAACACGCTACTTTGTCCTCGCTTTTCGCTCAGAACTAGATGTACCTGACCCTTTCATACACCTACAAAACAGCCTTCCCTCATTCCTGCGCTCTCTGCGCCTGAAAGCACCGGTATCATCCGGTTCGGCGATTTCCGATTTTGAGACGGCGCACTGCGGCACCCGGCCATCTACAGAGAGTAAGGGTTTCGAGGAAACTCGTTATGCCGGTCCGCTCACTCACTACCAAAAGCTGATGAATGCAGGGTGCGAATCTCCTGACAACCTACGCTTAGCTCGTCATAACGGAAACATCGTATCCCGCTTTAAGGAAATCATCGCGCTTAGCCATGCAGAAGGTCGCCTCAACGTAAGCATCGGTGCAGAAATGCGCGCTCGTTTTGGCCTCAAAAAGCTTGCTCTTCGGGTTCTAGACCCTGATCGCCCATCACCGACAATTACAAGCATGCCTGACGACCTCCTTCACTATTCTGAGCCACGGACACTAACCGTTAGAGAGAACGCGAGACTGCAAAGCTTTCCGGATTGGTACTCGTTCCAAGGTAAGTACACCTCCGGTGGGCATCGTCGCAAGCAGGAAGTACCTCGTTTCACGCAAGTGGCTAACGCAGTACCACCACTTGCTGCACGCGCAATTGGGGAGATGTTGGTAGATCTGCTGACAAGAGAGACCGCTGCTGTAGGACTCAGTAAAACAGAGGTGATCTCAAGACTGCATGGCGTCCAGAAGGACGCGGAAATCTGTGCGCAGACCTAGAATTAGTTTGCGAAGCTCTCGCATCTGCGCAATATCAACAGCTTTACCAGTGTCGTCGATGACAGTGTCTGGCTTTCCTTGAGGGACTAAAACCGCATGTCCGAGGGTATTACGCTCATGGACAACGCCCTCGCGATACGCTTTAACCGTAGCCACGGAGCCTGCAAAGGGCGTGAATTCGGCCATCCCCAGAATATTTGCCAGCATGCGAAGACGATGATCAGACGTAAAAAGCATGTGAGTCTTGAATAGGGCCTCGACGCTAGGTGTCCCCTTCAGCTTCTCTCCCTGCCTTGTAATATTCTCAACCTGCTCCACTACCCGCTTCATCGCCTCCTCTATAAATCTAGCCTTGCCTGCGTCATCGAGCTTGCCGTGAGCTAGAGTCAAACAAGTGTTGACCATATGATCTATGTCACTCGTAGCTCCCATGACGATGCCCCGAGTATGATCAAGGTCGAGAACCTTCTTAATAAGTGACTCGAAGACCCCAACTACCTCCTCAACAAGTTCAGCCCGACTGGCACAGTAGACGCCTTCAAGCTCCTTGTGGAAAGCTTTCTCACGCAGCTCTACGACAGTAGCCTGGCCGGAGTAAAACACCACGTCTTTATACTGAACAATTTGCCGAATGCGATCGATTGCGTCCTCACCAACTACGCCGCCACCAAGATCCCAGTCCACAAGAATTAGGTCCACCTCATCTGTAAATACGTCATCGGAAATGACTTGTTCCATCTGGGTAATCGTCGTGCACTGCCGGGGTCTGAATTCAAAACCCTCTGCGGCCATTCTCGACCTGATACTCCTGATTTGTGCGGCCACGCCATCTGGCTGGTCGTCCACCCACAGCACGTTAAAATCCAGTCTCACGATTTTCTTCCTTTCGCGGCGATTTTGATGACGAAGCCCAAACCCTTTTCCAATTGATCGTCGAGTTCAATACTTCCACCCATTTCGCCAAGTGCCTGCCGTACATGATACAAGCCAATACCTGACCCTTGAGTGGTTGTGTATCCCATTTCAAATATACGTGAGCGATTCGTACCAGCGGACAGACCACGTCCATTATCACTAACATGGATCGTTAGGCCACTTTTATCCTGTTGTGTCAGAACAAATTTAATAGAGGGAGCCCTGACTCTTCTTGCATTACTTATTAAATTATCCACTATTACCGAAACGTCTATCGGGTTAAACCTTCGCGTCATACCGGGGTGAAGATTCTCAACAACTATTTGCAGCCTTACGCTGCCGGTTGTACGGGCGATTTGGTCGATGTAATCATAAAAAAACGCAGCGAGATCGGTCTCGATTTTTTCGGAGTCGAGTTTGAATTTTGCTCTTGCTGCAAACTTCGTTACCGACATGACCTTTTTATTAAGGTAAGCCATCTGCTCTAGCGTTTTGAGAACAGTTTCACGCGACACCATTGTCTGATCGGCAGTTTCGGTTAGAAAATTCTCTATCTGCTGAGCAATGTCCACAGCATAGATCGTTACCTGATGATGCAGGTTAAGGATCGTAGCCGAGTCAACGTTTACGAAAGACTCAAGAAAATGTGCACGACGCCGCTCCGTTTCTACCTCAGCCTCTGCCGTGTCAGCGCGGCGGTTCGCGGCTTCAGCCGCAGCCAAAGCAGTATCAGCTACCCGTCGGGCGTCGTTCTCAGACTTCTTTAAATCATCAAAACGACGCTCGGCCGAATCAAGTCGATCAAGAAGGTCCGGGTCGCCGGTTTTTTCAGCAATTGCACGCAGACCAACTAAAGATGTCTCAAAATCGCTGGAGCGCTCGTTAATCAAATCTACGAGTCGCTTGCTGTACTCAATAAGCTGAACCTTATCGTTGTCCACGAGGTTAGCTACAGCAGCTGTTACGCGAGCTCTACCTGGGTCAGTCATCAATCTAGAAAGATCATCGGTATTCGCATCGGGCTTATCAACCCACGATACTGGAACTACATACTTCTCCAGCCGCTTTAAGCAATGCTCCATCACGGCCTTTTGCAACTGCTCTACCGCAGGCGTCTCAATCAATCCCTGGTTGCGGCTGGAGGCTTCTTGAAAATCTTCATCAGCACCAGAAACGTCTACCCGGCCGATGATTTCGCGCGTGCCCAAAAAGCGCGCATAGCCCTGCTGCTTGCGCCTGGCAAACCCAAACCAGTCATCACCATCTTCACCGATTGGGTAGACGCGGAAACTATTCCTAAACAGAAACACGGATCCGAACTGAACTGAAGGAAGGCCAACACGTCGAGCGAAGGTTATTTTAGCTGACTGGTTGAGATAGTAGATCTCACATCTAAAATCTGCAGTTGATAAATGAGGATACGGATTTGGCTCCACAATCCTGTAGATAACCTCGCCACGGTCAGTGAGCGCGGTATGCAGCTCATCGCCCTCAATGCTAACCCGAATAAAAGTAGTCTTGTCTTGCAAGGTTGCAAAAATGAAATTACCGATCTGGCCGTTGACCAGATCTTTGGGAAGAGGCTCGTCGCCTTCCTTGGAATGAGCGGCAATAAGCCTCTTGTCCTCCTCATCCTCAGACGGGGCGGTTATGTGAATGCCAAATCCGTCAGTTTCTTCGCCGAAAGGGTTTATCAGCTTCGCTAACGACGCTTTTAGATTAAGAATTCGAGACCGGGACCAGGGTCGCCTCAGCCGATTGATAGTGACTGCCGTGCCATGTCTGACAGTAGCCTCGAATTTGCTCAGCTCACTTGGCAATTGGAATGAGCTTTGCTCTAAATAACGGACTGGGATTTTCTCGAAATGCTCCTTAGCATCCTTTTCGAACAGTCCCCAGTCGACCGTCAGACGATGGACAACTTTAGATTTTCCTTTGGGTCGGCTTTGTATGACAACCTCTTCTCCTAACCGATCAGACGAGAAACGCCCTATACCCTTGCTGCCGGCATAGTGCCGGCGCTCAGCGGCTACGTTACGGAAGTCGTCTTCCGGACGATCACTGCGTTTAGCGGAATAGGCGACGAACAGCCACTTGCCTGTAAGATCTTCATAGGACATACCCGAGCCGTTGTCCGCGATGATGATGCTGTCGTCGCTGAAATGGAGCTGGACGCTGTCAGCGCCAGCGTCGAATGAGTTTTTGACGAGCTCAAAAATTGCAACCTCGTCATCCGTGATGAGTTCCCGACCTAATACCCGCTTGAGGCCAGTGCTCACGTCAAAGTGTAAATCGTCCTTTTGAGCCAAGCTCGTCTTCCCCTTTCGATCTCTAACAACGCGGGTCATTCCAGGTCGTTGCGTAAGGCATTTTGCTATATTTTAACTGGGACAAGCTCCGGGTTATTACATTATTTTCGGATTGAATCTGCTCTGGATCTGCCACCTTCGCCAGACGCTTGCAGGCACGCCCAGTGACGCCGCAGCCATTCCCTAAGCACGCTTGCACCCTATGTCTAACCCAAGAATAAGCGACCAGGATGCGCGCGATGGCAAGCTCTACAAATCCTCAAGACACACGGAGACGTCGCTCCCCATCTACCAAAAATGACGTCGTATCTTTCGACACAAAAAGGTACACCAGCGGTACAGACCTTAGCTCTCACCCATTTCGCTAAGTTACGCTTAACCCACTAATCACGCTACTTTCAGCTCACTGTACCTACGTCAGGCTGCGCCTGATTTAGCTTGGTTAACAGCGTTTCTAGGCAACTCATAATCCTTTGGTCCACGGTTCGAGTCCGTGTGGGCCCACCATACTCAAAGCCGCGCATTGCGCGGCTTTTTGCTGTCTGCGAGAAAAACAGCTGGACCAGTCCTTCGCTGGCACCTGGAAAGCCTTGGTGCGGAAAACCGGCTAGCCGGCCAATGCCAAAGCCTTTCGCACCAAGCGCGACGCCGAGGACTGGGCTCGCCGCACAGAAGACGAAATGGTGAGGGGTGTGTACATCCAGAGAAGTGGCTCCTAGCGAATAACTCTGGCAATGGCCTTGAAACGCTATCTGGCTGAGGTCAGCCCGACAAAGAAGCCGGCTACTCAGGGCGCTTAGGCAACCAAGGCTCAGCAGTTGATAAGCCATCTGGGCAAGTATCCAATGGCAGCGCTCTCTGCAGAGATCATCGCCAATTACCGAAATACGCGCCTAGCCCCTATCACCAGTCGTGGCAAGTCAGGAAGGGGGGTTGGAGCTAAGTTTCAACCCGGTGCTTAACATCCGAAAGCCGAGCCCAGGCGAAGGCAGAGATCGGCGCCTATCTGCGGAAGAGGAACGTCGGTTGCTGGCTGTCGTAAACGCGCACAGTAATCCAGCGCTAGGCTGGATTGTTCGAATCGCACTGGAGACCGGCATGCGCTCGTCAGAGATAACATCCTTGCGCCGGCATTAGGTTGATCTAAAAAAGCGTGTGGTGCGCCTCATAGAAAGCGTAAAACCTCGATAGGCGCCGAAGCATTGTGCCACCATGACATATACCGTTAAACTGGGCCAACTCTAAATCCTAAGATGATGAGAAATGGACTTCGTTGTACTCATCAAAAGCAGGTGCTGCAGGCTTAGCTCGCTGAGCTTTTTAGCAATACTGCCAGTCACGCTCAGGGCGTTCAAGAAAGAAACATTGACCGGAGGGGTAGCAGCTTGGCTCAGCGCTTACCATCACGTCCTACCGTAGCCCGCGAGCAATCGGGATATTCGTGCTGGAAAAAAATTGGTACTTCTGGAGCCTGATGGCGAGCAGCGGCGGAGATGTCCATGATCTCCACAGATAGCAACTCAGCTTCGATCCTTAGCGCGTCACAAACTCGGCCCGCAACAAACACAGCTAACCGATCAACCGCTTTATAATATGTGCGAGCTTATTCCCACATGAAAACCTAAGAGCCATCCCATAGATTTCGCACTAGCAATGGTTTATTACCATTTTTCAATGGTTGCAAGACCACAAGGAATTAATGATGCGCAGGGAAGAAAAGCTTAGACAATTTGATATAAGAACAAGAAACCAACTAAGGGCGATACTAAGCGATAAAGACGGAAACGCTATTACACGCTTAGCCAAACTCAGCAAGAATTTTGGAAACGCACAACTCAAAGCTTTAGAAGCCATTTTAAATAGCTCAGCCCTGACAAAAGCAGTAAGAAAATCTGATTTATTTCCAAGAAACCCACCTTTTTTTGACACTCTTCAAGAGTATAGAAACTTAGATCTCAACGAATTACTAGGTAGCATTGAAGACAGCACGCGTACAAATAGAAAAAGGTTACTTCAGCTTACCAACTCACTATATAACATAGACTTATTATACTCCACCAAAAGTTTTTCGGCTTGCGTAGAAAAAATAATTGAAACACTGAAACATGATGGCTGGAGCCACTCACTGTTAAGACGCATAGTTCTTATACGAGAGAACCTTGAAGAGGGAAACGTTGACGAGCGAATTGAGAAGCTAATACTACAGGCTGGAATTAAAGGAGTAGTGACATCATCATTAATCCACACCTACACTCAAGACCAGAGTATTTTAACAAGTAAAAGAGCTGTTCTGAACATTGTGGATCGAGGCACCATAAACCGTTACACCCGGACTCTATCAAAACTTAGCATTCAACCATTTGCCTCCTCTGTAAAAGATTTTGAAGAATATCTAAAAGAGATATTAAAATGTTCTCTACTCGACGCTATAATTCTGATAAAGTTCAACAGACACTTTCTTAAAATAGAAAAACTTCCAGCAATAAATGAGATCGCGGACACTCTCGGCCAGCCTAGGCTTTTCGAAAATTTAATAAACACCTACGACGCTACAGCAAGCGAAAGTGAATATATTTTTTTCAAACAAAGCAGTGCTTGGCTGGAATATGAAACAGTTAGAGAATATCGAATCTTAACTGACAATTACTACGACACTTCACGTGAACAGACAGACTTGCTACCTGGCGAGCTGAAAGAAAAGCTATCTGCCTGGATCGGTAACGGTACCGATCTGAATGAACTCGTGGGGGACTCCCAGTTTACGAAACATAAGCACTCTACTTTAGCCAATCTTGAGATGTCAGGTAATGTTACTAGATCCGCGCTATTCAATTACTGGCTCACTGAATCAGAGGGTCAGATAGGTTTTAATAAAGAAGACCTACTTACTCTTATGGGGCTGACTGGCGAGCTTGCTCGTACGGTTCCTATTAATTCGGTTCGCACAGCAGCCAAGCTCGCCAAGGACGAGTTAGTCAAATTAATCTTATTTCTGCTTCTTGGCAAGCGAAGTAAAAACGAACTTGATAGCTTCCTTTTGAGAAAACTCTTAGAAGACATAGCGTTCAAATATCACGAAGGCTCACTAGTTAAGCTCGTGAAATACTACGAAGACTCTCATCCATATATCGCAGAATATATATATGATATTGCTACTGAGGATTTCTTAGCGAAGCTTACTAAGCTCGCACCACATCGTGCTGACATTCCAGAAATCCGAGCATCATTACACGAATGGATGGCTGAATTTACCAAGGACGAGCACTATTTTCAGCGAGCTCGCGCTGTACGAATTGATCATCAAATCAATAGAGTTCGAAACGAGATTGATGACCATCGAATCTATGTCGACCCGTCTCGCTTTTCCTCATGGATTGAAGATGAAATGATGATTGAGCTAGGTAGCGCTCTTACATCAACGGGACTGGGGAAAAAAGGCACATCTGTCACCTGTGACGAGACAATAATTTCGATGGTGATGACTCAGAGCTATAATGCGTTTTGTTCTAATGCAGTATTCGGTATCGCTTCATACATAGGCCGCAGAATTCGCCATGGCACTTTTCACGGACATGTATATTCGAGCGTTATAAACTCGGTAGAAAAATCTACAAAATTCAAGCCTTTGTTTGAAAACTCGCAATTCACAGCCAAGTGGAACACTTGGAAAGATAATTATAATAATGCTATTGAAAAAATCATCACCGAACGTTTGCATGTTCACTCAAAATCTAAGCCATTAGGGCTTCTGACGCCCGAAATGTATAGCTCCAGCAAACAAGATGTACTGGCGGCCGCCGTCACAAATATCAGCAATAGCTATGTTGAAAGCGCGTCAACTGCTGATGTTAGCCCAGTCATAATCGATTATTGCTGGCGTCTTGCAGAGCTAGATTTGGTAGCAGTGATTCGCTACCTGAAAGCACAGCAAACACCGTTAAAAAATGAAAAGTTTTTGCACGAAGAGTTGGTTCCAATTGCAGCAACAGTCAATAATGCACTTGCAGAAACTTTCAGAAGAGAGTTGGAAATAGCAATTGATAGAAAACTTTCCACAATGCTGGGTTGGTTTAAGCGACCGTCGATTGTAGCACCCAAAGCGTCAGTATCTTTGCTTTTCGCTGCAACGGTTGCAGAAGTAAAAGACACAATACCAGATTTTGATCCGGGAAACGCTGATCCTGGGGAGGAGGACATTGAACTTGTCGGAAATTTCTATCATTTAATTTACGACTCCCTTGCTATTGTAGTTGGCAATGCGGCCAAATACGCAGATCGTAACCGACCACTCAAACGAAAGTTTGAAATAATCCCAGGAGTTAAAAAACACTTAATTATAGAAATTAGCTCTTTCATTAAACCAACGGACGACCCGACTGAAATATCACTGCAAATAGAAAATAGAAAAAATGCGGGTTTTCAAGATGCAAATCTTTACGACAAAAAGAGCGGCATATCAAAATTGCTTCTTCTTGCAAGCAATCGTCCGGACTTTGAGCTTGACCAATATGCAGTCTTAGGCAACGAAGTACAAGCGAGGCTCGTATATGCTCTTGAACATTGACAAACTGAAATGCCTGGTCGTCGAAGACGATCAATTCAAAATGGAAGGCATTCGCTCGCATTTAAGCAGCATATTTAAGTTAAAAATAGAAATAATAGAATGTCAGGCACTTGCGTCGGCGACTGCATTATTAGCATCACAAATATTTAACCTGGCAATCATCGACATGTCCATTCACAGCCACGAGCCTCAGGCTGGAGCAGGTTCCCCATTCCCTCTGTCTTCGGGCGGGCTAGATGTATTATTTGAAATAGCGAGTACTTCAAACCATACCCACTGTATTATTCTAACTCAGTATCCTGACATTGAGATAGAAAGCCTTCCGATACCTGTGAACATGGCCAAACAGGAAATATCAGATAAGTTTGGAATAGAGGTTGCTGGTTGCGTACGATACGTTGAGGACGATGACCAATGGAAAATAGATATCATTGAGATACTGGAGCAACTATGAATATCTTGATACTAGAAGATGAAGACGAAAAATATGAACAGATTCATGCGTATGTTATTGAAATCAAACCCGACGCTGTCATTCAAAGAAAGAAGAACTGGCTAGATTACGCACGCGCGGTTTCTGATGTACGTTTCGATCTAATACTTCTAGACCTGCTAGTACCGCGTTCAGCTAAAGATAATTCCATTGAAGATCATCATGAACAATTAGTTGAAACCACACGAGACTATCAGAGCAAATCTTTTAAGACGCCGGCTATCGTTTTGACTCAACATGCCCTCGATGATGGAGATTTTGTGCACGACCTTAATCTAGTTGATATCAATGTCATTCCGTTCAATGATCATGGTAAGTGGCGAGAAGCTCTGAAGATAAAATTGATGGCGGCTCAGCCAGCAAAAAAATTCGATGTGGTCATTGTATGTGCGTTGGAGAAAGAAGTCGATGCATTCGAAAAGCTCACTGATACTTGGGGATCGGTAACTACAATTTCAGGCCTAAGTTGCCGAGAAGTCAGGATTGGTAATTATAAATCTGTAATTGTTCGAGCGAACCGCATGGGACTCGTTGGTGCTGCAATCGCTGCTGCTTTCGCACTGGAAAGATTCGAGCCCCGGCTGGTATGCATGAGTGGAATATGCGGCGGTGCTGCTGGAGAATCACAGATATACGATTTGTTAGTGACTCAGAGCTGCCATCAACATGACGCAGGCAAATGGAGCACAGAGGGCTTCAAATCCGAGCACTATGACGTGCAGCTTGAAGTGGACGTGCATAACAAACTGGTAGAGGTAGCATCAGGGCCGACAATGTCGACTCTCCAAGCCAATCTAGATCCCGGCAAGTCAGAATTGCCGAAAGGCAGCGAGCGAGTGACTTGCAGAATTGTATCTGATGCGATCACCAGCAGCGGCAGCGCCGTAATCGCCGAGGAAGGCAAAACCTCTACATTGAGGGTCGGGCAGCGAAAGCTAACGGGGTTTGATATGGAGATTTACTCCATCTACGAGGCCGCTAGGCATGCTCGTAAACGTACTGCTTTCTTCGCGGCGAAGGCTGTCGTCGATGACGGCGGCAAGAATAAAGGGGACGCTTTTCATCGAATCGGCTGCCTCCTCTCCGCCAAATTTGTGGTGGCCGCAATCCGCGCTGGAACTGCTGATGTCTGGGGAGAGTGAGCGTTTGGCAACGCAGACATTTTTTCGAAGTCGGTGCTACCGGAGCAAACCGGTCATTACTAAAACTGGATTGGCCTTGCTCGCCTTTAGCACCAGTCCTTTTGGGCCCTTAAAAGGTACATCTGCGGTACAGCACCAAGCTTTTGAAAAACCTGCTCAATTACGCTTAGCTCCAATAAATGCACTACTTTAAGCTAATTGTACATAGGCTAGGTCACACGAGTTTTTGCTTAGCTTTCAGTGTTTCTAGGCAACTCATAATCCTTCAGTCCACGGTTCAAATCCGTGTGGGCCCACCACCTTTGAAAGCCAAGCATTGCGCGACTTCTGTGTGTTTGGACGATTCAATTGCAGCTCATCTGGTATCTATAAAAGAAACGCATAAACACCTCCCCCAAAAGCAATCCGTCGCAGCACACGAAACAGAATCTACCAGACCTCACCATCCCTACCCCACTGCCAAGCCCACCGGACTCCTGAGCCTCAGCAACCTGCTCACCAACCCCACCATGAGCCCAACCCGCACGGAAGTATCCTGAGTCATTGACCCTTTCAATCAGTTGATCAAAACATCCGATTAGCCATCTTCCGAAACATTCCGTAACGTTCTCGCTTGGTGCGACAGATGCGCGTACCGCTTGAGCTTTTAGTCCTCATGCTCAGCCCACGACCACGCACGAGCCCATCATGTCTCTGAACACCCCGCAGCAAATTGCTGAAATTGCCGTCGAAAGCGGCGTCAAGAAGGCTCATTTGAGCCTTTCCTCGTTAATGATTCTGGGCTTTCTGGCAGGGGCTTTTATCGCTCTCGGGTTTCTCCTCGACATTCATGTCAGCACCATGATCCCCCACGAGTGGGCGTCGCTGGGCAATCTGCTTGGCGCTGTGGTGTTCCCGGTCGGGCTGATTCTGGTGGTGCTCGCTGGCGGCGAGTTGCTGACTGGCAACATGATGAGCCTGCCAATGGCGCTGTTCGCCGGGCGTATCGGCCTGGGCCAGTTGGTGCGTAACTGGGTGCTGGTGACGCTGGCCAATCTGATCGGCGCGCTGTTCGTCGCCTATTGTTTCGGCCATCTGGTGGGCCTGACTGAAGGCCCCTTCATGGCCAAGACCGTAGCCATCGCCAATGCCAAGGTGGGTGCCAGTTTTGAACAGGCCTTCATCTCGGGCATCGGCTGCAATTGGCTGGTGTGCCTGGCGGTGTGGCTCAGCTACGCGAGCAAGGACGTGATCGGTAAAGTGGTCGGCATGTGGTTTCCGGTGATGGCATTCGTCGCAATCGGCTTTCAGCACATCGTCGCCAATATGTTCGTCATACCTGCAGCGATCTTCGCTGGCGCCTTGAGCTGGGCGCAGTTCGGCGACAATTTCGTTCCGGTATTTTTGGGCAACGCGGTGGGCGGCGCGGTCTTCGTCGGCCTGGCCTATCATTTGGCGTTCTTCAATGCGGCAACCCGGCCTGCTGAGCTGTCCAGGACCAGCGGCGCACAAACACCGGAATAATCCGATCCAACGCCATACAGACGCTGCGGTGATAATAGATCATGATCGCAGAGCGAAAAGCTCTGCGGGGGGCTGCGGGGATTAGCGTCGATGCGACTCAGCAGGCCGAAAACCCTGATAGCGGAGAGCACCGCCTGAGCTCAGAGGACGAGATCAATCAAGGTGCCGTGCGCCGCTGAGTTGATCGCGCGGATCGGATTACGCGCGCGTCAAAGCAGACGCCACAACGTCTCACGCGTCGCAGGACTGAAAGTCAGTGACTGACGATCCATGACCCTCCTCAGCCCTTCGCCAATGTGAGCGTCCGGCATGGGACCAAAGCCATGCGTTCTGAACCACGGCCCGTTCCAGAGCGGTTCACGAAAAGTCGTCAGGCTTACTCCCTGAACCGGAATGTCACGCGCATACGCTACAACGGAGGACAGCAGAGCTGTCCCGATGCCATTGCCCGAAGCGCGAGGGTCAACGGAGACATTGTCCAGGTACAACAAACCATCGAGAAGTCGCGAGGCTGCGAAGCCAATGATTTCATCACTACTCTGATCGACAGCAACGACCACCCGGCAGACCTGGAATCGGTCTGCGCTCAGCGCAGGAATGTCGGCAACGTGAGCCAGTGAGGGAATTGTCTTGTAGCGAGCCCGGGCCTGCGCCGAGATACGCATCAACTCTTGTAGATCGCTGTCTTTCGACAGGCGCAGGTCATATGCGATCACCGTTTTCTCCTGATTATTGCGGCTAGCGTGAATAACATACGAAGCCCGACGTCGATGGATTTGAACAGCCTGCGACGTAAAGCCCACAGCCACAACTGGACGATGAGCCGAATAGCTCGCACATTCGGCTCATCTCATGAGCCGATTAATCCTCTTATTCGGCTCACCGCACAGGTCAAAGTGCTCAATCGCCTGCTTGACGGTGGCGGGCGCAGTACGCGCTATCAGATCAATTGGCCTACGCGGTAAAGAATTCCGGTACGGCTCCGAAAACCTGTCGGACCTACTCGAAAGCCATGGAAAGGAATCCCATGAATTACAGCGCCATCTTCGCCCCGGCCATCAACATCATGACGTGGTTGCTTCCCGCCTTGCTGGTGCTCTCACTGCTCAAATCATCATGGGCCAAAGGTCATATTGGCGAGCTGTGGGTACGCCTGCTTGCGCACTGGAAACTGGATAAAGCCGTCTATCGCCGCGTACACAATGTCACTCTGGACACGGCAGACGGCACAACGCAGATCGACCATGTGTTCATCTCGCCCTTCGGCATCTTTGTGCTGGAAACCAAGAATATGCGTGGCTGGATTTTTGGTAGCGAACAGCAGGCGCAATGGACGCAGAAAATCTACCGACAGACACTCAGGTTCCAGAACCCGTTACGGCAGAACTACAAACACCTCAAAGCACTGGAAGCGACTCTCGGCGTAGACATGGCCTGCCTGCACTCGGTGATCAGTTTTATGGGGGACAGCACGTTCAAGACGCCAATGCCCGTGAACGTGACCCATGGAGCAGGCTTCATTCGCTATATCCGCTCGTTCCAGCAGCCGGTCTTCAATGAAGCGCAGGTGGAGGCCCTTGTGAACGCACTGCTAACCAACCGACGACAACCCAACCGGGCGACCCATCGTGAGCACGTGCGAAACCTCAAGCGTCGAGGATGATTGCTAACGCTTCAAGCGTGCCCCGCTGGTCGCGGTGACCGCAGCATCCAGTTCTGCTCCAGCAAGGAACTGGCTGTAATAGTCATGCAATTCAGCTTCCCAACCCGCTACTTCATCCAGCGCGGCTTCGGCTTCTGACCTGCTCAGTCCAAAGTGACGGTACTGGCTCAACAGGTTACCTCGATTGAGCCGCGGCCCTTCGATGCCGACGGACATGGCGAGTGCCTGAGCAGGCCCTACGTCCAGTATCGGCAATACGTCGTACATGGGCGAAAGCCGCCAGGTGCCGTCTTTCCAGATAACCGCGTGGTTGCGGGGATGGTCATCGGCGTTGCCGACCAGCACGTTGTAAGCCATGCGCCGATACAACTCTCGCCGGTCCTGACCCGGGGCACCACGACGATAGAGCTCATCAGCGAGCGCTGCGTATTGCCAATCAGGATGGCTACGCGCTTTCCACTCGGCATCCAGAAGAGTCAGCCCACTGAGCATCGGCAGCCTTCTGAAACGGCCGGTCTGCTCATCAAACGTCCGGTCGAAGCGCTCGATCAGAAGCGTATTGATTCTTTCGCCACGGTATAGGGAGGTGTTGGCTGCCTGAAGCCCTTTAAGCCCTGCGAACGTCATGCAGGCATGTTCCACAGAGGGCAGATCATAGTGATCGAATGTATCCCTAGGCTTTGCCAGAATCAGTTTTTTGTCCCCCAGATAGGTACGCTTTGGACGAGCGCCACCCGCTGAAGATCGCTGATCCCTGACCTTCAGGGCTTCCAGTTGCTCGGCACTGAGCTGGCTGTCATAGATTGCTTCGCAGGCGTCGATGAACTGATCAAGACCTTTGGCGTGTAAGGCTTTCGGAGGCGTCTGACCCAACCCGGGCTGCGGCTCGCGAGCCACGCCAGCCATGATATTGCCCGCTCTGTCACCGTTCGGGGATTTGAGCAGCAGTTGAATAGAATCCAATGGGCCCCTTTCGACGCGGTGCAACAACCGCTCTCCCCAGCCATCGGGCATGGCGTCATCAATGAAGCCGGGCACGCCGCCATTTTTAGTTACAGAATAAGAACGCGTGGACAATGGATACCTGAACGGATCCGGCACCCAGATATTTTCCTGCACCGCGTCAGGCGAATACTGAAACGTTCCGACCCCGGCCAGAATCGTCAGTTTGCCCAGCGTAAGCGTCTGTCCACTGACAGGGCATTCCATGTAGATGTAAGCCTGAGCCATCAGAAGTCCTCCGGCTTGTTCCTGGGCAGACGAACCCGCTTACGGTCAGCGGCCTCAAGCTGCTCCACACTGAACGATGCGTCTTCCCTGAGCCCCTGAAACAAACGCTCCGACACACCCAGGGCCCAGACCACCAACATAAAGTCGCGCAGCGATACGCCGTCTGCGCTGCCGGCTTCGATACGGCGAAACGTGCGCAGCGAAATACCCAGCCGCTCGGCGAGGTCAATCTGGCGGACGCCTTGTTGCAGCCTGGCCTGCTTCACCAGCAGAGCAATCCGCAAAAGCGTGTCAGTGCTTTGAACGGGGAAAAAAGCCTTCATCAGCAGTTACCAGCAAGCAGACACGAGGATCAACAAAGTAGCACATTCGTAATCATGAACGCGGAGATAATGAATCACGAAATCACACTTTAAACCTCATAAAGCGGCATATAAAGCAACCTTAAATAGCCTTAAAACTGCCTTTCGCCACCCGAGGAGCGCCTTTACTGTCCGATAAGCCAGGCGATAGTGCTCGTGCTGATCGGCAACAATCTCCACCCATCTCCTGTCAGATGTGGCTTACTGACAAATACCATCATCCAATCAGGGATTTCTTCCCTACCCTCGCGGTCTCTTTACGCATGACGAATTCGCGCTCTGCTTTCATACCCTCCTGGCTTCGCCCTGTTCTGCGTCCTTTGCTGGACCCGTATCGCCGTTACCGGCATGCGCGGCTGATCCATGCGGCGCGGATTGCCATCGGGCTGCTGGTGACCATCCTGCTGACCACGGGCCTCAACCTGCCGCATGGCGAGTGGGCGTCGGTCACCATGCTGATCGTGATCGGTGGCTTGCAGCACCACGGCAACATCGGCAAGAAATCCGTGGAGCGGGCCTATGGCACGCTGATCGGGGCCGGGCTGGGTCTGATTGTGGTGGTGCAGCAGGGCTATCTGGAAATGCCGCTGCTGACCTACGCGATGATGTCGGTGCTGTGCGGTTTCTTCGCTTACCACGCTATTGGCAAGGGCGGGTATACCGCGCTGCTGTCGGCGATCACCCTGTTTATCGTGGCCGGGCACGGTTACAACCCGATCAGCGACGGGCTGTGGCGCACCGTGGACATCCTGATCGGTATCGCGCTGGCACTGGCGTTCTCCTTCGCGCTGCCGTTGTACGCCGTGTTTTCCTGGCGCTACAACCTGGCCAGCGGCCTGCGTGACTGCGCAAAGGTCTATGGGCGCATCGTGCAAGGCCAGCCAGTCACGGCTGATGAGCATTTGAAACTGACCGCCAGGCTCAACGCGACCATGCTGCAATTGCGCTCGTTGCTGCCGTCGGTGTCCAAGGAAGTGAAGATGTCCATGGTCGAGCTGGACGCCATTCAGGGACATTTCCGGATGTGCCTCAGCACGCTGGAAATTCTCGCCAACATTCGCCCCGCGAACCTGAATCAAATAGCCGACGAGTCGTTGAAGGCATCGCTGGACGGTGATTACCGACAGATTCGCCGCCAACTGATCGGCATGGCCCGTGCCCTGCAAACCGGTGCGACCGAACGTCTGGCACGCACGACGGAAGCTACCGAAACGCCAGCGATGCAGCCGGTCATTCCTGCCGAACTGATGGGCTATCACTTGATGACTCAACAGTTGGGGCACAACCTGGACGGGTTGCAGGCGCGTCTTGCCAAGACCGCCAAGCGCTGGAAGTTTTAAGGAAATGCCCGTGCCTGACACACGTCCACCCGCGCTGGATGAAATTGATCGCAAACTGATCGCCGCCTTGCAAATCAATGCACGTGAAAGCGTTGCCATGCTGGCTCGCCAACTGGGCATCGCGCGCACCACAGTGACCTCGCGGCTGGCACGGCTGGAAAGCAGCAAGGCGATTACCGGCTACGGCGTGCGCCTTGGCCAGCGGGTGGTCGACGGTGGATTACAGGCGTATGTCGGCATCACCGTGCAACCCCGGTCGGGCAAGGAAGTGCTGCGCCGCCTGAGTGCGCTGGCACAGGTTCAGCAATTGTGTGCGGTCAGTGGCGAGTTCGATTACGTGGCCTGGCTGCGCACCGACTCTCCTGAACAGCTGGATGAGCTGCTCGACCTGATCGGCAGCGTGGATGGCGTCGAGAAAACCACCACATCAATCATCCTCAGCAGCAAGATTGATCGCGGGCAGCCGGTCTGACTGCGACAAGCAATCATGCCGAACCCTACAAATCGCAGCGACGCTTCGTCACTTCGCACAAATAACCATCATAGTGACGACACTTTGCGTCTTATTAACGCGCGCGTCATTCTCTAGACTGTTGTTTTTCGCCGTTGCCTACCAAGGTCAGTCATGAAAACCAATCGTCACCCCGCCAACGGCAAAAAGCCGATCACCCTGTTCGGCCCGGATTTCCCCTTTGCCTTCGATGACTGGATCGAGCATCCGAAAGGTCTGGGCAGTATTCCGGCGGAGCATCATGGCGCGGAAGTAGCGATCGTCGGTGCCGGTATCGCCGGGCTGGTGGCCGCTTACGAACTGATGAAGATGGGCCTCAAGCCGGTCGTATACGAAGCCTCGAAAATGGGCGGTCGTCTGCGCTCGCAAGAGTTCGAAGGCGCCAAGGGCATCGTGGCCGAACTGGGCGGTATGCGTTTTCCAGTGTCTTCGACCGCATTCTTTCATTACGTCGACAAGCTGGGCCTGGAGTCCAGGCCGTTTCCCAACCCGCTGACGGCGGCGTCCGGCAGCACTGTTATCGACCTGGAAGGCACCACGTATTACGCCCAGATGCTCTCGGACTTGCCTGCGCTGTTTCAGGAAGTCGCTGACGCCTGGGCTGATGCACTGGAAAGCGGCTCGCAATTCGCCGACATCCAGCAGGCGATTCGCGACCGCGATGTGCCGCGTCTCAAAGAGCTGTGGAACAGGCTGGTGCCGCTGTGGGACGACCGCACGTTCTATGACTTTGTCGCCACCTCCGAAGCCTTCGCCAAGCTATCGTTCTACCATCGCGAAGTGTTCGGCCAGGTTGGTTTCGGCACAGGTGGATGGGATTCGGACTTCCCCAATTCGATGCTGGAAATCTTCCGCGTGGTCATGACCAACTGCGACGAACACCAGCACCTGATCGTCGGCGGCGTGCAGCAAGTACCGGTCGGGCTGTGGAACCATGTGCCGGAACGTTGCGCACACTGGCCCAAGGGCACCAGCCTGTCATCGTTGCATCGTGGCGCACCGCGTACCGGCGTCAAGCGCATTGCCCGGGCCGAGGACGGCAACTTCAGTGTCACCGATAACTGGGGCGACACCCGGCAGTATGCGGCAGTGCTGACCACTTGCCAGAGCTGGCTGCTGACCACCCAGATCGAGTGCGAGGAATCGCTGTTCTCGCAGAAGATGTGGATGGCGCTGGACCGCACACGTTACATGCAGTCATCAAAAACCTTCGTGATGGTCGACCGGCCGTTCTGGAAAGACAAAGACCCGGAAACCGGTCGCGACCTGATGAGCATGACCCTCACCGACCGCCTGACTCGCGGCACTTACCTGTTCGACAACGGCGACGACAAGCCGGGCGTGATTTGCTTGTCCTACTCATGGATGAGCGACGCGCTGAAGATGCTGCCGCAGCCTATCGAAAAGCGCGTGAAACTGGCGCTGGATGCGCTGAAGAAGATCTACCCGAAAGTGGACATTGCGGCGCGCATCATAGGCGATCCGATCACTGTTTCGTGGGAAGCCGACCCGCATTTCCTAGGTGCTTTCAAGGGTGCGCTGCCGGGTCATTACCGCTATAACCAGCGCATGTACGCGCACTTCATGCAGCAGGACATGCCCAGCGAACAGCGCGGCCTGTTCATCGCCGGTGACGATGTGTCGTGGACGCCAGCCTGGGTCGAAGGCGCGGTACAGACGTCGCTGAACGCGGTGTGGGGCATCATGAATCACTTCGGTGGCAAGACCCACGCCGACAACCCTGGCCCTGGCGACGCGTTCCATGAAATCGGCCCGATTGCGCTGGCTGACTGACAGAAGGAAAACACCATGCGCGTTGCGCTGTATCAATGCCCTCCCTTGCCGCTGGATGTCAGTGGCAACCTGACCCGACTGGAACAGCAGGCTATCGTAGCCGCGGCACAAGGCGTGCAGGTGCTGATCTGTCCGGAGATGTTTCTGACCGGCTACAACATCGGCGCACAGGCAGTCAGTGAGCTGGCACAAGCGCAGAATGGCCCGGCGGCGACGCACATTGCCGCCATTGCCCAGGCCAACGGCATCGCCATCCTGTACGGCTATCCGGAGCGCGGGGCCGATCAGCAGATCTACAATGCCGTGCAACTGATCGACAGTCATGGCACACGCCTGTGCAACTACCGCAAGACGCATCTGTTTAGCGGGTTGGACAAGTCGATGTTCACGGCAGGCGAGGATCATTTCCCGGTGGTCGAGCTGAACGGCTGGCGACTCGGCTTGTTGATTTGTTACGACGTCGAGTTTCCCGAAAACACCCGCCGCCTGGCCTTGGCCGGTGCCGAGCTGATTCTGGTGCCGACGGCGAACATGGTGCCTTACGATTTCGTCTGCGACGTGACCGTACGGGCGCGAGCGTTCGAGAATCACTGTTACGTGGTGTACGCCAACTACTGCGGCAGCGAGGGCGAGATTGTCTATTGCGGGCTCAGCAGCCTCTGCGCCCCGGACGGCAGCCGCCCGGCACTGGCAGGCCCGGATAAAACACTGATGATCGGCACGCTGGACAAGGCACTGTTGACGCAAGCCAGAAGCGCCAATGACTACTTTGCGGATCGTCGGCCAGAGCTGTACGCGTCACTGAGCAAAAGCCAGAGCTGACGCTGCATGCACAGCGCGGCGTGGAGATTACGCAGAGCGTCACGAGATGCGTTCCGACGCGGAGCGTCGGCACGCTAATCCACCGATTCCCATCGTGCCCATGCTCCGCGTGGGCATGCAGTTCTGGACGCTCCGCGTCCACTCTTCAGCATGCTCGCGAACCTGGCTGCTAATCCGCTAGCATGACGCTCAGATTCCCAAGCCCTTCCGGACGCACTCATGCCTGCCCCGCAACCCGCTGACACCCGACGCATCACGCTGGCCAACGGGCTGAGTGTGATTGTGTGTCACGACTCGCGGCTCAAACGTAGCGCGGCCTCGTTGCGGGTCGCGGCGGGCAGTCATGACGTGCCGCACGCGTGGCCCGGGCTGGCGCATTTTCTGGAGCATCTGTTTTTCCTCGGCACCGAGCGTTTTTCGTCCGGGGAAAACCTGATGACGTTCGTGCAGCGTCATGGCGGCCAGGTGAATGCCAGCACCCGCGAGCGCACCACCGACTTTTTCTTCGAGCTGCCGCAAGCAGCCTTCGCCCAAGGACTGGAGCGCCTGTGCGACATGCTCGCCCGGCCGCGCATGACCCTTGCCGATCAATTGCGCGAACGCGAAGTGCTGCACGCCGAGTTCATCGCGTGGCTGGGCGATGTTGAAGCACAGCACCACATGCGCTTGCTCGCGCCGATCAATCCACAGCATCCGCTGCGCGGTTTCCATGCAGGCAATCGCTACAGCCTGTCAGTGCCCAACCCGGCATTTCAACGGGCGTTGAACGACTTCTACAGCCGTTTTTATCAAGCCGGACAGATGACCCTGTGCCTGAGCGGGCCGCAATCCTTGACTGAGCTGGAGACGTTGGCAAAAAAATACGGCGCGCTATTCGCCAGCGGAAAAAAGCTCAAACAACAGCCGCCTCCGCCGCTACACACTCGCTCAACCAGCCCTCGACAAACAGGCGACCAGAAACATCTGCTGTTCGCCTGCGAAGGTTTGCCGGAACGGGCAGACGAGGCAGTAGCGTTTCTCTGTCACTGGCTGAACAACGCACAGCCCGGCGGGCTGGTCGCCGAACTGATCGAAAGAGGCCTGACCGAATCGCTGAAAGCCTCGCCGCTGTATCAGTTCGATGGGCAACTGCTGCTGGATGTCGAGTGCAAAGGCGCCCTGGCGAACGCTGGCCTCATAAGCACCCTGCTCTTCAGCTGGCTTGAGTTCTTCAAGCCCCGTTGGCCTGCGCTGATCGAAGAATATCAGCGTCTGCAACAGCGGCGTCTGCACCTGTGCGGACCTTTGGCGCTGGCGCATCACCATTGCCATGCGCTGCCGGCGCAATTAAGCGCACACGGCGCAACGGCACTCCGCGTTTTGCTTGAACAACTCACGTCAGGCGCCCTGATCACTTTAGCGGCAGTGGATAAGTCGGACGACCAACACACTGACTGGCGTCTGCCGTCGCCCAATCCGTTTTTGAGTTCAACCCCGAATGACGGCGCTGAAGCAGCGCTTTATGTGCGCTGGGAGCTGTCATCACCACAACCCGCGCTCTGGCAGTCGCTCAATGTCAGCCTGAAAGACTTGATTGAGGAGGCCCGACAAGCCGGTGTGATCGTCACGTTCAGCGCGTATGGCCCGTTCTGGCAACTGCAGTTGAACGGTCTGCGGGCGCCCATGGCCGACATCCTCACGCACAGCTTGCGGCGGCTACGCCAACCGTCTTCGGCAACGCTTGTGCGCGAGGCCGAGCCCGCGTTGATTCCCATTCGTCAGTTGCTCAAGCGGCTTGCTGATCACGCGCTGAACACCGAGAGCAAGCAGACGGTCGACGATCTGCACACCCTTTGGGCTGACTCGCGCTGGATCAGCTTTACTCACGGCTGCTGCGCCGCCACTCAGGCGCTGATCAACGCGGCACTGGACGCAAGCCCCGGAACGCCACAAACAACCCCGTTGACGCTGCCCGCCATTCAAAAAGGCAAACGCTGGGCGACTGAAGCATCGTCCTCTTCGGAAGACGCGGTGCTGGTGTTTTGTCCCGCTCCCAGCGAATCTGCAGAAGACCAGGCCGCGTGGCGTATGCTGGCGCACCTGCTGCAGGCACCGTTCTACCAAAAGCTGCGAGTCGAATTGCAACTGGGTTACGCGGTATTTAGCGGCATCAGACAAATCGCCGGACGGACCGGTATGCTGTTTGGCGTTCAGTCGCCCACCTGTACCACCGAGCAATTGTTCCAGCACATCGAAGCCTTCATCGGCGCACTGCAGGATCTCGTTCGCGGCACCGATCTGCCCGAGCAGATCCAGGCGCTGTCAGCACAGTTCGACCCCATGAACATGCCCGATCAGCAGCACGCCGACCTGCAGTGGCACGCCTGCCTTGCAGGGCATCAAGGCGATCATGCGCAAGCACTGCGCAGTGCTCTGTCAAATCTGGATACACACTCGTTACTGGCGGCCAGCGATCAATTGATCGACGCCACGGGCGGCTGGCTGATTGTGGCCAATCGCCCGGCCCCTGCGGCCAGCATCTGATCCTTACCTGAACGGTAATGGTCTTTCATGCAGATTCTGGCCCTGCTGAATTGTTAAAATGAGTAACATAGCTCCCTAAGCATCTGAACGTATGCCTTCAACGATGCACTAAGATGTAGTCACCCACCGCTGCACTTATCCGAGGAGATTTTTATGTCGTGGACTAAACCTGCTTACACTGATTTGCGTATCGGTTTTGAAGTCACCATGTACTTCGCAAGCCGTTGATTTCAGTGCGCTGTGAAGCCTCGGTTCGCCGGGGCTTTTTTTATGGTTGTGATGGTTTTTTATTCTTGTGAGCTATTTTTTGTTCCAGATTGTGTGCCGGGAGCTGACATGTACATCCAGATTCTAGGTTCCGCTGCTGGCGGTGGATTCCCCCAGTGGAACTGCAACTGCGTCAATTGCGCAGGTTTTCGCGATGGCAGCCTGCGGGCGCAAGCGCGTACCCAGTCTTCCATTGCACTGTCCGACGATGGCGTGAACTGGGTGCTGTGCAACGCCTCTCCGGATATCCGCGCGCAACTGCAGGGCTTCGCCCCCATGCAGCCGGGCCGGGCGTTACGCGATACCGGGATCAGCGCCATTGTGCTGATGGACAGCCAGATCGACCACACCACCGGCCTGCTCAGCTTGCGCGAAGGCTGCCCGCATCAGGTCTGGTGTACCGACATGGTCCATGAAGACCTGAGCACCGGCTTCCCGCTGTTCGAAATGCTCAAACACTGGAACGGCGGCCTGAGCTGGAATCGTATCGAGCTGCAAGGCAGTTTCGTGATTCCAGCCTGCCCCAACCTGCGCTTCACGCCGTTCCCGCTGCGCAGCGCCGCACCGCCCTACTCGCCGCATCGTTTCGACCCGCACCCAGGCGATAACATCGGCCTGCTGGTCGAAGACACCCGCACCGGCGGCAAACTGTTCTATGCGCCGGGGCTGGGCAAGGTCGATGAAGCGCTGGCCGAAAAGATGCGCGATGCCGACTGCCTGCTGGTCGACGGCACGATGTGGGACGACGACGAAATGCAGCGCCGTGGCGTGGGCACCCGCACCGGCCGGGAAATGGGCCACCTCGCCCAGAACGGCCCCGGCGGCATGCTCGAAGTGCTGGAAGGCTTCCCGGAGCAGCGCAAGGTGCTTATCCACATCAACAACACCAACCCGATTCTCGACGAAGACTCCCCGGAGCGCGCCGAACTGGTTCGTCGCCACGTTGAAGTGGCCTACGACGGCATGAGCATCGAGCTTTAGGAGCTGACATGAGCGAAGCGACTGCGTTGTCCCCCGCAGAATTCGAGCAGGCCCTGCGTGCCAAGGGCGCGTATTACCACATCTATCACCCGTTTCACGTGGCGATGTACGAAGGCCGCGCGACCCGCGAACAGATTCAGGGCTGGGTCGCCAACCGTTTCTACTATCAGATGAACATTCCGCTCAAGGATGCCGCGATTCTGGCCAATTGCCCGGATCGCGAGATTCGTCGCGAATGGATTCAGCGCCTGCTCGACCACGACGGCGCGCCCGGTGAAGACGGCGGCATCGAAGCCTGGTTGCGCCTTGGTCAGGCCGTCGGGCTGGACCCGGATCAGCTGCGCTCTCAGGAACTGGTGTTGCCGGGCGTACGCTTCGCGGTCGACGCCTACGTGAACTTCGCTCGCCGTGCCAACTGGCAGGAGGCGGCCAGCAGCTCGTTGACCGAGCTGTTCGCGCCGCAGATCCACCAGTCGCGACTGGACAGCTGGCCGCAGCATTACCCGTGGATCGACCCGGCAGGCTATGAGTATTTTCGCACTCGCCTGGGTCAGGCCCGCCGCGATGTGGAACACGGTCTCGCGATCACGTTACAGCACTACACTACCTATGAAGGCCAGCAGCGTATGCTGGAAATCCTGCAGTTCAAACTCGACATTCTGTGGAGCATGCTCGATGCGATGTCCATGGCCTACGAACTGAACCGCCCGCCGTATCACAGCGTTACAGACCAGAAGGTCTGGCATAAGGGGATTACGCTATGAAGCACGATCCGAAATTCAGGGCGTTGACGCCCAAGTGGCATCAGGGCTATCGCTTTCAGTACGAGCCTGCGCAAAAGGCCCATGTGGTCCTTTACCCTGAAGGCATGATCAAACTCAACGAAAGCGCGGCCCTGATTGGCGGGCTGATTGACGGGCAGCGCACGATCGCCGCCATCATTGACGAGCTTCATCGCCAGTTCCCTAATGTTCCCGAACTGGGCATGGACGTCGACGAGTTCATGGAAGGCGCCAAAAAGAAAAACTGGATAGATCTTGTCTGACACTGTGCTCGCGACCAATAGCCCCTATATCCCGCCCACTCCCGAGGTCGGTCTGCCGCTGTGGCTGCTCGCCGAGCTGACCTACCGCTGCCCGTTGCAATGCCCTTACTGCTCCAACCCGCTGGACTTCGCCAAACAGGGCCAGGAGCTGACCACCGAACAGTGGTTCAAGGTCATGCAGGAAGCGCGGGAGATGGGTGCGGCGCAAATCGGATTTTCCGGCGGCGAGCCACTTGTGCGTCAGGACCTCGCCGAGCTGATCGCCGAAGCGCGGCGGCTGGGCTTTTACACCAACCTGATCACCTCGGGCATTGGTCTGACCGAAGAAAAGATCATCGCCTTCAAGGAAGCCGGGCTGGACCACATCCAGATCAGCTTTCAGGCCAGCGACGAGCAAGTGAACAACATGCTCGCCGGCTCGAAGAAAGCCTTCGCGCAAAAGCTGGAAATGGCCCGTGCAGTGAAAAAGCACGGCTATCCGATGGTGCTGAATTTCGTGACGCACCGGCACAACATCGACCGGATCGACAAGATCATAGAGCTGTGTCTGGCGCTGGAAGCGGATTTCGTCGAACTGGCGACCTGTCAGTTCTATGGCTGGGCGCATTTGAACCGTGTCGGCCTGCTGCCTACCCGGGATCAACTGGTGCGTGCCGAAGCGGTCACCAATGAGTACCGCGAGCGGCTGGAGGCGGAAAACCACCCGTGCAAGCTGATCTTCGTCACCCCCGATTATTACGAAGAGCGTCCCAAGGCCTGCATGAATGGCTGGGGCAATATCTTCCTGACCGTGACCCCGGACGGCACCGCACTGCCCTGTCACGGCGCGCGACAGATGCCAATCCAGTTTCCGAATGTGCGCGATCACAGCATGCAGCACATCTGGTACGACTCGTTCGGTTTCAACCGGTTTCGCGGTTACGACTGGATGCCTGAGCCGTGCCGCTCGTGTGACGAAAAAGAAAAAGACTTCGGCGGCTGCCGCTGCCAGGCCTTCATGCTGACCGGCGATGCCGCCAATGCTGACCCGGTGTGCAGCAAATCTTATCACCACGGGATCATCACTCAGGCTCGCGACGAGTCCGAAACCGCTACTCAAACCATTGAAGAGCTGGCCTTTCGCAATGACCGAAACTCACGACTCATCGCAAAATCTTCCTGAACCCCTGAGCGCCGCGCAGGCGGTTGCCGCGGGCGTCGACTTCGCCGAGCTGGACGTCAATTCCGCAGGCCTGTTCTGGAATGAATACCGGCCCGAAGACGGTGCCAGTCGCATCTGGCACTGGTCCGCGAACAGCAAGCGCTGCCTGACGCCTCAGGGTTTCAGCGTGCGCAGCCGGGTCTATGAATACGGCGGTGGTTCGTTTTGCCTGGCCGACGACGGCGTGGTGTTCGTCAATGAGCGCGATCAGCAGCTTTATCGACAGGCGCTGGACGCCAGCGAACCGGTTGCCCTGACACAGGGCGACAAACGCTACGGTGGCGTATTTTTCAGCAACGACCGGATTCTCGCCGTTGAAGAAGACCACACCACTCATCGGCTGGTGTCCATCGCCCTGGCTGACGGCCAGCGCGAGCTACTGGCCGAAGGCGCGGACTTCTATTCGTCGCCCATTATCAGCGCCGACGGCAAACGCCTGGCCTGGATCGAATGGCAGCGCCCGCATCAGCCGTGGACCCGCACCCGCCTGATGTGTGCGACCAGACAGGACAGTGGCGCCTGGGGCACTGCGCGGTGTGTTGCAGGCGATGACACAGAAGAATCCTTGCAGCAACCGCGCTTCGATGCTCAGGGCCGACTGTACTGCCTGACTGATCGCGCCGGTTTCTGGCAACCTTGGAGTGAATCGGCTTCCGGGTTAGCGCCGCTTCCGGCCGCGCCCGCTGACCATGCATCCGCGCCTTGGCAATTGGGCAGTTGCACCTGGCTGCCGATCAACGATGGCTATCTGGCCAGTTGGGCGCAGGACGGCTCCTGGGTATTGGGGCTTGGCCAGGCCGATGGCTCGACGCAAGATTACAGCGCCGGATACAACCGTTTCCGCAGCCTCGCCGTCGACGAAGATTTTATCTATTGCATCGCGGCCTCGCCGCTCAGTACGTCTGCCGTGCTGGCCATTTCACGTATCGATCACAGCGTGCAGGTGTTGGCCGGCGGCGGCTCTCCGCTGCCTGTCGAACAGATCAGCCTTGCGCAGGCGTTGCACTACCCGAGCGGCGGAGCCGAGGCGTACGGTTATTTCTATCCGGCCATGACCGGGGCGCAAAAGCCGCCGCTGCTGGTGTTCATCCACGGCGGCCCGACGTCGGCCTGTTACCCGGTGCTCGATCCGCGCATTCAGTACTGGACGCATCGCGGCTTCGCCGTGGCGGACCTCAATTATCGCGGCAGCAGCGGCTACGGTCGCGAGTATCGACAGAGCCTGCACCTGACCTGGGGCGTGGCGGATGTCGAAGATGCCTGCGCGGTCGTCACCCATCTGGCCGAACGCGGCTTGATTGATGAACAACAGGCCTTCATACGTGGCGGCAGCGCGGGGGGTTACACGACGTTATGCGCACTGGCCTTTCAGAACGTGTTTCGCGCCGGGGCCAGCCTGTACGGAGTCAGCGACCCGGTAGCACTGGCCAGGGCCACGCATAAGTTCGAGGGTGATTATCTGGACTGGCTGATTGGCGATCCGCTCAAGGACCTAGAGCGTTACGAAGCCAGAACGCCGCTGCTACACGCGAACAGCATCAATGTGCCCGTGATCTTTTTCCAGGGCGAACTGGATGCCGTCGTAGTGCCGGAGCAGACTCGTTCCATGCTCAAGGCCTTGCAGGACAGGGGCATCAAGACCGAAGCGCACTTTTACGCGGACGAACACCATGGATTCCGCAAGGCACATAACCTGGCAGATGCGCTGGAAAAGGAATGGAGGTTTTACCGGGAGGTGCTTGATGCGGCCGATTGATCGTTCCAGCTGAAGGAACGATCAACCCATGTGCAGGGGCGTTATTTACGCGAAACGATGATGTAGATCGCGTGGATGATGCCTGGGATGTAACCCAACAGGGTCAGCAGGATATTCAGCCAGAAAGCGCCAGCAAAGCCGACTTGCATGAACACGCCCACGGGCGGCAGCAGAATAGCGAAGATAATACGAATGATGTCCATGGGATGCTCCTGAGTGATTGGCTCTAAATGGCCATACAGCTAATCGACCCTGAGCCTTCACGAGGGTTCAACGGCTCTGGCACGGTGCCTGCCTTTTCCTGGGAATGTTTTCCCCCAAAAATCACCCTTGCCTGCAACCTGACACTCGCTGCGCACCTGAATCCATGTGCAGTGAAGTCTGATTTCCTGAAACGCAGACAAAGAAAACCCCGCCGAAGCGGGGCTTTCCAGACTGTTTCCCTGATTTCCCTTTCACCCCGCCATCCTGGCAGGCTTCCCTACGTGTCCCTGTTATGTCTTAGTGCGCTTCCTGCGCTACGTCCATGGAGCAAGATTAACTTTGGATCCCTTTTTTGGGAAGAGGCCAAATGGCACCACGTCGTGTAAGCAAATGCTTACACAGCTTTCCCGAACTCAGAATTGTGCCGCCTCCAACAGGAACAGCGACTCGCTGCCGGCGCGTACCGACGCATCAAGCGAGTGGATACGCGGCAGCAAACGGGCAAAGTAGAAGCGCGCGGTGCCCATCTTGCTGGCGTAGAAGTCTTCCTGCTGCTCCTTGCCCATAGCGGCTTTGGCCATCATTGCCCACATGTAGGCATAGGCGGTGTAACCGAACAGGTGCAGATACTCCACCGAAGCCGCGCCGATTTCATTGGCGTTACTTCGCGAGCGGTCCAGCACCCACGCGGTCAGTTCGTCCAGCATGTTCAGCGCAGCCGTCAACGGCCGGGTGAATTCGCCAAGCGAGCTGTCGGAAGCGCTGATGAACTGGCGGACTTCGTCGGAGAACAGCTGATAGAACGCACCGTTGGAGCCGACGATCTTGCGGCCGACCAGATCCAGCGCCTGAATGCCGTTGGTGCCCTCGTAGATCTGCGTGATACGCACGTCACGCACCAGTTGCTCCTGGCCCCACTCACGAATGTAGCCGTGACCGCCAAACACCTGCTGGCCATGAACCGTGGTTTCCAGACCGATGTCACTGAGGAACGCCTTGGCGACAGGCGTCAGCAGCGCCACCAGGTCATCAGCACGTTTACGTGCGGTGTCATCCGCGCTGAACTTGGCAATGTCGAGTTGCAGGGCAACGTAGCTGGAGAACGCCCGACCGCCTTCGTTGAAGGCTTTCATGGTCAGCAGCATGCGCCGCACGTCCGGATGGACGATGATCGGGTCAGCGGCCTTGTCCTTGTTCTGCGCACCGGTCGGGGCACGGCTCTGCAGACGATCAAGGGCGTATTCGACAGCGTTCTGATAAGACTGCACACCCGACGCCAGGCCCTGAATGCCGACACCCAGGCGCTCGTAATTCATCATCGTGAACATTGCCGCCAAACCTTTGTTAGGCTCGCCGATCAGGTAGCCGACCGCGTCGTCGAAGTTCATGACACAGGTCGCCGACGCCTGAATACCCATCTTGTGCTCGATGGAGCCGCAACTGACGGTATTGCGCTCGCCGAGGCTGCCATCGTCACCGACCATGAACTTGGGCACCAGAAACAGCGAGATGCCTTTCGGCCCGGGCGGAGCGTCAGGCAGTTTGGCGAGCACCAGGTGAATGATGTTTTCAGTCAGGTCGTGTTCACCGCCAGTGATGAAAATCTTGCTGCCGGTGATCGTGTAAGCGTCGTCAGGCTGAGGCTCGGCCCTGGTGCGGATCATGCCGAGGTCAGTACCGCAATGCGCCTCGGTCAGGCACATCGACCCGGCCCAGGCTCCCGAATACATATTGGGCAGAAATTTCGCCTTGAGCGCTTCGGTGGCGTGGGTGTTGATCGACACGCAGGCACCAGACGTCAGCATGGCGTACAGACCAAAGGCGAGGCTGGCGGAGTTGATCATCTCTTCGACTTGAGCCGAAACCACCTTGGGCATGCCCATGCCGCCGAATTCCGGATTACCGCCAACGCCCACCCAGCCACCTTCGGCGTAAGTCCGATAGGCTTCCGGAAAACCCGCCGGTGTGGTCACCACAGTGTCCTTCCAGTGGCAGCCTTCCTCATCACCATTACGGCTCAGCGGGGCAATGGTCTTGCTGGTGACTTTACCGGCTTCTTCGAGAATGGCGTCGACCGTTTCGGCGTCGACTGTTTCAGCCAGCTCAGGCAGTTGCGCCCAGAGTCTGGAAACCTCGAACACTTCATTGAGGACGAAGCGCATATCGCGCAGCGGCGCTTTGTAGTCAGCCATGGCAAACCTCGTGAACAGGTAGCAAGTAACTTGGGGGCTGATCGATGCGTTCAGCGACGAAGATCAGCAATCGGTTTTCACGAGTCTACCCGAACAACATTTCAGACACATAGGGTCGTGTCATGACTGAATAGTCACAACAGGTCACGCGAATAGAACGATTTGATCAGGTCTATGTTTCGGTTGTGCGCACAGCGCCGCGCCGGTTCAACTGGTCGAATGCGACAACGCAGTTACGGCCTGCACCCTTGGCGGCGTACAGCGCCTGATCGGCGCATTTGAGCACTTCTTCCGCGCTGCGATGCTCCGGCTGGCGCTCGGCAACACCGATGCTGATGGTCACCGACACACTGCCTGCATGTGGCCCGCCCCGTCGCTGGCGTCCTTGCTGATCGTCTTGAGGACGATGGTCCTTGTTGCGCAACTGGATCTGGTAATTGGCGATGGTTTCGCGAATCGCTTCCAGATGCGGCAGGCACTCGTCCAGCGTTCTGGCGGCAAAGACGATGGCGAACTCTTCCCCGCCATAGCGATAAGCCTTGCCGCCGCCACTGGTGATTTTCGACAGCTTGCTGGCGACCAGACGCAAGACCTGATCGCCCACGTCGTGGCCATAGGTGTCGTTGAATTTCTTGAAGTGGTCGACGTCGCTCATCGCCAGCACATAATTACGGCCCAGGCGCTGCATTCTTTCGTTGAGCGCCCGACGACCGGGCAGCCCGGTCAGCTCATCGCGGAAGGCCATCTGATACGCCTCATGCGCGACAGCCGCAGCGATCATCAACATCACCTGGCTGCACAGAATATTCAGCGTGAACGGCAGGATGAAAGTCTTGGGCAGCGCCCAGAACAGCCCCAGCAGGCCGACGATCTGCGCGGCATGCAGCGGTCGTGGCTTTTCCAGGTACTGCCAGATCAGCACCCCGAACGACAGAATAAACATTAGGTAGGACAACTGGATCAGGCTCATCCAGTTGCCATGCAAGGCAGGCCAGCGAATCTCCGCCAGCCAGGCTTGCAACTCGATCGGATAACTCTGCTCAAGGCCCAGCGCCACGCCGCCCAGTGCCACCAACACCGCCAGCCGGGCGACCATGTCCTGAAACAGATGAGTGCGCTCTTCCCATGCGGCGTACAGGCCGAACAATACCGGCAGTAACAGACAGACCAGGTGAAAAATCACCGCCGCATCTTCCCGGACCTTGCCGTTGTCGCGGTAATAGTCAGTCTGGGTATCGAGCAGGTAGTAGGCGATGTACACGGTGAGCATCAGAAACAGCTCGCGTTGTCGCCGGTAAACGAGGCAGTACGCGCCTCCCAACAGCAACACCAGTGTTGGCAGCACATTGAACAGCGAGGTGAAGAAGACGTTCAGGTCCTTTACATACGCAGCCGCAAGCCCTGCCACCAGCAACATCAGGGAGGGCAGAAAATGACTCAGACGTGCAGCGGATGGACGCAACAAAAGGGTTTATCTCCTGCCCCGGAACGAACCGATGTCATTGTGCCTTCATCCAGCGAACAATGCATTCAGCAGGATCAACAGACGAACTACTTTCTGTAACGGCAGGAGACTGGAAATGTTTATTGCATGGGCAGTTATAGACGTCACGCGCCACGCTAAGTGTTGTTGACGCTCGCGCCAATGCGCTGGACGCAGAGCGTCAAGAACGGCATTCCCACGCTGGAGCGTGAGGAACGATAACCGCAACTTCCGTGCGAGGCTCTGCGTTCTGTCTTGAGCAGGTGGCGTGGACTTGTGACGCGCAGCGTCGCGCAAGCATGCATCGCGTCCGATTTTGAAGATACCAGCCATAAAAAAACCGCCTGATCAGCAATCAGGCGGTTTTCGTGACTAAAGCAGGGCTTAGTAAGCCAAGCCGAAGTCTTCTTCTTTCATGTCCATCAGGTTGGCAGCGCCGGACAGGATGGCGGCAACGTGAGTACGGGTGCGCGGCAGGATGCGCTGGAAGTAGAAGCGTGCGGTCTGAATCTTGGCACGGTAGAACGCTTCGTCCGATGTACCGGCTGCCAGCTTCTCGGCGGACAGGCGGGCCATGTCGGCCCAGAAGTACGCCAGGCAGGCATAACCGGAGTACATGATGTAATCCACCGACGCCGCACCCACTTCTTCGCGGTCCTTCATGGCAGCCATGCCCACTTTCATGGTCAGCTCGCCCCATTCCTTATTCAGCGCAGCCAATGGCGTCACGAACTCCTGAACAGCTTCGTTGCCTTCGTTGCCCTGGCAGAACTTGTGGACGATCTTGGTGAAGCCTTTGAGCGCCTCGCCTTGAGTCATCAGCACTTTGCGGCCCAGCAGGTCGAGTGCCTGAATGCCGGTGGTGCCTTCGTACAGCATCGAGATACGGCTGTCGCGAACGTTCTGCTCCATGCCCCACTCGGCGATGAAGCCGTGACCACCGTAAACCTGCACACCGTGGTTGGCGGCTTCGAAGCCGACTTCGGTCATGAAGGCCTTGGCGATCGGCGTCATGAACGCCAGCAGCGCATCGGCCGCTTTCTTCTGCTCCGGGTCTTCGCTGTATTTGACGATGTCGACCTGCTTGGCAGTGAAGTACACCATGGCACGCGTGCCCTCGGCGAAGGCCTTCATGGTCAGCAGCATGCGACGTACATCAGGGTGAACGATGATCGGGTCAGCGGCCTTGTCCGGCGCTTTTGGTCCGGTCAGCGAGCGCATCTGCAGACGGTCACGGGCGTATTTCAGGCCACCCTGGAAAGCGATTTCGGCATGCGCCAGGCCTTGCAGTGCGGTGCCCAGACGTGCGGTGTTCATGAACGTGAACATGCAGTTCAGGCCCTTGTTCGGCGGGCCGATCAGGTAACCGGTGGCGCCGTCGAAGTTCATCACACAGGTCGCGTTGCCGTGGATACCCATCTTGTGCTCGATCGAACCACAGTGCACCGCGTTGCGCTCACCCACGCTGCCATCGGCAGCCGAGATGAACTTGGGCACGATGAACAGCGAAATGCCTTTGGTGCCAGCCGGTGCGTCCGGCAGGCGGGCCAGCACGATGTGGACGATGTTATCGGCCATGTCGTGTTCGCCAGCGGAAATGAAGATCTTGGTGCCGGTCACCTTGTAGGTGCCGTCGGCCTGAGGCTCGGCCCTGGTGCGCAGCATGCCGAGGTCAGTGCCGCAGTGCGACTCGGTCAGGCACATGGTGCCGGTCCATTCGCCAGACACCAGTTTGGTCAGGTACGCATCCTGCTGCTCGGGCGTGCCGTGCTCGGAAATCGTGTTCATCGCGCCGTGCGACAGGCCCGGGTACATGCCCCACGACCAGTTGGCCTCACCAACCATCTCACTGACCGCCAGGCCCAGCGACTCGGGCAGGCCCTGACCGCCGTGTGCGAGGTCATGCGCCAGGCTCGGCCAGCCGCCTTCGACAAACTGTTTGTATGCCTGTTTGAAACCGGTCGGCGTTTTCACGCCTGACTCGCTCCAGGTGCAGCCCTCGGTATCGCCCACCCGGTTCAGCGGCGCCAGCACCTGCTCGCAGAACTTGGCGCCCTCTTCGAGAATGGCATCGACCATGTCCGGAGTGGCATCGTGGCAAGCGGGCAGACTTTGATAATGCGCTTCATAGCCGAGCAGTTCATCACGAACAAAACGAATATCACGCAAGGGGGCCTTGTAGTCAGGCATAGCGATAACCTCTGCTGATGAATCCTGGAACGAATGACCGGGCGGTCGCTGGGGACATACCCTCAAGCACCAGACACTCTCGTATGCCTTACGGTCAAACAGGTGTTTGAAACATACGTTTACGCCCAAACCTTGTCAATAGCGAACCACGCACCATTCGTCCACGATCTTTCCACAGACCGCGCAGGCCAACGGCTCGGGGCAAACGTAAGCAGAAGTTTAGTAAAGGGCACAGCCAAGCGCAGGGGTGATACAGGACAATGATGCGGAGAAATTCATGAGGCGACGCCGTGCGCGAATGGCACGGCGGGGGGGGGCGGAGCAGGAATCAGGCGTAGGTGTCGATCAGCGTGCCGAGCATTTCGTCACTGGCTTTCTGCGCAGCAAGGCCGGCTTCAAACTGGCCCTTGCCGGCTTCGAGCTCGACAATGTTGGACGGCAGGTCAGAGCGCTGACTGCGGTCGACCGAGCGTAGATTCTCAAGCTGAAAGTCCGAAGACTGGCTTCTGCCAGACACTTCAACGTTCGAGCTAGCGATCTGGGTGGCCGCCTGATCGACACGGCTCTGCCCGACCTGCATGGCACTCAGACCTGGGTAGAGGGTGTTGTTCATGGTGATTTGCATAAGCCGATCCTCAGTTCAAAAAACGAACACGTGCCATTGAACCAGCTAATGCACGGAAATACTCAACAAACAGACTAATGGCACTAGGCCGTATGGCGAACAAAATCGTGAAAACCCGAAAGCCACTTGCGTGTCAGCTACTTAGCGGCGCTGTCAGCCCAGCTTGCCGATATCAAGATAGTGCGCCACATTTTCGGCGCTCGCGTCGTCCAGCCGGGGCACTTGCCCGAGACACGGCGCAGGCAGACGCTCGACCAGTGTGGCGAGGTTCTCCTCAAGCCGCGACGTTTCGCCGTCGATCACATTCGCCACCCAGCCCGCCAGTTGCAGGCCGTCACGAGCGATGGCTTCGGCGGTCAGTACAGCATGATTGATACAGCCCAGGCGTACACCCACCACCAGAATCACCGGCAGTTTCAAGGCGATGGCCAGATCGGACAGATTACGCTCCCCGGCCAACGGCACACGCCAGCCACCGGCGCCTTCGATCAGGGTGAAATCAGCCTGTTTGCTCAGAATATGGCGCATCGGTTGCAGCAACGACTCGACTGTCAACGCGACACCCGCCTCACGCGCGGCCAGATGCGGCGCAATTGCAGGCTCCAGTGCCAGCGGGTTGACCTCGTCGTAATCCAGCTCGACCGAGCACTCCGCCTGCAACGCCAGCGCGTCAGCATTGCGCAGCCCCTGTGCAGTCATGACGCACCCGGAAGCGACCGGTTTACCGGCCGCCGTACTCAGGCCAGCCAGGCGGGCAGCATGCAGCAGCCCGGCCGCCACGGTGGTCTTGCCAGCGTCGGTATCGGTTCCGGTGATGAAATAAGCTGCGCTCATCTCGACATTTTTTCCTTATCACGTGAAGCCATCAGGCTTTTTCAAGAACCGCGTACACCACTTGGTACGTGGCAGGCAGCCCGGCCTCCTGACGGAAGCGCTCGTAAGCCTGGACCATGCCGAGAATCCGCTCGCGACCGGTCAGGCCGTCAGGGCGCCCCGGATTGAGATTGTGTGCGCCGAGCGCCTTCAGCTCGTGGGTCAGGCTACGCACGTCCGGGTAATGCAGCACTTGCGGGCGAACGTCGAGACTGCGCACCCGCAGTCCGCTGGCGGCACACAGCTGGCGGTAATCATCTTCATGACGAAAACGGTTTACATGCACACGTCCATCAACGGCCTGCCAACTCTCGCGCAGCTCGTACAGCGTCCCCACGCACAAACTGGCGAAGGCAAACACGCCGCCCGGTTGCAATACGCGACGCGCTTCACTCAGCACCGCCGCAAAATCAGCGCACCACTGCACGGCGAGGCTGGAGAAAATCAGCTCGCAGCTCCGGTCGCGCAGCGGCAGGTGTTCGGCATCCCCGGCAACAAAGTGCTGCGCCCCGCCGAGTGGCTGCGCGTGGCGCAACATGCCTTCGGCGATATCCAGCGCGATGCCTTCGCTGCTATCGAACGTCTGCGCCAGCGCGCGGCTGAAATAACCGGTGCCACAGCCAAGATCCAGCCAGCGCGAAGGACTGAGTCCGGCGGGAAGACAGGCCAGCAATTGGTGGCCGACGCTGCGCTGCAATTCAGCAACGCTGTCATAGCTGCCTGCCGCTCGGGAAAACGACGCCGCGACCTGACGCTTGTCAGGCAGCACGGAAGGCGGTTTGGGATTGGAAAGATCAGTCATCACCCGACTCGTGCAGAAAAGCATGGATGGCAGCCGCGACGCCGTGGGGGTTTTCCAGAAGAAACGCGTGGCTGGCCTGCTCGATGAGCCCCACTTCGATATCCGGCAACAAGGCCAGCAGATCGCCCGCGGCCTCTGCCGGAACGAAGGCATCCAGCCCGGCGAACAAATGCAGTTGCGGACCACGGAAGGTTTGCAGCGCGCTGCGGGTATCCAGCTGCCGAAGTACTTTCAGCCCGTCGACCAGTGCGGTTGGCGACGTGTGCGGTGCACCGGCCTTGAGCAGCCGCGCCAGACCGCGCGGGTCTTCTGCGCCGTTGGTGCATAACAGACTGAAACGCTTGAGCGTGGCATCCGGGTCGACCGCACACCCCGCCAGAAACGCATTGAAATCCTCAGCGGGCATTGCATGCGGCCACGCGCCGTGAGTGACGAAACAGGCGTTGCTGGCCAGGGTCAGCAATCCGCAGCAGCTTTCGCCACGCCTCGCAGCCAGTTCGGCGGCGAGCATGCCACCGAGCGACCAGCCGCCCAGCCAGGCGTCGTCAGGCAGATTGGCGTCCAGTTCGTCGAGCCAGTCCGGCAGGTCGCAACTGTCGATTTCCGGCAATGGTTCGATCTCGACCCGCAAATGCTCGTCCAGCCCGCGTAACGCATCCGCGAGCGGTTGCAGCGGCGAGACGCCCAGCCCCCAACCCGGCAGCAAAATCAGTCGATCACGCATGAACGGGCTCCGTGGATTCATGAGCATCCAGCAGCGGATAACACTGCTCCAGCGCATTCAATAATAGCTGCACGTGAGCCTCACTGTGCGCCGCCGACAAGGTGACACGCAAACGGGCGCTGCCCGCAGGCACGGTGGGCGGCCGTATGGCGGTCACCAGCAAGCCGCGCTCGCGCAACAGTTGCGACAGACGCAAGGCTCGCCCGGCATCGCCGATCATGATCGGCTGGATCGGCGTGAAACTGTCCATCAGTTGCAAGCCGATCTGCTCGGCACCACGACGAAACTGCCGGATCAGAAGCGTCAGATGCTCGCGACGCCAATGCTCGGTGCGCAGCAATTCCAGGCTTTTAAGGGTCGCACAGGCCAGCGCAGGCGGCTGGCTGGTGGTGTAAATGTAAGGGCGGGCGAACTGGATCAGGGTTTCGATCAGCTCTTCACTGCCGGCCACAAATGCCCCGGAGGTGCCGAACGATTTACCCAGGGTGCCGACCAGCACCGGTACGTCATCCATGCTCAGGCCGAAATGCTCGACGATCCCCGCACCGTTTGCGCCCAGCGGTCCGAAGCCGTGCGCATCGTCAACCATCAGCCATGCGCCCTTGGCCCTTGCAGCCTGAGCGAGCGCAGGCAGGTCGGCGATATCGCCGTCCATGCTGAACACGCCGTCAGTCACCACCAGCGTATCGCCAACGGACTTATCCAGACGCGAGGCCAGGCTGTTGACGTCGTTGTGCAGATAGCGGGAGAACCGTGCGCCGCTGAGCAGACCGGCGTCCAGCAACGATGCATGATTGAGACGGTCTTCCAGCACCGTATCGCCCTGCCCGACCAGCGCGGTTACCGCGCCGAGGTTGGCCATGTAGCCGTTGGAGAACAACAGCGCGCGCGGGCGCCCGGTCAGATCAGCTAGCGCTTCTTCCAGCTCATGGTGTGGCGCGCTATGACCGATCACCAGATGCGACGCCCCGCCACCCACGCCCCAGCGCTCGGCCCCCGCCTGCCAGGCGGCGATCACATCGGGGTGGCTGGCCAGGCCCATGTAATCGTTGTTGCAGAACGCCAGCAACAGTTGACCATCAACAATGACTTGCGGGCCTTGCGGGCTTTGCAGCAGCGGGCGCTGGCGATAAAGGTGTTCGGCGCGACGGGCATCAAGGCGCGTGCGAAGATCGAAAGACATGCGGGCCCCGGTGCGGGAGATAGCGATTCAAAGCGGGCCGCTGACAACCGGCCCGCTCAAGAGGATCAGGCAGAAGCGGCGTCGTAGAACATCGCGCTGCTTTGCTGCTCGACCAGCGCCTGCTCGATGGCGGCCTGGTGCACTTCGTCGGCGTGGCCTTCGCCCGCTTCCGGCTTGATACCCAGACGCGAGAACAGCAGCATGTCTTTGTCGGCCTGCGGGTTGGCGGTGGTCAGCAGCTTGTCACCGTAGAAAATCGAGTTGGCCCCGGCAAAGAACGCCAGTGCCTGCATTTGCTCGTTCATCGCTTCGCGCCCGGCAGACAGCCGCACATGGGATTCGGGCATCATGATGCGTGCCACGGCCAACATGCGGATGAAGTCGAACGGGTCGACGTCTTCGGCGTTTTCCAGCGGCGTACCCGCCACCTTGACCAGCATGTTGATCGGCACCGACTCCGGGTGCTCCGGCAGATTCGCCAGCTGGATCAGCAGCCCGGCGCGGTCGTCAAGCGACTCGCCCATGCCCAGAATGCCGCCGGAGCAGATCTTCATTCCGGAATCGCGCACATAAGCGAGGGTTTGCAGACGCTCGCTGTAGGTGCGGGTGGTGATGATGCTGCCGTAGAACTCCGGCGAGGTGTCCAGGTTATGGTTGTAGTAATCCAGCCCGGCAGTGGCCAGCGCTTCGGTCTGCTCCTGATCGAGGCGCCCCAGCGTCATGCAGGTTTCCAGACCCATGGCTTTCACGCCTTTGACCATCTCCAGCACGTAAGGCATGTCCTTGGCAGACGGATGCTTCCAGGCCGCGCCCATGCAGAAGCGGGTCGAACCGATGGCCTTGGCGCGTGCCGCTTCTTCAAGGACCTTTTGCACTTCCAGCAGCTTTTCTTTTTCAAGGCCGGTGTTGTAGTGACCGGACTGCGGGCAGTACTTGCAGTCTTCCGGGCAGGCGCCCGTCTTGATCGACAACAGCGTGGAGACCTGAACGCGGTTGGCGTCGAAGTGAGCGCGATGCACCGTTTGCGCCTGAAACAGCAGGTCATTGAATGGCTGTACGAACAGCGCCCTGACCTCGGCTAAAGTCCAGTCGTGACGCAAAGTGGCGGTGGTGCTGGCGCTCATCGGGCGGCTCCTTGGTGTTTCTGGGCAATGCGCGAGGGCGGGAAAGACCACAGGCGCTACACGGATGTCGGGCATATTTAAGGAAGAGCCATGCGCTGTCAACCCAACCACGACCACGAGGTTTACATCTGGTTAAAAAACAAACAGACCTGTTTGTTATGCGATGAACGCAGCGAGGTGCCCACGCCCATCTGCGTGCCGTGCGAAGCCGAGTTACCTTGGCTGCGCGAGCAGTGCGACCGCTGCGCGCTGCCAATGCCTGTCGCCGGCCTTGAGTGCGTGCAATGCGGTAAACGATCACCGGGTTTCGCTCAGGTGACCGCCCCATGGCTGTACGACTTCCCGGTCGACAGCCTGATTACCCGCTTCAAACACCACGGCAAATGGCCAATGGGCCGATTGCTCGCAGAATTGTGCGGGCACTTCATCCAGCATCGCTTTGATGAAGGCCAACCGCGTCCCGATTATCTTGTACCGGTGCCGCTGGCCAACAAACGCCTGCGCCAGCGCGGTTACAACCAGGCCGCGATGCTGGCCGGGTGGCTGGGCAAACAACTGCAATTGCCTGTTGATGAACAGCATCTGCTGCGCAGCCGCGAGACAACCGCGCAACAGGGCCTCGACGCCAAGGCCCGCAAACGCAACCTGCGCGGTGCGTTTACCCTGATGGATCCTGAATGGGTGCAGGGCAAACACCTGGCGCTGGTCGACGACGTACTGACCACCGGCTCGACCGCAGACGTCATCGCGCGCTTATTGAACAGCGCCGGTGCGCGGCAGGTAGACGTGTACTGCCTGGCGCGAACGCCAAAGCCGGGTGACTAACGGCCCCTGCGCGTCCAGTTTAATATTGTTCCCACGCTCCAGTGGTAATGCCTTTCTCATCGCTCCCACGCTCCGCGTGGTAGCGCAGCCCTGGACGCTCCGCGTCCGATCTTGAGCATGCGGTGCGGCGCAGAATTGTGACGCAGAGCGTCACGAAAGGCGTGCCAACGCAGAGCATTGGCACGATAGTCATAACGCTGAGCGCTCCAGCGTGGTAATGCCTTTCTCATCGCTCCCACGCTCCGCGTGGTAGCGCAGCCCTGGACGCTCCGCGTCCGATCTTGAGCATGCGGTGCGGCGCAGAATTGTGACGCAGAGCGTCACGAAAGGCATGCCAACGCGGAGCATTGGCACGATAGTCATAACGCTGAGCGCTCCAACGTGGTAATGCCTTTCTCATCGCTCCCACGCTCCGCGTGGTAGCGCAGCCCTGGACGCTCCGCGTCCGATCTTGAGCGTACGGTGCGGCGCAGAATTGTGACGCAGAGCGTCACGAAAGGCGTGCCAACGCAGAGCATTGGCACGATAGTCATCCCAATACGTTCATCACTCCAACGCTCCGCGTCCGGTTTTCGACGCAAGCCCCGTGAGCGATCATACTGCCCTCCCCTGACCAGTCATTCCCGGATCACCATGTCCCTGCCTCCGTTACTCACGCAACACATGGTCCGTCGCCCGCAACGTATTGCGCTTTTGCAGCACATTGCCGAGCAGGGCTCGATCACCCGTGCCGCGAAGAGCGCAGGGTTGAGTTACAAGGCCGCGTGGGACGCTATTGATGAGCTGAACAATCTGGCGCAAAAGCCGCTGGTGGAGCGTAGCGTCGGTGGACGTGGCGGGGGCGGCGCGAAGTTGTCGGTCGAGGGCGAACGAGTGCTGCGGCTTTATCAGCGCGTGCAGACATTGCAGGCGCAGATACTGGAAGCCGCCGAAGACAGCAGCGATCTTGACCTGCTCAATCGCCTGACCCTGCGCACCAGCGCGCGCAACCAGTTGCTGGGGCGCATCGTCAGTATCACTCGTCAGGGGCATCACGATCAGGTGCGCCTGCAACTGGCCGATGAGGTGTTCATCGACGCGCAGGTGACCCACGACAGCACGCTGCATTTAGGTCTGGAAATCGGCACCGACGCCGTGGCACTGATCAAGGCGGGCTGGCTGGAACTGCACGCGCAAAGTGCTAAAGGCGCCAAAGAAACAAATGGAAACAATTGCCTGACCGGACAGATCGACAGCGTGATCGACGCCGAAGACGGCCCCAGCGAAGTGCGCATCACCCTCCCGAGCGGCCAGACGCTATGCGCCCTGGCGACGCCTCAGCAGTTGCATGCACAGCAGTTGCAAACCGGCGTCACGGTGCAGGCGAGATTCGCGGCTTCGTTCGTGCTGCTGGGGATACCGTCGTAAGCGCCGGGAAGTCATGACCGCGACACAATTCCGTCATATGCGCGCACTAAGGTGGCTGCCATATTAGAGGGAGCCGTGATGATGAAACTATTAGAAGAAAATCAAACCACCGATCTGGAAAACCTGGTCGGCGCAAACAGGGTCGGCCTGACGCGTCGTGGTTTCATCAGCGCGGGCGCTTTGTGCGGTGCAGCGATGTTCCTTGGCGGTAACCTGTTGAGCCGCTCGGTGCTGGCCAACAGCGTCAGCGCAGCGTCCGGAGCCCTGCTGGGTTTCGACAGCATCCCGACGGCAACCGCCGACAGCATCAGCCTGCCGAAAGGCTACACATCCTCCGTGCTGATCAGTTGGGGCCAGCCATTGCAAGCAGGCGGCCCGGCGTTCGACCCGAGCGGCAAAGGCACCGCCAAGGCTCAGGAAGTGCAGTTCGGCGACAACAACGACGGCATGTGCCTGTTTCCGATGCCGGGTCACAAAGACCGCGCGCTGATGGCGATCAACAACGAGTACACTAACTACCGCTACCTCTTCGATCACGGCAAGGAGCCGCAGTCGGCCGAAGACGTGCAGAAGGCACTGGCCGCAGAAGGCGTGTCAGTGATCGAAGTTCAGCAGAAAGACGGCAAATGGCAGTTCGTTCAGGGCTCGCGCTATAACCGTCGCGTGCACGGCAACACGCCGATCAGCCTGAGTGGCCCGGCAGCCGGTCACGACTGGCTCAAGACCGACGCCGACAAGAGCGGCACCCGCGCGCTGGGAACGTTCCAGAATTGCTCCAGCGGCCAGACGCCGTGGGGCACTTACCTGACCTGTGAAGAGAACTTCACTGATTGCTTCGGCAGCAGCAACCCGGAGCAGAAGTTCGACGCGGGCATGAAGCGCTACGGCGTTGTGGCCGCGAGCAAAGAGATCAACTGGCACCCGCACGACCCGCGCTTCGACGTTGCAAAAAATCCTAACGAAGTGAACCGTCACGGCTGGGTGGTCGAGATTGACCCCTTCGATCCCGAATCGACGCCGGTCAAGCGCACGGCGCTCGGACGCTTCAAGCATGAGAACGCTGCGTTCACGCAAACCAAGGGCGGCCGTGCCGTGGTGTACATGGGCGACGACGAGCGTGGCGAGTTCATCTACAAGTTCATCAGCCGCGACAAGATCGATCACCAGAACCCGAAAGCCAATCGCAACCTGCTGGACCACGGCACTTTGTATGTCGCTCAATTCGACGCGGGCGACAGTAATCCGGATCATCCAAAAGGCAAAGGCCAATGGGTCGAGCTGACTCACGGCAAAAATGGCCTCGATGCCGCAGCCGGTTTCAATAATCAGGCAGAAGTGTTGATTCATGCCCGTCTGGCGGCCAGTGTCGTCAAGGCCACGCGCATGGACCGCCCGGAATGGATCGTGGTCAGCCCCAAGGACGGCCAGGTGTATTGCACCCTGACCAACAACATCAAGCGCGGCGATGAAGGTCAGCCGGTTGGCGGACCGAATCCCCGCGCCAAGAATCAGTACGGGCAGATCCTGCGCTGGAGTGAAGAAGGCAGCAATCCTTCGGCGATGGCGTTCGACTGGGACCTGTTTGTGGTCGCAGGCAACCCGACCGTGCATGCGGGTACGCCGCAGGCCGGGTCGAGCAACATCAACCCACAGAACATGTTCAACAGCCCGGACGGCCTGAGTTTCGATCAGGCAGGTCGCCTGTGGATTCAGACCGATGGCGACTCCAGCAACAAGGGCGACTTTGCCGGGATGGGCAATAATCAGATGCTCTGCGCAGACCCTGCCAGCGGCGAGATTCGTCGCTTCCTGGTCGGCCCGGTCGGTTGCGAAATCACCGGTATCAGCTTTGCGCCTGACTACAAAACGATGTTCATCGGCATCCAGCACCCTGGCGAAAACGGCGGATCCACCTTCCCAGAGCACCTGCCCAACGGCAAGCCACGCTCGTCAGTGATGGTCATCACCCGCGAAGATGGCGGCATCATCGGCGCCTGATCGAGTAGCATTGATCACTATCGTGCCCGCGCTCCGCGTGGGCATGCAGTTCGTGACGCTCCGCGTCATCTTCAGAACAGGACGCAGAGCGTCCGGAACAGCGCTACCACGCAGAGCGTGGGAGCGATAGGAACGCTCATCGGCGCCTGATTGAGTAGCATTGATCACTATCGTGCCCGCGCTCCGCGTGGGCATGCAGTTCGTGACGCTCTGCGTCATCTTCAGAAGAGGACGCAGAGCCTCCGGAACAGCGCTACCACGCAGAGCGTGGGAGCGATAAACCATCAATCGATCAACCCAGCCTCATCATAAAACGGGTACGGCCCTTCAAAGTCGCCGAACACTGCGTTATGGCTCACCAGACCTTGCTCGGAATGCCAACGGTGCAGTACGTAGCCTGCCGGTTCAAGATTGAAATGCGCCGGAGCCTCCTCATCGAGGTCGAGGACGATCTGGTGCGAGGTGCCAGGGCAGATGCTCGCCACGCTGCCACCAAAACGCCGCTGCATCGGTCGATGCAAATGCCCGCACAGTAAACGCTCTACTTGCGGGTGCTGGGCAATCACACGTTCCAGCGCTGACGCATTGCCGAAAGGTGCACGGTCCATGTGGCCGATGCCGGTCATGAACGGCGGATGGTGCAGGATGATCACGGTGGGCACATAGGGGCGACGCGACAGTTGGGCATGTAACCAGTCCAGCTGACAGTAATCCAGCTGCCCACCATGTTCGCCGGGAATGGTCGTATCCATGCCGATCAAACGAACCGGGTATTTCTCCACCACCCAGTCCAGCGGCGCATTGGCTGACAGCGGCAGGTACACCTGATCGGCAAACGCTGCCAGCAAGTGCTCACGGTCATCGTGATTGCCGGGCACCAGATAGTAAGGCATGTGCAAGCGCTCCAGCTCAGGCTTGAGCACCGCGTATTCATCCTCACGACCGAAGTCCACCAGGTCACCACTGATCACCACGATGTCGGGGCGCTGCTTGCTGGCATTGATGTGCGCAACAGCGCGACGCAGCGCGCCAAGCGTATCGACCACGCCATAAGTCAGGCGCCCGTCGGCTTTGAGGTGCAGGTCGCTGATCTGGGCAATAAGAAACGGACGATTCAAAATAATCTCTCGCTGGAAAAACGGTTTACGAATGCAGGGTGAACAGCACTTGCGGTTCGACGCTCAGGGCGATGGCTGCGTTGGCGGCATAAATCACGTTGTCGGTGCTGTCCACCAGCAATGGCTGCGGACCGCCGACATCCACCAGCAAACGACTTTGCGCGCCCTGAAAGAACTGCCCGACCAGACGCCCCTGAAGATGTCCGCTGCCAGGCATCAAGCGCAGGTGCTCGGGACGGCAATAGACAGTGCCCGGCATATCGGCACCGCTCCACGGCAGCTCGCCGCCGCTCACCTTGAGCCCCGATGACGTGCGCGCAAGTACGCTGAACGCATTCAGATTGCCGACAAAACCGGCGACAAAAGCATTGGCCGGCTGTTGATAGATTTCCCGTGGCGTTGCCAGCTGCGACACGCAGCCTTTTTCCATGACCAGAATCCGGTCGCCCAAGGCCATCGCCTCACCCTGATCGTGAGTGACGAACACCGAGGTGATGCCGAGCCCACGCAGCAGTTGATCCAGTTCGCTGCGCAAGCGCTCGCGCAGCTGTGCATCCAGCGCGGCCAACGGCTCGTCGAGCAACAGCACCCGAGGCCGCGGCGCCAGAGCGCGAGCCAGCGCGACCCGTTGCCGCTGGCCGCCAGACAGCTCGTTGACACGGCGATTGCCGTGCCCGGTCAGGCCGACCAGCTCCAGCAATTCGTCGCAACGCTTGTTGCGCTCGGCCGCCGACAGGCCACGAATCTTCAGGCCGTAGACAATGTTGCCGGCCACATCGAGATTCGGGAACAGTGCGTAATTCTGAAACACCATGCCGACATCGCGCTTTTCGATAGGCAGACGCGTGACGTCCTGATCATCGAACAACACCTGACCCACGTCCGGACGCTCAAGCCCGGCAATCAGCCGCAGGGTGGTGGTTTTGCCGCAACCCGACGGGCCGAGAATCGCCAGCGTTTCGCCGGGCTCGATGGTCAGGTGCAGATCCTGTACAGCAACGGTGCCGTCGGCAAATGCCTTGCGGCAGCCTTTCAGGCGAATGGTGGTTCCGCTCATCGGCTCTCTCCACGGGCAAGACGCGCACTGATGGCCTGCAACGCAATCAGCAGCGGCACAATCAGCAACAGAAAAAGAAGGGTGTAGGCGCTGGCGACTTCGAGCCGGGCCGAGGCGTAACTGTCGGCCAGGCCGACCGGCAGGGTCTTGGTCATCGGTGTGTGCAGCATCCAGGTCAGGTTGAATTCACCCAGTGACAGGGTCACGACCATCAGCACACCGGCCAGAATCCCGGCCCGGCAATTGGGCACCACCACGCTGAAGAAACGCTTGATCGGCCCGGCGCCCAGACTGGCGGCGGCCTCCTCGAGCACCGGCAATTGCTGACGCTGCATCACCGCCATCACCGGTCGCACCAGAAACGGCAACGTGAACAGCACATGACCCACCAGAATGAACAGCCAACTGCTGCGAAAGCTGCCGAACTGGCCGTAGGTCAGTAGCAACGCCAACGCGCTGGCCAGACCGGGCATGGCGACCGGCAGCACCATCAGTTCTTCAAAGGCCCGACTGAAGCGATTGTTCATACGCACCAGCGCATACGCCGCCGGAACACCGACCACGCAGACGCAGATCGCACAGGCGACAGCCAGTTGCAGCGACAGCCAGACCGTCGGCGAATAGGCCTGCCAGACCTGCACCAGCCAGTCGAAGGTCAAGCCGCTCGACAGGCCGAGAAAATAATTGCGGGTCAGACCGGCCAGCAGCGACAACACCACCGGAACCAGCATGAACGCGCAGACCAACAGCGTGAACGCCAGTTGTGCAGCGAACAATGGAGAGCGTTTCACAGGGCGACTCCCGATTTCCCGACCATGCGGCGGGCCAGCAACAGCACCGCCCAGGTCACCAGGCCGAGGATGACCGACAGCGCGGCGGCCACGGTGAAGTTGGCGTAATTGGTGAACACGTTGTAGATCGCCACAGGGGTGACGTTCAGACGTGTGCCCAGCGTGAACGCCGTGCCGAAGGCACCCATCGAGGTGGCGAAGCAGATCGCACCGCAGGACACCAGCGCCGGAGTCAGGCCCGGAACGATCACATCACACACCACGCGCCAATGACCGGCACCCAGTGAATGAGCGGCCTCTTCAAGGCTGCGGTCCAGACTCTCGCAGGCCGCCATCACGGTGAGGATCACCCGTGGTATCGAAAAGTACAGATAGCCGATGAACAGCCCGGTGAGCGAGTAGGCAAACACCCAGCGCTCACCGGCCAGTTGCAGACCGAGCGCGGCGAAGATCCCTTGGCGACCGGCCAGCAGAATCACCAGAAAGCCGACCACCACGCCGGGAAACGCCAGTGGAAAGGTCAGCAACGCCACCAGCGCAGAGCGTCCGAAAAAGTGATTGCGGGCCAGAAACACGCCGCTGATGCCACCCACCAGCAACGCCGCCAGCGTCACCACCAGCGCCAGCACACAAGTCTGCGCCAGACTGCCCAGGTACTGAGCACTGCTCAACACCTGCCAGTAACCGCTGTCGTTGCCATCAATGCTTTTCGCACCGAGCACAATCAGGTGGGTCAGCGGCAGCAGCCAGAAGGCCAGCAATACCGCCATCGCCGGAGCCAGCGCCACCGCAGCGGTCGGGCGCAGCCGCAGCCTGAAGAATCCGCCCTTGCGCAGAGCCAGCGCTTGTTCCGGCGAGGCTGACATTACTTCACCTCACGCAGATAACGGGCAGCGAAGGCTTCCTGCACGGCAGCCATGTGCTGGTAATCCACCACACCGGCACGCGCGTAATCGCTGTCCGGCAGGAACTGCGCGGCGACTTCGGCCGGCATTTTCGAGCGCACCGGACGCAGATAGGCCTTGGCCCACAGCGCCTGACCTTCATCGGACAGCACGAAATCCAGCACCTTCTCGGCGTTGGCGCGATGCGGCGCCTTGGCCACCAGGCTCATCACGTACGGAACACCGATGGTGCCTTCCTTCGGGATCACGAACGCGACGTTGGCTTTGTCCTTGTAGCGAGCGCGGTAGGCGTTGAAGTCATAGTCGACCAGAATCGGCAGCTCGCCGGACAGCACGCGGGCATACGCAGTTTGCTTGGGCACGATGGGCGAGTTCTTCGCCAGTTTCTGGAAGTAGTCGATGGCCGGGCCGAAGTTGTCCAGCGTGCCACCCATGGCCTGGTTGATCGCCACGGCGGAAACGTAGCCGACGAACGCGCTGGAAGGGTCGAGGTAGCCGACCATGCCCTTGTACTCGGGTTTGAGCAGATCTGCCCAGCTCTGCGGCACCGGCAGACCGCCCAGTGCGTCGACGTTGACCATGATGCCGAGGGTGCCGGAGTGAATGGCAAACCAGTGCCCTTGCGGGTCTTTCAGGCCGGCCGGAATATCGTCCCAGTGCTTGGGTTTGTAGGTGTCGACCACATCTGCCTTCTGCGCCTGCAAGCCGAAGGTCACACCGTAATACACAACGTCGGCAACCGGTGCGGCTTGTTCGGCGACGATCTGTGCCAGCGCCTGCCCGGAGTTCTTGTTGTCCAGCGGCACCTGAACGCCGGTGCTGTCGGCAATCGCCTTGAGCTGAGTGCCCCAGTCGGCCCACTCGGGTGGGCAGTTGTAGCAGATGGCGGTTTCGGCGGCCTGGGCGAGGCTGGCCGCACCGCATAACAGCAGTGCCGCGAGGGTTTTACTGAGGCTGAGCATGAAGCATCTCCTGGTAGGGCTGGGTGCTTTCGCCGGGCCGGATGTGGCACGGCAGACAATGAGAAACCGGTACTGCGCCAGCAATCCGTGCCAGTAATTGGTCGATGACGGTGTGCGCCAGTTCGGCGATGGGCTGAACCACGCTGCACAGCGTCGGGTGCATCTGGGTGCCGAGTTCGATGCCGTCGAAGCCGATCACCGACAGGCGCTCGGGAACGCCCCAGCCGTTGCGGCGCAGTTCGGCAATCAGGCTGATGGCCAGCAAATCGTTGGAGCAGACCAGCGCGCTGGGCGCATCCGGGCCGCCTAACAAAGGTTCAAGCGCGGCGAAATCGGCGCGGGTATGAGCAGGCATTTCAATCACCGGCCGGGCCGCAAGCCCACGCTCGGCCATGGCGCCGCAATAGCCGTCATAACGCAGGCGGGCCCGGTCAGACTGCATGACCGGCCCCGCTACCATGGCGATACGCTGGTGGCCGGCGTCGATCAGATACTGCGTCGCCAGCGCCATGCCTGCGCGGTTATCCACAGACACCGCGCTGTAATCTGCATTGTCGGTCTGGTGATAGGCCAGCACGAACGGCGCGTCCTCACTGACCAGGCTTTCCAGCACACGGTTGTGTTCGGCGTCGGTCACGGTCAGCACCAGCCCGTCGACCCGCTGGCGCAGCAGCTCTTCAACCACGGCGCTTTCACGTTCGGCGCTGTAATCTGTGGTCGCCAACAGCAAGTTGTAACCCCGCGCCCGCGCGGCTCGCTCCATGGCCTGAAACTGTTCGGCAAACACCGGATTGAGCAGGTTAGGCACCACCACGCCAATCAGGTTGGTGGTTTGCAGACGCAACTGTCGGCCCAGCCGGTTAGGGCGAAAGCCTAGCGTCCGGGCGGCCGCGAACACCCGTTCACGGGTCTCGGCGCGCACCACATCGGGGCTGGCGAAAGCGCGTGCAGCGGTGGCCCGGGAAACCCCGGCCAGGCGTGCAACCTTTTTCAAATCAGTCATTGTCGCTCGCTTGAGATCGATCTCATTAGCGGCGACTGTAGGCTTCGAACATGGCTGAATGGCGAACGGAGGATGACCGTTTAATGACAATCCACCCCTTGAGCACTTTAATCGGATGGGTTTGGCGAACCGGGACCGGTCTGCGTTACCATCAGCGGTCCGACGCGGCAACCTGCTGCGCGCAGGAGTAGTCATGGCTCACCCGTTTGCAACACTTACTCCCGATCTGGTGCTGGATGCCGTCGAAAGCATCGGTTTTCTCAGCGATGCACGCATCCTGGCGCTCAACAGTTACGAAAACCGCGTGTATCAGGTCGGTATCGAAGACGGCCAACCGCTGATCGCCAAGTTCTATCGCCCACAGCGCTGGACCAACGAAGCCATTCTTGAAGAGCACAGCTTCACCTTCGAGCTGGTCGACGTCGAAGTGCCGGTTGTCGCGCCCATGCTGCACAACGGCGAAACCCTGTTCGAGCACGCTGGTTTTCGCTTCACGCTGTTCCCGCGCCGTGGCGGACGTGCGCCAGAACCGGGCAATCTGGATCAGTTGTATCGTCTGGGTCAGTTGCTGGGCCGTATTCATGCGGTCGGTTCGACCAAACCGTTCGCGCACCGCGAAGCACTGGGCGTGAAGAATTTCGGCAATGACTCGGTCAACTACCTGCTGGAAAACGACTGCATCCCGCGCAGCCTGCTGCCCGCTTACGAGTCAGTAGCCCGCGACCTGCTCAAGCGCGTCGAAGACGTTTACGCGGCCACACCGCACAGCAACATCCGCATGCACGGCGACTGTCACCCCGGCAACATGATGTGCCGCGATGAAATGTTCCACATCGTCGACCTCGACGATTGCCGTCTCGGCCCTGCGGTACAGGACATCTGGATGATGCTGGCCGGCGACCGTCAGGAGCGTCTAGGGCAACTGTCGGAGCTGATGGATGGCTACAACGAATTTCATGATTTCAATCCGCGCGAACTGGCCCTTATCGAGCCGCTGCGTGCCCTGCGCCTGATGCACTACAGCGCCTGGCTGGCCCGTCGCTGGGATGACCCGGCGTTTCCGCACAGCTTTCCGTGGTTCGGCACCGAGCGTTACTGGGGCGACCATATCCTGGCCCTGCGCGAGCAGATGTCTGCGCTGAATGAAGAGCCGCTGAAGCTGTTTTGATGCTGGCTGCACGCACTTGCGTGGAGTAACCAGAGCACGCCGTTCTGGACACTCTCAAGCCCTTGGTGAAGCGAGAACCGGTGACGCAGAGCGTCACGAAGGGCATTCCCACACTGGAGCGTGAGGAACGATAGGTGTTCGGGAGAAACCATCGTGCCCATGCTCCGCGTGGGCATGCCGTTCTGGACGCTCTGCGTCCGATCTTGAGCAGCTCCACTTGGCGTGAATCAGTCGAATATGTGTATAACAATCAGCGCACCTGCGTGAACAGGATTCAAACGATCCATCGCATCACCCCACAATAAAATCGGAAATTTCTGCATTAAAAGGGACGCTCCATGCAAGCTGCCAATCCACGCCGTGGATACATTCTGGGCCTGAGTGCTTACACGATCTGGGGCCTGTTCCCCCTGTATTTCAAAGCCATTGCCGCGGTTCCAGCCATCGAGATCATCATCCATCGTGCACTGTGGTCGGCGCTCTTCGGCTCGATCGTGCTGATGTTCTGGAAGCACCCCGGCTGGTGGCGCGACCTGCGCAACAACCCGCAACGGCTGGCCGTGCTCGCGCTGAGCGGCACCCTGATTGCCGCCAACTGGATCGTCTACGTGTGGGCCGTGAACAACGGGCGCATGCTTGAGGCCAGTCTCGGCTACTACATCAACCCGCTGGTCAACGTGCTGCTTGGCATGTTGCTGCTCGGCGAACGGCTGAGACGCCTGCAATGGGTCGCGGTCGCTCTGGCTGCAATAGGCGTCGCACAACAGGTCTGGCACGTCGGCAGCCTGCCGTGGGTGTCACTGGCGCTGGCGCTGACTTTCGCGTTCTACGGCCTGATCCGCAAAAAAGCCCCGGTCGCCGCCCTGCCCGGCCTGGTCGTCGAAACCTGGATGCTGGTGCCACTGGCGCTGATCTGGCTGGCGCTCAACCCGACGGCCGTCAGCGTGCAACCCGAGTTCTGGACCACCACGCAAGCCCTCTGGCTCGCCGCCGCCGGCCCGGTCACGCTGGTCCCGCTGGTATGCTTCAACGCCGCAGCGCGCCACTTGCCGTTCACCACGCTGGGCTTCCTGCAATACATTGCACCCACGCTGGTGCTGCTGCTGGCAGTGGCGCTGTACGGCGAGCATCTGACCACCAGCACCATTATCACCTTCGCTTTTATCTGGGCTGGGCTGGCGATCTACAGTGTGGATATCTGGCTGAAATCCCGCGGCCGTCGCTGATCAAAAAACACACAGCTCTGTGCAGGCCACGTAGAACGTGGGCTGCACAGGGTTCTCCAAGGGTTATCCACAGGCAGACTCACCTTATCTGTGCACAAGCCCTTGAAACTGTTGAATTTTTGATCAATCCGCGCCAAGCCACGGCGTGTATGGCGCGCAAGGCTCTTCCCCCAGGTTATCCACAGGCAGGTGCACGGTTAACTTGGATAACCTGACAGAGGAGTTATTCCTCAGTACGCAACACCAGTTCAACCATCAGATCATCCGCCAGGGTTTCGAGCCCGGCCTGCAGATCATCCAGTGATAACCCCAGCGGAACGCCCAGCACCGCATCGGCGTGGAACAGCAACTCGCTGCTCATGGGCGCGGGAGCTACGTCGGTAATCAGGTGCTCGACGTTAACGCCCTTTCCCGCCAGCAGGCGGGTGATGTCGCGCACGATGCCGGGGCGGTCGTTGCCGACCAGTTGCATGCTGATCGGGCGAGTGGTGCCGCTGGTCTCGACCACGCTTTCGGCCAGCAGCATGCGGATGCCGTGGGCCGACAGGTTGTTCAGCGCCTTGATCAGGTCGTCATACTGCTGCGGCTCGACGCCGACCTTGAGAATCCCCGCGAACTGCCCGGCCATGCGTGACATGCGGCTTTCCAGCCAGTTGCCGCCATGCTCGGCGATGCACTGCGCGATACGTTCGACCTGGCCCGGTTGGTCGGGAGCCACCAGCGTTACGACGAGATGATCCACAATCAATTCCTCTTTCTGTGCAGACGATTTGAAAATCGGCAATCGCCTGAGTATAGGCCTGCTTGTGCAACCCCTCATACACAGCAATCGTGTACGATTTGCCACGCTCTGTGGAACAATCCTGAGCGCTTTCGAGCGCGCGATGAAGCGTCACGTGACTCGATATTCAATTTAAGTCGTTTAATGACATATTCAGCGACGTTTTCACACGACCCGGGCTCATGTAGTATCCAACGCCACGTACTACATGACCCCTAAAACCAATAACAGAGCGCTCCCCGAGTGTGCTCGACCCTGCTGAGCAGAGTGAGGCAAGTGCAATGACTGAGTACGTTCAAGTCGGTGACCTGCAAGTCGCCAGAGTCCTGTTCGACTTCGTGCAGAACGAAGCCATCCCTGGAACCGGCGTCGATGCTGCCGCGTTCTGGGCCGGTGCAGACCAGCTGATTCACGACCTCGCGCCAAAGAACAAGGCACTGCTCACCCAGCGTGATGAATTACAGGTGCAGATCGACGCCTGGCATCAGTCGCATGCCGGGCAGGCCCACGATGCCTCGGCCTACAAAGCCTTCCTTCAGGAGATCGGCTATCTGCTGCCAGAAGCGGCAGACTTTCAGATCACCACACAGAATGTCGACGAAGAAATAGCCACGATGGCGGGACCGCAACTGGTCGTGCCGGTGATGAACGCCCGCTTCGCGCTGAATGCGTCGAACGCACGCTGGGGTTCGCTGTATGACGCGCTGTACGGCACCGACGCAATCAGCGAAGAAGGCGGTGCGGAAAAGGGCAAAGGCTATAACAAGGTGCGCGGCGACAAGGTCATCGCCTTCGCTCGTGCGTTCCTCGATCAGGCCGCACCGCTGGCCGCCGGTTCGCACGTTGACTCCACGGCCTACAAGCTGATCGACGGCAAGCTGGTCATCAGCCTCAAGGGCGGCAGCAACACCGGCCTGCGCGACGATGCGCAACTGATCGGTTTTCAGGGCGATGCCCTGGCGCCGTTCGCGGTGCTGTTCAAGCACAACGGCCTGCATTTCGAATTGCAGATCGACGCTTCAAGCCCCGTCGGCCAAACCGATCCGGCAGGTGTGAAAGACATCCTCATGGAAGCCGCGCTGACCACCATCATGGACTGCGAAGACTCCATCGCAGCCGTCGATGCCGACGACAAAGTGGTCGTCTATCGCAACTGGCTGGGCCTGATGAAAGGCGATCTTGCTGAATCGGTGTCCAAGGGCGGCGAAACCTTCACCCGCACCATGAACCCGGACCGCGTCTACACCACGGCCGAAGGTCACGAAGTCACGCTGCACGGCCGTTCGCTGCTGTTCATCCGCAATGTCGGGCATCTGATGACCATCGATGCGATTCTCGACAAGCACGGCAACGAGGTGCCGGAAGGTATTCTCGACGGCCTGCTGACCAGCCTCGCGGCGATCCACAACCTCAATGGCAATAACTCGCGCAGCAACAGCCGCTGCGGTTCGATGTACATCGTCAAACCGAAGATGCACGGCCCGCAGGAAGCTGCGTTCACCAATGAGCTGTTCGGGCGTATCGAGCATGTGCTGGGCTTGCCGCGCAACACGCTGAAAGTCGGGATCATGGACGAGGAACGCCGCACCACGGTCAACCTCAAAGCGTGCATTCAGGCCGCCAGCGAGCGGGTAGTGTTCATCAACACCGGCTTCCTGGACCGTACCGGCGACGAAATCCACACCTCGATGGAAGCCGGCCCGGTGGTGCGCAAGGCGCAGATGAAAGCCGAAAAATGGATCTCGGCGTACGAGAACTCCAACGTCGATATCGGCCTGAAATGCGGCCTGCAAGGCCGCGCGCAGATCGGCAAGGGCATGTGGGCCATGCCGGACCTGATGGCCGCCATGCTGGAACAGAAAATCGCTCACCCGCTGGCCGGCGCAAATACGGCCTGGGTGCCCTCACCGACCGCCGCTGCGCTGCACGCTTTGCACTATCACAAGGTCGATGTGTTCGCCCGTCAGGCCGAACTGGCCCAGCGCGAACCGGCGTCGGTGGACGACATCCTGACCATCCCGCTGGCGCCGAACACCGACTGGACGCCTGACGAAATCCAGAACGAACTGGACAACAACGCCCAGGGCATTCTCGGCTACGTGGTGCGCTGGATCGACCAGGGTGTGGGCTGCTCGAAAGTCCCGGACATCAACGACATCGGCCTGATGGAAGACCGCGCGACACTGCGTATCTCCAGCCAGCACATGGCCAACTGGCTGCGTCATGGCGTGGTCACTGAAGCCCAGGTGCTGGAAAGCCTCAAGCGCATGGCGCCGGTGGTGGATCGCCAGAACGCCAACGACCCGCTGTATCGCCCGCTCGCGCCAGACTTCGACAGCAACATCGCCTTCCAGGCGGCGGTCGAACTGGTGATCGAAGGCACGCGGCAGCCCAATGGTTATACCGAACCGGTATTGCATCGTCGCCGTCGTGAGTTCAAGGCGGTGAACGGGCTGTAATCCATCTGTAGACGTCATACCGAAGGGGTGGCTTGCTGCCCCTTCGGGACGATGCGGATGCATCGGTTCGTCGCTGTTTTACAGTCGAAAACGCTGGAACCCAATCCACTTCCCGACCACTTACCCTGACAGGTCCGCAAACCTCCGCGCACATCGCTCACGCGGTTTCAAGCATCTGCCACAGCTGACCATCAGAGGGTGCAACCCGCGAGTCAGCGACTTTCCCCCGCCCTTGGGCCAACACGCCTCCACGTGCCGCCTTGGCAGTTTGAAGAATACAAAGCCGACGTTATGGCGATCCCCCTTCAAACACGCTTTACCTGCCACTACATGCACAGCGTCGATTACTACCACCCCCTGTATTGATCTGTCGAACTTGATATCTGAGCCGATGGAGCCTGCTCATGACCTTAAGAATCAATACGCCTTCTGTTCCCTCCGCCATACCGCTCGAAACAGGATCAACCGCGCAGCCGAAAGCGCCTTCAACGCCGCACGAACCGTCCGAGCCTGCCCTGCTGGCAAACCCGACAGCGCCCCGATCGGCACCCGGTGTTCAGCAGGCGCACGGGTTGAAGACGCGCATCGCTGACAAGCTTTCGCAACGCCAGACCAATTTCAGCCTCGGTATCCCCGGCACCGGTCGCACGATCAACCGGCCCTTGCGAAGCGGAATTCCGGATGAGGAAGCGCACACGGCAAGTGATAAGGATCACGATCCGTTGCTGAAAGAAGCGGATCAATTGCAGCGACTTGCCGAATCGGCACTGACCAGCCTGAAAGCAGCGCCAACGTCCCTCTGGGAGCGCCCTGCGCCTTCAACTGCAAGGCGTCTAACGACCAAAATCTTTCCGTGGCTAAAGCCTGCTCCGCTGCAAGAGGTCGCCAGCACTGGCAGCCCATCCAAAGCACAAGAGCAGCAGCACAGTCCTGAAGCAATCGCCGCCGCCGTTGCGCAACTGAGCACTCGGCTCGACCATCAAAGCAAGGTACTCGCCACGGCGACCCACGCACTGGTGGCTGCGCGTGCGCATGTTGACTCGCTTGAACAGGCCGTCCCACCCTCGTCGAACGAGCGACTGGAGCAGGCCAGAGTCCGCGTCAAACACGCCGACGCCACAACGCGCCTGGCTGGCCAGCGACTTCGTGAGCTGATCCAGGGCACCGAGGTGTTGCAGCTGGGCGCGCTGAGTGAGGGGCAAGACCAGGCTGAACAGAAAGCCGGGTTCTCTCAGACATGGATTGGCGACCTGCGCACACGACTGCAGGCGCTGGATGTGCGTTTCGCGGACCGACACTCTGCGATCGCAATCGAACTGGAACTCAAAGTAGCGCAAACCCGTGAGCTGATTTCACTCGACCACGACATGACCACCGCCGAGCGCACTGCTGCGCACGCCAATGCGCAACTCCAGGCCTTGCGTACCCGGCGCCGGGAGACACCCGACGGCTCGGCCGAAGCTGGCAAGCTGGATACAGACATTGCGCAGACGCTTGCAGAGCGCTCACAGGCCATGCAGACACATCAACAGCTGGCAACAAGACTGGTACGGGTCAGTGACGATTGTGCACGCCTGAATGACGAGATAGGCGAGCTTTACCAGCGACTCAGCGTCGTCAGTGGCGAGCGTTCTGCACTCAAGATACTTGAGCAGAAACTGCCTGCATCGGAGCAGGCAACGACGACTCTGGAGGGGGAAGCCCAGGAGCGCATCGACAAAACCGCCCTCAAGAAAGTCCGCGAGCAATACCTCGCCAGTCAGATCAGCGAGGCGCATGCCTTTGCAGCCACAGGCACGGAAGCGATTCAACCGGCCCTGCAGCGCATTGGTCATCGTCTGCAACGCACGCCACCACCAACACCACTTCCAGCCTTCGCAGTGATTGAGATCGTGACATCGGCGCTGGCGGAGCTGACTGACAATGACGCCACCCGCGCCAACCGCGTGCTCGACCTGCTGAATCAGCATCCACTGGAACATTGGCCCCGCGTTGCCGAGGACATGGCAAAGTCGGTCAGGACCCGCAGCGCAACAAACCACAGCATTCAGCGGGACACCGTCGACTTTTGTCGAAAGCTGGCGAATGTGCCACGCGGAATGGAAATATTGCAGGTGCTGTCCAGCGACGGCACGCAACCGATAGCGGCCGCACGGTCAACAGCGCTGCGAGTGTTCTGGAATGCCGACGACGCTCAGCAAAACGAAACCGACAGCAAGGTGAAGGCATGGCTGCAAACAGCCAGAAAAGTGGCCCGTAGCAAGCTGGATGGGGACGAAAAAAAATTTGACGATATTGATCACGCCGCCTTCAACGCGGTCCGCAACGGCTACCTGAGCAACGCCCCCGGCACGCCCTATGCGCAACATGATCAGCGCCTGAAAAAAGCGACGACGGAATGGGTCATGCGTGCCGTGGCCGCCAATACCCCAGAGGAAAGCACGGCAACGGCCTCGGTAAAAAGCTCGTTGCCGCGCCGTCTCATACCCACGCTGAACAAGACACCCTTTGCCAAATCAACGCTGGATCGTGCCTACTCGTTGGGCGAAAGCATGGGCCTGCAGTCGCCTAGAAAACAGGTTGACCAGGTTATTTCCGCACGCATCAGCCAGTTGGAAGAGACTCTGAAAAACGCCAAGGGTGTGCCGGAACTGCAAGGTGAGGTCTCGGCAGCCCATGCCATGCTCGACCACCTGAAATCACTGGAAAAGAAAGGCATTCACCTGTCGCAGGCGACGCTTGGAAAGCGCGCTGGCAAGTCGATGCAAAGCTTGCTGAAGGCCAGAGTGCATCAGCAACGGCTGTCACAGATATGGGATAAGCCGGACGCAGACGGCAAGCGCGCGGTCAACGTACTACATAAGGCTCAGCCCATCGAACTGCCGCCGCTGTACACCGAATTGGCGAACAGCAAACTGTCGGTCTACGAGGCCATCAATCGTGTCGATGAGCACCTGCGCGAGATATTACCGCCTGCGCTACAGCCCGCTCAGTCTATTGACGATGTGCTCGCGCAGGACTTGAGCGCAGCCATAAAGCTGCTGAAAACACGGCATCTGAACGAGAAAAGCGACATCGTGACGTTCTTCAAGCCGTTCATTCTCGAAAGCCGCCTGCGCGACCGCTTGCGGCTGGGCGGTGGAGGAACGCTGGGGGCAGGCCTGCCGTCCATGCCTTATGGCTTGATATCGCCCCTCGTCTCACCGATCTTCTCGGCAGAAAAGTCCCGCAGTGACGAAGCCTTCGCCCAATTGTTCATGCCGATTCTGGGTATGGAGATGTCATTCGGCAAAGCGCGAACCGAGGCCGCCGAAGCCACTATCGGTGTGGCGGTCGGGGGTGCGGTTGCGGACGGTGTGGGAATCCAGGCTGCGCTTACTGGCCGCTTTACTGCACAGGAAACCCAAACCGGTTCAACCCTCATGCGCTTTTTCCGCACCCGACACAAAGACGATGAAATGCGCGCCAACATGCTGAACGCCCTCGACAGCATGGTGCGCTGGGACATCATCGAGCCGCAACAGGGCCAGCGCTATTCCGGGCCACTGGAAGCCATATTGGCGCGCAATCCTGAGGTCTCCATCAGCCAGATCGATGCAACCTCCAGTACCCGCAATGTAGCGGCGCGAGTGGCGTTGCGCGCCCCGGCTGCACGCTTCAAGGATGGCTCCAGCGATGCGTCCCAAACCCTGACGCTGGAACCCTCGGTGTACGTCGAAGCTGATCGGATCAAGGAAAAACGCACGGAAACCGGCGGCTTCATCAGTGTTGTCGGCGCCAAGGGCGATACCGCCCAGCAACGGGCGGGCATCACCGCCAACCTGAACTTCGCGCCGATTGCCAGCTCGGCCACGCCGGCAAAAAAGGGCGCGCATCATGGCGTTCAGGGTCAGGGGCTGGGTTTGCAACTGGGAATGTCCCGGGACCTGGCCTGGGCACTGGAAAAGAACGAAATATCGCCTTTCCTGATCGGCGACAAACAGGACGCTGATCTTGACCGGCATTACTCAACGCCGCGCGACATGCAGACCGAAATCAGCGCCAATCGCGACCTGTGGTTGCTGCGTTGTATCGAGACCCTGGAGCCGGATGAGACCGGCAACAAGAACACCCCGGAAAATCGCTTGCGTGCGGCCATGCTTCTTGACGCATTCGAGGCAAAGATCAAGCGCCTGGGCCAGGACAGCAAGTACTGCCAGTACAACGTCAACTACTCGATGAAGGGCCGGGCGGGAGCCGAGATCGACGGCTATCGCGGCATTCAGGCACTGGCGTTAAAGCGCGGAGACTTGCAGGCGGCGGAAAAGGCCAGGCAGGCCATTGATGACATTCTGCTGACCAGGGAAACGTGGCGACCACTGGTGTTGATCGTCCGTGAGCGAGCGCGGGATTCAACCTCGGTCGGCTGGCGAAACCTCCTGCGCTGGCAAAAGCTTTCCAATGTCGACGGTCAGCGCACCGCAGCCCAGTTCCCGCCACCTTGAAACCGGAAACCCGATAGAGAAGGTTGGGAATAAAGCCTCAACTCATTCCCAATTCACGCTTAACCATCTGCACCAGATGCTTGGTGTTGAGCGGCTTGAGGAGGAAATCGACCACGTTCAGGTGCATGGCATCAATGGCGTCGCGCACGTTGGCGTCGCCGGACACGATGATGATGGGCAGTTCCGCGCGCTCCGACTCGCGGACCTTGCGGATCAGGTACAACCCGTCGAACGGTGCCATGCGCAGGTCGGTGATCAGCAACCCGATGGACTGACGGGTCTGAAGCATTTCCAGCGCGATGTCGCCGCCGGGCGCAGTCATGCAGCTGATGTCGTTGAGACTCAGAATTTCAGCCAGCAGCTCGCGGGCGTCACTGTCGTCATCAACGATCAGGACCCGTTGCGGTGTGTTGCGCTCGGGCGTCAGCATCACCTCATTGAGGGCATTGCGTTCGTCGTCGCTCAGAATGTCGTGGTCAATCATTGCAGTCTCATCATTCCCTGAACTAATCCGACAGCAGACGGTGCTTAATCTGCGATGTATTTCGTCGGCTTCCCGGCCGGTTGCAGCTCGCAATCCCTTGCACTCGTCAAATCAGTCGTTGCGCAACAGTGTTGCGTTGGTCATGTCGCTTGGCTCAGGCGTAAGACTTACGTCCAATGGGCACTGTGCCGCAAGCGGTCGACCATGGTCGCCAATAACAAGAACGCGGTACAGGCCATGAGCAAGGCAGATGCTTTTACCCAGGCAGGCAGAACGGCCGTGTTGCAGAACATACACGGCACCATGCAGTTCCTGCAAAAATTCCCGCCCTTCAATCAGATGGAAAATGCTCATCTTGCGTACCTGGTCGAGCAATGTCAGCTCAGGTTCTACGCTGCCGATGAGAGCATCATCAAGCCTGGCGATGGGCCAGTAGAACACTTTTACGTCGTCAAACAAGGCAGAGTTGCAGGCGAACGTCCGCATTCTGCCAAAGGTGGCACCGAGACAACCTTCGAAATCACCACCGGCGAGTGCTTTCCGCTGGCGGCATTACTGGGCGAACGGGCAACCCGAACGGAGCATCGCGCGGCTGAGGACACCTTCTGCCTGCAGTTGAACAAGCAGGCTTTCATCAAGCTGTTCGCACTGTCCACCACGTTTCGCGACTTCGCCTTGCGCGGGGTCAGCAGCTTGCTGGATCAGGTCAATCACCAGGTCCGCCAGCGCGCCGCTGAAACCCTCGGCACGCAGTATTCCCTGAACACGCGTCTTGGCGAACTGGCCATGCGGCATCCCGTGATGTGCAGCCCCGAGACGCCGATGCGTGAAGCCGTCAAGCTCATGCATGAACAGCAGGTGGGCAGCATTGTGATAGTCGACGAGCAGCAGTCGCCCCTGGGTATCTTTACCCTGCGAGACCTGCGCGAGGCGGTCGCCGATGTCGATGCCGACTTCAGCGCGCCCGTCAGGCACACCATGAGCCTGGCACCCTTTCACCTGAGCCCCGACGCCAGCGCATTTGACGCCGCCATCGCCATGACCGGGCGGCATATCGCTCATGTGTGCCTGGTCAGGGACGGGCGACTGTGCGGCGTCGTGTCGGAGCGGGATCTGTTTTCACTGCAGCGTGTCGATCTGGTGCACCTTGCGCGGACCATCCGCACTGCGCCGCGCATTGAGGCGCTGAGCAGCCTGCGCGGCGATATCATCCAACTGGTCGATCGCATGCTCGCTCATGGTGCCTCTTCGACACAGATCACGCAGATCATCACCTTGCTCAACGATCACACGGTATGCCGGGTCATTGAGCTGACGCTTGAAGAAAAGGGCGACCCCGGCGTGCCGTTCAGCTGGCTGTGTTTCGGCAGCGAAGGCCGACGTGAACAGACACTGCTCACCGATCAGGACAACGGCATTCTTTTCGAAGCCAGTGATGCAGCACAGGCAGAGCAGATTCGCACACGACTGCTGCCGATTGCCGAGCGCATCAACCAGAGTCTGGCGCTGTGCGGCTTCACGCTGTGCAAGGGCAATATCATGGCCGGCAACCCGGAGTTGTGCCTGTCGCGTACGGAATGGGCGAGGCGCTTCGCAGCCTTTGTCCGCGAGGCGACACCGGAGAACCTGCTGGCCTCCAGTATCTATTTTGACCTGCGTGTGGTCTGGGGTGATGAAAGCGGCTGCGAGCAATTGCGCCGTGGCCTGCTTGATCAAGTGGCGGATAACCGGCTGTTCCAACGCATGATGGCTGAAAACGCACTGCGTCAGCGCCCTCCGGTAGGCCGCTTCAAGGATTTCGTACTGGCCCGAAAAGGCAGCGAAAAAGACACGCTGGACCTCAAGACAGAAGGCCTCACGCCTTTTGTCGACGGCGCACGTCTGCTGGCGCTGGCCAACGGGATCGCTGCCAACAATACCCAGGAGCGCCTGCAACAGCTGGTCGAGCGCGAAATCATCGACCCGCTGGATGGTGCAGCGTATGAAGAGGCTTATCACTTCATCCAGCAAACCCGCATGCAACAACATCAGTTGCAAAGCCGCCAGAACCTCACCTATTCCAACCGCATCGACCCGGACACGCTCAATCATCTGGACCGACGCATCCTGCGCGAGTCGTTCCGTCAGGCGCAGCGCCTGCAAACCAGCCTGACCCTGCGTTATCAACTATGAATCTGTTCGAATGGCTGAAGCCGCGTCGCAAGGAAGCGCCACTGCATGAGCATCAGCTGGAACGGCTCAACCGGTTGCCTGTCTGCGCACCGCTCAGTGACCAGACGTTGCGCCAACAACGCTGGGTGGTATTGGATCTGGAAACCAGCGGCTTGAACATGAACCGTGACCAGGTCTTGTCCATCGGTGCCGTAGTGATCGAAGACGGAGCCATCGATCTGGGCCAGCAATTCGAACGCACCTTGCTGCGCGTCGACCACAAGGTCAGCCCGGCGGTGTTGATCCATGGCCTGGCGCCCAGCACGATTGCGGCGGGCAGTGAGCCGGCGCAGGCGTTGCTGGACTTCATGGGGTTTGTCGGCGACAGCCCGATTCTGGGTTTTCATGCGCCTTTCGATCAGCACATGCTGTCGCGCGCGCTGAAGGAAAGCCTGGACTATCGCCTGCAGCACCCGTTTTTCGACGCCGCCGAAATCGCCCCGATGCTTTTCCAGCAGGCCAACCTGCGGCATGCCGGGCTGGACGACTGGACCGGGTATTTCGGCCTGCACGCGGAAGAACGCCATAACGCCAGCGCCGACGCCCTGGTCACTGCAGAGCTGGCGCTGATCCTGTTCAGCCACGCACGCCGTCAGCAGATCGACAGCCCACTGTTGCTTGAGGAAAGGCTGGGGCAATGGCGCAGAGGCAAGCAGACACATTCGTTCTGAAAACAGCCTCCAGACTTACCCCTGGGAGATGGTCTTGGTGATCACATCAACCGTCGCGTCGACCTTCTCGCGATAACGCTTCAGCTCGACCTTGTGCAATTGCTCAAGCTCGATCTGCTGCGAACAGAGGTTCAGGGCGGCCAGGACCAGCAAACGGTCGCCGATCAAGGTCGGGTATTTACGCTTGGTGTCGGCCAGCGACGCATTGAGCATCGCGGCCGCCTTCATGAGCGTCAGGTCTTCACCGGCCGGCGCCTTGACCGAGTACTCATTGCCCAGAATCGAAAGAACGGTTACCCCGCTGCCATCGACGTTCATGCGCTGACAGCGCTTGCGCTGGTCGCGCGATCAACCAGCGCCTGGATACGGGCGGCCGTGCTGCCCTGTTTTTCTTCCTGCTCCATCAGGCTCAGTTGCAAGTTCTCGTTCTCGTCCTTGGCTTTTGCCAGCTCGGCACCGAGCTGTGCATTTGTCTCTTGAAGCGCCTGGTTCTGCTGCACCAGATCACCGACAAGTTGTTCCAATTGGCTAAGGGAGGCTTCCAACATTTTGATTTCTCGAGCAAATTTCAACGGGCGCACACGATAAAGAAAAGTCACTGCGCATACCAGCGTCAGGCCTTGAATAATGACCTGCCACGGCATGAACACGTCGATAACGCACACGCATAGGGGGCTTGTGACTACGTATTCGGATTCCGGTTCCTGCTGTTCGTCAGACCATTGCCGGCTGCGACAAATCCGCACAGTCTTCGGGCAAAGTGCCATGCCTTTCCCGCCGCCGTCCTCAACGTTTTCAAGGGTTTGCGCCATGAATAGGCAACCCGATGCAAAACTGCCATCCACCAGTGCCATTCTTCACGTGCCTGTTCGCTCAAGACTTTAGTCGTATGACCGATAGGCAGCCACTAACTACTTTTTCACGTCCCTTCTTCGCCACGCCGCATGGAACGCGCACCTCACTCTGGAAGCTTGTATGTCCCTTCGAAATATGAACATCGCACCCCGAGCATTCCTGGGATTCGCCTTGATTGGCTCACTCATGCTGATTCTCGGTGTCTTCGCCCTGTCGCAGATGAGCAAGATCCGCGGTGCGACCGAAGAACTGGCCAATAACAACGTGCCCAGCATTAAAAGCCTCGACCGTTTTGCGGAGGTCAGTATCCGTCTGCGCGTGCTGTCTTACCGATTGCTGGTCAACCGTGATCCGGCCACCCAGCAGAAAACCATCGACCTGCTGGCCATGCGCAACAAGCAGATTACGGATGCCCAGGCGACTTATGAAAAGCTGATCGCCGACGCCAACGAGCGCGCCCTTTACGATCAATACGTCCAATTGCTGGGGCAATATCGCCAGCTTGAAGAACGCATGAAGGGCCTCACCCGCGCCGACAGGATCAGCGAACTTCAGGACTTGCTCAATAACGAAATGGTCAGCAACTCCGACCAGATGAACGTCGTGCTCGGCAAGCTGGTGGAGATCAATACAACGCAATTGAACAAGGTCAAAAAGGACGCCTCCAGCGAGTACGACTCGGCGTTCAATATGGTGATCGGGTTGCTGATCGCCGCCACGCTGCTGACCCTCGTGTTTGCCTGGATGCTGATCAAGAGCATTACCACACCCATCGCAACAGCCCTTAGCGCAGCGGAAACCATCGCGCAAGGCAACCTGACCCAGCCGATCCGGATCGACGGCACCGATGAAGCCGGTCGTCTGCTGCTGGCCATGAAAACCATGCAGGACAAGCTGCGCGACACCCTCCAGGGCATTTCCGGCTCCGCCACTCAACTGGCCTCGGCCGCTGAAGAGCTGAATGCGGTTACCGACGAAAGCGCCCGCGGATTGTTGCAGCAGAACGACGAAATCGAACAGGCCGCCACGGCAGTCAACGAGATGACCAGCGCGGTGGAAGAAGTGGCGCGTAACGCCATCAGCACCTCGGAGGCATCACGCAATGCGGCGACCTCGGCTGCCGACGGTCGTGATCTGGTTCAGGAGACTGTGAGCGCGATCGAACGGATGAGCGGCGACGTGAAAGAAACCTCCGATCTGATCATCAATCTGGCCACCGAATCCCGCGACATCGGCAAGGTGCTGGATGTGATTCGCGGTCTGGCAGACCAGACCAACCTGCTGGCACTCAACGCTGCCATCGAAGCGGCACGTGCCGGTGAAGCGGGCCGTGGTTTCGCGGTAGTCGCTGATGAGGTCCGCGCCCTGGCGCATCGCACCCAGCAATCGACAAGCGAAATCGAGCGCATGATCAGCAGCATTCAGGGCGGTACGGAGCAGGCAGTCGGTTCGATGCGCAACAGCACCGAACGCGCCGAGTCGACCCTGAGCATCGCCAAAGGCGCAGGCACGGCGCTGAACACCATCAACATCGCGGTTGAAGAGATCAACGAGCGCAACATGGTCATCGCCAGCGCCGCAGAAGAACAGGCTCAGGTCGCACGCGAAGTCGACCGCAACCTGGTGAACATCCGCGACCTGTCAGCGCAATCCACCACCGGCGCCAACCAGACCAGCGCCGCAAGCGGCGAGCTGTCCCGTCTGGCAGTCGACCTCAACAGCATGGTGGCGCGCTTCGCGCTTTGATGCCCCACCGGGGGCGTTCTGTTTCCAGAAAGTGTGTTGCCTGAAAAAAGCTTCGCGAACAAGTTCGCTCCTACGCCCGCTGGGCAGAAGCAAAGCATTCCGCCGCTACCCTGCTTCTGCCCGCAGGGCGTAGGAGCGAACTTGTTCGCGAAAGCTCTGATGAATCAAACCCATATCGCATCCCATAACGGGTAATCCCCCACCTTCGTCACCAAGCCCGCGCGCAACGGATTGGCCACGATATAGCGAGCCAGTGGCGCGATGTCTTTTTCGTCGCGGACTGCTCTGTCGTGGTAGCCGGATTGCCACAAAGCGTGTGGATAAACGCTCGCTTTTCCAATTGCAATCGAGCTTCGGGCCTTAACCTGCTTCATCACCCTGGACAGGTCACTGGCCCTGAGTTCAAGAAGCCAGTGAAGGTGGTCAGGCATGATCACCCATGCCAAAGACTTGACCAGCCCCTGTTCTTCGCAGCGTTTCATTTCCAGCACGAGCAAGCGGCCCAATTGCATGTCAGCGAACACTGGCAAACGGCATTTGGTCACCGAAGTCACCATATACATCTGACCAATCGCAGAGAATCTGCCTTTACGCAGGTATCGTGTTGTTGCGCAATCAGGCATTCCATCGCCCTCCAGAACCGGTTCACTGCTGAACCTTAGCGCCTGGAGGGAGAGATAGGCAGAGCGAGTGTTTTGCAGCGTATGAGAAATCCTTTCTCGTCAGCCTGTACGTACTGGATTTCTGTTAAAGCCGCACACTCGCAAACGTCGACTCATTGCGCGCCTGACTCAATGCCGACAGCGGGCCGGACAATGGGGCAAGGACCAGTGCTTGCGGGATTGTCAGCATGGCGACCTGTTGCGCGGTATTGGAGCCTACGCGTTCGTCGCGTGGCGGGATGCCGAAGTATTCGCGGTAACACTTGGAGAAGTGCGGCGTCGACACAAAGCCGCAGACCGACGCCACTTCGATGATCGACATCGGCGTCTGCTTGAGCAGTTGACGGGCGCGAATCAGGCGCAGTTTCAGGTAGTAGCGAGACGGCGAACAGTGCAGGTATTTCTGGAACAGGCGCTCCAGCTGCCTGCGCGACACGGCGACATACACCGCCAGTTCGTCGAGGTCGATCGGCTCTTCGAGGTTGGCCTCCATCAGCGCGACAATTTCCTGGAGCTTCGGCTGATTGGTGCCGAGCATGTGCTTGAGCGGCACGCGCTGATGGTCCTGCTCGTTACGAATACGCTCGTAGACGAACATTTCGGAGATCGCCGCCGACAGCTCTCGGCCATGATCGCGGCTGATCAGGTGCAGCATCATGTCCAGTGGCGCAGTGCCGCCGGAACTGGTGAAGCGGTTGCGGTCCAGCGTGAACAGGCGTGTGCTCATCGACACACGCGGGAAAGCTTCCTGCATTGAAGCCAGGCACTCCCAGTGCACGCTGCAATCGAAACCGTCGAGCAATCCGGCACACGCCAGCGCCCAACTGCCGGTACATACAGCGCCGAGACGACGGGACTGCCGCGCCTGGCTCTGCAACCAGCTGACGTGTTCACGGGTAACGGTGCGCTGGATGCCGACGCCACCGCAGACGATCACGGTGTCCAGTGCCGGGGCTTTCTGCATGGCAGCGTCCGGGGTGATCTGCAGGCCATCGCTGGCCCAGACCTGACCTCCGTCCACGCTCAGCGTGGTCCAGCGATACAGCTCGCGTCCCGACAACTGATTCGCCATGCGAAGAGGTTCTACCGCCGATGCGAGTGAGATCAGGGTGAAGTTATCCAGCAGCAGAAAGCCGATGGATTGTGGCGCGCGGTTCTGGGGTTGAGCCCCTGGATTGAACGATGTCATCACACTATCTCCTCACATGTGGCAAAGGTGGGCCTCAGACCGGGCTCTTGTTATAGCCCCTTCCTTTGCAGGGCTTTGTGATGACATCGCAAATCCCATGCCGGAAATTGATCAGCCATTCAACAACCCCTGAAAACGACGTCGCGATGCGTCTATCCGGCAGCGACCCGAGTGTCTGTTTGCGACGCGACGACCCGCCGTCTGCCGCAGCCGATGAGCAATTCGGTAGCACTTGAGGGAAACGCCCAACGGCCAGCCGCACGCTGAGTGCTACCCATGGCACGCTCGGACGAAAACCGGTGGTGGACGGTTTTCGCGCTAAAAGGTGGCAGCCGGAAAGGTGCGTGTTCGAAAACCGCGCAGCGCCCGAAAGTGGCTGCCCGGCATGGCGCTTCCCCAGCGAATACGGTCCGAAAAATGAACTTGTCGGGGTTACCTCCCTCCAAAGGTCCGCGTTCGCGCAGGCACCGACCTGCCAGCCAGCGCTGCCGATACGCGCAGCGACTGTGTAACGTACTGGCCGTTTTTCAGCTGTTCCGACGCTGCAACCGGGCGCTTGTACGATGCAACCAATCTGTAAGCGACCTTGCGCACACTGGATGCGACGCCGCCTGCACTGGATACGACGCCCCCAGTAGGCGTTTGACTATCCCTGTTAGATGATCGGTTCCGACTCGATCGCCCGGCGCAGTGATGGAGCTTCGCGAAAGGCCCCGCCACCCCATAAGCCGCGTCAGCGTTCATCTGCTGATGACCAGAAAAAATTCACAGGAGTCCACCCATGAAAGGTTCCAAATCGTTGCTGTTGGCCGCCACGCTCTGTATGCCGGTGCTTGCCCAGGCAGCCGAGCCAGAGGCCTGTCATACGGTCAACTTCTCCGACGTAGGCTGGACTGACATCACTGTCACCACCGCGGTGACCAGCGCCGTACTCGAATCGCTGGGCTACAAGACCAAGACCACCATGATTTCCGTACCCGTGACCTACAAGTCGCTGGCCGACGGCAAGAACATGGACGTTTTCCTCGGCAACTGGATGCCGACCATGGAAAACGACATCAAGCCTTACCGCGAAGCCGGAACGGTTGAAACCGTGCGCGCCAACCTGGAAAACGCCAAATACACCCTGGCCGTTCCGCAAGCGCTCTACGACAAGGGTCTGCATGACTTCGCCGATATCCCCAAATTCAAGAAAGAGCTGGGCGGAAAAATCTACGGCATCGAGCCAGGCAACGACGGCAACCGTCTGATCCAGAGCATGATCGACAAGAATGCTTTCGGCCTGAAAGATGCAGGCTTCAAGGTCGTGGAATCCAGCGAAGCTGCAATGCTGTCGCAGGTCGACCGCGCGGTTAAGCGTAAAAACGATGTCGTGTTCCTCGGCTGGGAACCGCACCCGATGAACACCCGCTTCAAGATGAAATATCTTACCGGCGGTGATGACTTTTTCGGTCCCAACTATGGCCAGGCGACGATCTACACCAACACGCGCAAAGGCTACAGTCAGGAATGCAGCAACGTAGGCCAGTTGCTCAAGAACCTGTCCTTCACACTGGACATGGAAAGCACCCTGATGGGCAACGTACTGGACGACAAGATCAAGCCTGATGCCGCCGCCAAAGCGTGGATCAAGAAAAACCCGCAAGTGCTCGACACCTGGCTCGCAGGCGTGACAACGGTTGATGGCAAACCTGGTCTGGAGGCAGCCAAGGCCAAGTTGACCCAGTAAGCCGACAGCAGGCGGGCCTGCCCCGCCTGCTGCCCTCTTCACCTTCCGCAAGCGGACACCCGATACCATGCTGATTGATCAAAAAATCCCTCTGGGCGAGTACATCGCCGCGTTCGTCGACTGGTTGACGGCCAACGGCGCCGACTACTTCGACGCGATTGCCTCGACACTGGAAATGATGATCCACGGATTCACCTTCGCGCTGACCTGGTTCAATCCGTTTGTATTGATCGGCCTCATTGCCGCGCTCGCGCACTTCATCCAGCGCAAGTGGGGCCTGACGGTTTTCGTCATCCTGTCCTTTCTGCTGATCCTCAACCTGCATTACTGGCAGGAAACCATGGAAACCCTGGCGCAGGTGCTGTTCGCCACCCTGGTCTGCGTCGTCATCGGCGTGCCGCTGGGCATCATTGCCGCGCACAAGCCGCTGTTCTACACCATCATCCGCCCGTTGCTCGACCTGATGCAGACCGTTCCCACCTTCGTTTATCTGATCCCGACGCTGACGCTGTTCGGCCTTGGCGTGGTGCCGGGCCTTATCTCGACCGTGGTCTTCGCCATCGCCGCGCCGATACGCCTGACGTATCTGGGCATTCGCGACGTGCCCCAGGAACTGCTGGACGCCGGCAAGGCCTTTGGCTCGTCGCGACGGCAGTTGCTGACCCGCATCGAACTGCCGTACGCCATGCCCAGCATCGCGGCCGGCATTACCCAGTGCATCATGCTGTCGTTGTCGATGGTGGTGATCGCGGCACTGGTAGGTGCTGATGGCCTGGGCAAACCGGTGGTGAATGCACTGAACACCGCCGACATCGCCCTCGGTTTCGAAGCAGGTCTGGCAATCGTATTGCTGGCAATCATGCTCGACCGCATCTGCAAACAACCCGAAGCCAAGAAAGGGTCCGACGCATGAGCATCATCAAATTCGACAAGGTAGACGTCATCTTCTCCAAGGACCCGCGTGAGGCCCTCAAGCTGCTGGATGAAGGCCTTACGCGTGACCAGATCCTCAAGAAAACCGGGCAGATCGTCGGCGTTGAAAACGCCAGTCTGGATATCGAGAAGGGCGAAATCTGCGTATTGATGGGCCTTTCGGGCTCAGGCAAATCCAGCCTCTTGCGTTGTATCAACGGTCTCAACACCGTGAGCCGTGGCTCGCTGTTCGTCGAACACGAAGGTTCGCAGATCAATATCGCCAATTGCAGCGCCGCCGAGCTGAAAATGATGCGCACCAAGCGCATTGCGATGGTGTTCCAGAAGTTCGCCCTGATGCCCTGGTTGACGGTGCGCGAGAACATCAGTTTCGGCCTGGAAATGCAGGGTCGTCCTGAAAAGGAACGGCGCAAGCTGGTGGATGAAAAGCTCGAACTGGTCGGCCTGACCCAGTGGCGCAACAAAAAGCCGGACGAGCTTTCCGGCGGCATGCAGCAGCGCGTAGGCCTGGCCCGTGCGTTGGCGATGGACGCCGACATCCTGCTGATGGACGAACCGTTCTCGGCGCTCGACCCGTTGATCCGCCAGGGTTTGCAGGACGAGCTGCTCGCCCTGCAAAGCAAGCTGAGCAAGACCATCGTGTTCGTCAGCCACGATCTGGACGAGGCACTCAAACTCGGCAGCCGCATCGCCATCATGAAAGACGGCCGCATCGTGCAGTACAGCGTGCCGGAACAGATCGTCCTCAACCCGGCCGATGAGTACGTGCGGACCTTCGTTGCGCACACCAACCCGTTGAATGTGCTGTGTGGTCGCAGCCTGATGCGCACCGTCGATGACTGCACCAGGGTCAACGGCTCGGTGTGCCTGGACCCGAGTGGCGACTCGTGGCTCGATCTGGCCGAAGGCAATGTGATCAAGGGCGCACGCCAAGGCACCGGCCCGCTCGACCTGCAAAACTGGACCCCCGGTCAGGACGTGAACAGCCTGGACCGCCGCCCGACGCTGGTGCATTCCAACATCGGCATGCGCGACGCCTTGCAGATCCGCTACCAGACAGGCAATAAACTGGTCTTGCAGGATGGCAATCAGGTGGTCGGCATTCTGGGTGATACCGAGCTGTACCACGCACTGCTGGGTAAAAATCATGGTTGAGGGGAGCTAGCTTCAAGCGGCAAGCTTCAAGCCAGGAGCGGTTTGCTTTTAGCTTGCCGCTTGTAGCTTGTTGCTTGCCGCTCACCCCTTGCCCCTTTATCATCGCGCGCCCTGATACGCCCGAAACCCGGAAGCAAAATGAAATCCACCTTGATCGCCGCCGCAGAACTCGATCGTATCGACACCTGGGCCAAGTATTCCAGCCACATGTGCGGGGGCTGCGTGTCCAGTTGCTGCACGTTGCCGGTCGAAGTAAAGATCAAGGACCTGATCCGCATCGGCATCGTCGATGAGTTCGAACGGGGCGACCCGGCGAAGAACATCGCCAAGCGGTTGCAAAAGGAAGGCATCGTCGAGCGCTACAACCAGAAGTCGGAAATCTTCACCCTGCAGCGCATGAGCAACAACGACTGCCTGTATCTGGACCGCAAAAGTCGTCTGTGCACGATCTACGACAAGCGCCCGGATACCTGCCGCAACCATCCGAAGATCGGCCCGCGCCCCGGTTACTGCGCCTACAAGCCCAAAGACGTGGTTCGTCAGGACAGCGGTTCACTGAAAAACGCCACCAGCGCGCCAGTGCCGAAATTCTGAGCCGCCCTGGGTGACGCCACGCGTCGACAATCGAGCGATTTCAATCAAGCCCCGACAAGGGGCTTTTTTGTGGGCGATGGAAAAGGGCTACAAGGGATAACCTTGAGTGTTAATTTTTGTTAGAAATAAAAATACTTCACATTATTTACCTATTGATTCACTATCGGATTCACAGATCAGAACAATAACGTTCGAATGTCGGCATCACAGGCATCGACACAGACTTTGAGGATTACGGCATGAACAGCAAAAATGTTGGCGTTATCGGCCTGGGTGCGATGGGCCTGGGCATTGCCCGCTCGTTGCTGCGCAGCGGTTTCAATGTGCATGCCTGCGATGTGCGCAGCAGCGTGACTGAAGCGTTCGCCCAGGAAGGCGGTGTTGCCTGCCAATCTCCCGCCAGCATGGCGGCTGCCTGCGATGTGATCATTACCGTCGTGGTCAATGCCGAGCAGACCGAGACCGTCCTGTTTGGTGAGAACGGCGCGGTTGCAGCCTTGCGTCCGGGCAGCCTGGTGATTGGTTGCGCCACCGTCGCGCCAACCTTCGCAGTTGAACTCGGCGAGCGGCTGGTCGCGCAAAACCTGCTGTACCTCGATGCACCGATCTCCGGCGGCGCAGCCAAGGCCGCTGCGGGCCAGATGACCATGATGACGTCCGGCCCGGCCGACTCCTACGCCAAGGCTGAAGCCATCCTCAATGGCATGGCTGGCAAGGTCTACCGCCTGGGCGACGTCCACGGGCTGGGCTCGAAAGTCAAGATCATCAATCAGTTGCTGGCTGGCGTGCACATCGCGGCCAGTGCCGAGGCCATGGCGCTCGGCCTGCGTGAAGGCGTGGATGCCGACGCGCTGTACGAAGTGATCACCAACAGCGCCGGTAACTCGTGGATGTTCGAAAACCGCGTGCCGCACATTCTCAACGCCGATTACACACCGCTGTCGGCTGTGGATATTTTCGTCAAGGACCTCGGTCTGGTGCTGGATACCGCCCGCAGCAGCAAATTCCCGCTGCCGCTGTCGGCCACGGCGCACCAGATGTTCATGCAGGCGTCCAGCGCAGGTTTCGGCCGTGAAGATGACTCGGCGGTGATCAAGATTTTCCCGGGCATTGAACTGCCGAAAGCCAAGCCAGAAAAAGCCTGAGGAGCGAATGATGAGCCTGAACAACGCTCGCCCGCTGCTGGGCTGCATTGCTGACGATTTCACCGGCGCAACCGACCTGGCCAACATGCTGGTCCGTGGCGGTATGCGTACGGTGCAGAGCATCGGCATTCCCGGCGCCGAGATGGCGGCGGATCTGGACGCCGATGCGATTGTCATCGCACTGAAATCGCGTACCACGCCCAGCGCTGACGCAGTGGCTGAATCCCTGGCTGCGCTGGAGTGGCTGCGCGAACGCGGCTGCGAGCAGATCTTCTTCAAATACTGCTCGACCTTCGATTCGACTGCCGCCGGCAATATTGGTCAGGTCAGCGAGGCGTTACTGGCGCAATTGGGCAGCGATTTCACCCTCGCCTGCCCGGCCTTCCCGGAAAACGGCCGCACCCTTTTCCGCGGTCACCTGTTCGTGCAGGACCAGCTCCTCAGCGAATCGGGCATGCAGCATCACCCGCTGACGCCCATGACCGATGCCAATCTGGTGCGCGTGCTGCAAGCGCAGACTTCCGGCAAGGTCGGCCTGTTGCGTTACGACACGGTCGCCAAAGGCGTCGACAGCGTGCGCAGCAGAATGGCCGAACTGCGTGCCGAAGGAGTGAGCATGGCGATTGCCGACGCGCTGTCGGACGCCGACTTGTACACGCTGGGCGAAGCCTGCGCCGACCTGCCGCTGCTGACCGGTGGTTCAGGGTTGGCACTGGGCCTGCCTGGCAACTTTCGCAAGGCGGGCAAGCTGCGCGACATCGACGCGGCCAAGCCAATCAACATCAGTGGTGGTGAAGTGGTGCTGGCGGGCAGCGCCTCGGTCGCCACCAACGGTCAGGTTGCGGCCTGGCTGGAAGATAATCGTCCTGCCCTGCGCATCAATCCGCTGGATCTGGCCGCAGGCAAACCGGTGGTTGAACAGGCACTGGCGTTTGCCAGAGACGCTGGGCAAACCGTGTTGATCTACGCCACCAGCACCCCGGATGAAGTCAAAGCCGTACAGAAAGAACTGGGCGTCGAACGTTCCGGTGCCATGGTTGAAGCCGCGCTGGGCGAAATCGCCAAAGGCCTGCTGGACGCTGGCGTGCGGCGCTTCGTGGTGGCAGGTGGCGAAACCTCCGGCGCGGTGGTTCAAGCGCTGGGCGTGCAATTGCTGCAAATCGGCGCACAGATTGATCCGGGCGTTCCGGCCACCGTCAGCAGCGGCGCTCAACCGCTGGCATTGGCGCTGAAATCCGGCAATTTCGGTGCACGCGACTTCTTCACCAAGGCCCTCAAGCAATTGGCGGGGGCAGCCTGATGATCGATGAAAACGCTTTGCGTCAGGAAATCTGCGATGTCGGCAGGCTGTTGTATGGCCGTGGCTACACGGTCGGCAGCGCGGGCAACATCAGCGCACGGCTCGACGACGGCTGGCTGATCACCCCGACTGATGCTTGTCTGGGCCGCATGGACCCGGCCGATATTGCCAAGGTCAATCTGGACGGTGAGTGGGTGTCAGGCAGCAAGCCTTCCAAGACCCTGGCGCTGCACCGCGAAGTCTACGACCGCAACCCGCAGGTCGGCGGCGTGGTGCACACCCACTCGACACATCTGGTCGCACTGACCCTGGCGGGCGTCTGGCGTGAAGACGACATTCTGCCGCCACTGACGCCGTATCAAGTCATGAAGGTCGGGCACATCCCGTTGATCGCTTACGAGCGTCCCGGCTCGCCAAAAGTCGCCGAGCGTGTGGCACAACTCGCCAACAGCGTGCGCGGCGTGATGCTCGAACGGCTCGGCCCGGTGGTCTGGGAAAGCTCGGTCGCCAAGGCTTGCTACGCCTTGGAAGAGCTGGAAGAAACCGCTCGGCTGTGGCTGATGAGCAACCCCAAACCCGAACCGCTCGACCCCGCCGCGCTTGAAGAATTGCGTCAGGTGTTCGGCGCGAAATGGTAACGAGCACGCATTGATCGTGAGGCGCGCTGTGCGCTTCACGGCCGAAAAACAATAACAACAGGAATCGAGAGCATGACTTACATCCATCCCGCTGTTTCGTTGTCCTTCCCTATCACCACAGTCCGGAGTGCGCAGGCATGACACCACTCATGTTGATGGTCGTGGCCGGTGCGGGCATCGCACTGCTGCTGTTCCTGGTGCTCAAGTACAAATTTCAGCCGTTCGTTGCGTTGATGCTGGTCAGCATCATCGTGGCGTTGGTCGCCGGTGTTAAACCGGCCGATCTGGTTGCCACCATCGAAGGCGGCATGGGCAAGACGCTCGGCCATATCGCAATCATCATTGCGCTGGGCGCGATGATCGGACGCATCATCGAGCTGTCGGGCGGCGCCGAAGCGCTGGCTAAAACCCTGATCAACCGCTTCGGCAACAAGCGCACGCCGCTGGCCCTGACGGTAGCGGGTTTCATGGTCGGCATTCCGGTGTTCTTCGAGGTCGGCGTGATCATCCTCATGCCATTGGCTTACGGTGTGGCACGGGCGGCCCGCAAGCCGCTGCTGATTTTCGCGCTGCCGATGTGTGCCGCTCTGCTGGCGGTGCATGCGTTCCTGCCACCGCACCCCGGCGCAGTTGCCGCTGCCAGCCAGTTGGGCGCGGACCTGGGGCGCGTATTGATGCTGGGTATTCCGATCGTGGCGGTGCTGTGTGCGATCGGTTACTTCGTCGCAGGCCGCATGACGCGTAAAACCTATCCGATGACCGACGACATTCGCGCCGAAGTCTACGGCTCGCACGTCACTAACGAAGACCTGGAAGCCTGGGCCCGCAATGACTATTCAGGCGTGCGTGAAGCGACCGAAACCAGAACCCTGGGTGCCGAAGAAAGCGCCAGCAGCCTGGCGAGCAAACTGCCACCTGCGCCTGCACCGGGTTTCGGGCTGATCATTGCCCTGATTCTGTTGCCGATTGTGTTAATCCTGCTGGGAACCCTGGCGACCACTCTGCTGCCCGCCACCTCTACGTTGCGCGCAGTGCTGACCGTACTTGGTGCGCCACTGGTAGCGCTGTTGATCGACACACTGCTGTGCGCCTGGCTGCTGGGTTCGCGCCGTGGCTGGAGCCGTTCTCAGGTGTCCGACGTAATCGGCTCGGCCTTGCCCGGTGTGGCAATGGTGATCCTGATTGCCGGCGCCGGTGGCGTATTCGGCAAGGTGCTGGTCGATACCGGAATCGGTGCCGTGGTCTCCGAAGCGCTGCGTAACACTGGTCTGCCGGTACTCGCGCTGGGCTTCCTGCTGACCTTGCTGCTGCGCGCCGTTCAAGGCTCTACCACCGTGGCGCTGGTGACCACGGCCGGTATTCTCAGCCCGCTGATCGCCACGCTGGACCTGAGCGCCAACCATCTGGCCCTGCTGTGCCTGGCAATGGGCGGTGGCGGTCTGGCCATGTCGCACATCAACGATGCCGGTTACTGGATGTTCACCAAGCTGGCGGGCCTCAACGTCGCCGACGGCTTGCGCACCTGGACCGTGCTGGTCACGCTGCTCGGTACACTGGGCTTCGTGATCACCCTGCTGCTTTGGCCATTCGTCTGACCCTTTGAAGACTGGAGTTAACATGCCTCGTTTTGCCGCCAACCTCAGCATGCTGTACCCGCAGCATGATTTTCTTGAGCGCTTCGCCGCAGCCGCTGCCGATGGTTTCGGCGCGGTCGAGTATCTGTTTCCCTATGCCTACACGCCGCAGGAACTCAAACAGCGCCTGACCGACAACGGGCTGGTGCAGGCGCTGTTCAACGCCCCGCCGGGTGACTGGGATGCTTGCGAACGCGGCATCGCCACGCTGCCGGGCCGCGAAGCGGAATTTCGCAACGGCGTTGAACGTGCGCTGGAATATGCGCAGGTGCTGGGCAACGACCGCGTTCACGTGATGGCCGGCCTGCTACCTGACGAGAACCTGCGTGAGCGTCATCAGGCGGTCTACCTGGAAAACCTGGCGTTCGCGGCGCAACAGGCAAAGGGCGCAGGCGTCACAATCCTGATCGAGCCGATCAACACCCGAGACATGCCGGGCTTCTTCCTCAATCGCCAGGATCAGGCGCAGGACATCTGCAGGCTGGTGGGCGCGGACAACCTCAAAGTGCAGTTCGACTGCTACCACTGCCAGATCGTCGAAGGCGACCTGACCACCAAACTGCGTCGTGACTTTGCAGGCATCGGCCACATCCAGATCGCAGGCGTACCGGACCGCCACGAGCCGAACCTCGGTGAACTAAATTATGAGCACCTGTTCAACGTCATCGACGAGTTGGGCTACACGGGCTGGATCGGCTGCGAATACCGTCCGAAAGGCGACACCAGCGAAGGTTTGGAATGGCTACGCCAGTTACAGGCAAAGGGCTGATTACGAAGCGCTAAAGATGACGCGGAGCGTCATGAACGGCATTCCCACGCTGGAGCGTGCGGAACGATAGGTGTCAGGGAGAACACTTGGACTATCGTGCGACGCTCCGCGTCGGCATGCCGTTCTGGACGCTCTGCGTCCGATCTTGAGCGTGCGGTGCAGATGTGTGACGCGGAGCGTCACGAAGGGTATTCCCACGCTGGAGCGTGAGGAACGATAGGCGTCCGAAAGAACACCTATCGAGGGTGAGATCAGTCCTCGACGTCGAACTGATCCTTGATGTAGCGGATTTCAGTCCGGCCGTGTGGCGCGGGCTGGCCGTCTTCGTCGAGGTTGACGAAGACGATCTTCTCGACCGTCAGGATGCTTTTGCGGGTGATCTTGTTGCGCACCTGGCATTTCAGGGTAATCGACGTACGACCGAACTCGGTGGCGGTAATACCCAGTTCGATGATGTCACCCTGGCGCGAAGCGCTGACAAAGTTGATCTCGGAAATGTACTTGGTCACCACCCGCTGATTACCCAGCTGAACGATGGCGTAGATCGCCGCCTCTTCATCGATCCAGCGCAGCAGGCTACCGCCGAACAGCGTGCCGTTAGGGTTCAGGTCTTCGGGTTTTACCCACTTGCGGGTGTGGAAATTCATGTTCACTCCTGAGCGTCTGGCCTGTAGAGAGCTGCATGATGGCAGAGCCAGCGACCCGTGCCCATGTCATTGCGCAGTTGCATCGGCCGTTGTTATACGCCACGACTTTGCCAGCTCCACAGTACCTGATTGCAACAACTGCCCGGGAAGCGTGGATCTGGAGGCATAGGCAGCAATAATGCCATCCAGCGCGCGATTGACTTCGCTGGCCGTGGTCGCCTGCAACAGGATCCGGTCAGCACTCAGCAACAGATTGATATTGGCTGAAGTTTGCAGAAAGAGATGCATCGACGGGAAGATCACTGATTTTCTGATGTTGCTTGCAATGACGCGAACTTCCCGTTCACGCATTTCGGCCAACGCGGCAGCCAGAACCGGCGATGCCACGGCGTTATCGCGCACGGCATCAAGCAGGCGCAAGCGGGCCTTTCTGTCGAAACGATTCAACTGCAGTGCCAACCACCTGAGGTGCGCCGGGTCGGTAACCATCCCATCAAGACGCGCAATCGCTTCGCGAAGACTGTCAGTCAACCTCAATCGACTGCTGTTCTCGTAGGCTTCCACCCTGGCATCCAGCATGGCAAGTGTGGCGTTGGCGCCTGAGAGCCACGTCATTATGCTGTTCACTGTGCCATCGGGCGCCCTGTTCAGGACGCTATCAAGCATCTCGTCGTCCATGCTCAGCAGCGCCTCGTTCATGGATTCGAACACATATTCCTCTCGTTTTTCTGCACGCCGCGTCAGATGTACATGGACCGCCTGCCGCAAACGCTCCTGCAGATGGTCCTTGATGTCGGCGGTCATGCCGAAATTCAGCGTGCCGCTCAACGCGCCCCTGAAATCGCCCTTTTCCGTGCGCAGTGGTACTACCACGGTCTGCTCCGCAAAGGCCTTGAGGCTGAGGTTCTGGAATTCACGACTTGCGGAAACAGGAGCCCCTGTCAGCCAGTCGGTCAACAACTGCGTAAAGCCACCACGGTCGATCGGGCTTTCCTCCTGCTCGAACCGAAGGATCAACATGTCCGAGCCGGACATGAGGTCGGTTGCCATTCCCGGATCAATGAGTTGCGGCACCGGCGTATTGAGCAGTACGCCACCATCCTGAAAGAAGGTCAGTTCTTCAATTGCCTGAAACGCCAACCCCTCTCCGGAAGGCTGCCTGAACAGCACAGGCAGAGACGCGGAAACATGCGCGGCCATTGCAATATCCAGATCAGGAGTCAACGCCGCGCTGAATACCACCAGTTGCGGCATCCCCGCGAGCATGGCCGTGCCGGTGATGTTCAGATTCTTGATCTGCGGGATATGGCGATTAAGCACTGCCAGGTCAGCGAACGTCACAACACCCCCGGCCAGCAGGCGATCCCGGATGTCAGTGACCTCGGGGGCGTGTTCATCACCGGTCCGGCTCAGGATCGCCGACCGGGCGGTTTCACGCAGCATGGCTTGCAGCGGCAGAGCCTGAGACTGGATACGCGGCAAGACACCCAATAGCACACGGGTAAAATCGCCAATGGCGCCGGGCAGTGCTTTTTGCGTTATCGCACCGAGGTCGGAAAAGGCCTGCTGAAACCAACCGGCGTTGTTGTCCGCGCTGTCGAGCAGCGAAAGCAGATCGGTGTCATCCGTGAGCGTGTCGAACTGCCGAGCATCCATCCCGCAAGCAATCAGTACCGCCATGATCGCCCCCGCTGAAGAGCCATACACCGCCTGAATGTCGTTCAGGACCCCTTGTTGTTCCAGTGCCGTGACCGCCCCGGAGTAGGCAAAGCCCTTCGCGCCACCACCACTGAGAATCAGTTTGTTGACCGGCGGCAACGCCAGTTCAAGCCGGGTCACGCCGTTTTCATAACCGGTCAATGTGATGCGACGCTTGCCTGCATGCTCGACAATTACCCGAGAACGGCCTTCGGGGCTGGGCATTGATAGCCGGGTGTCGTTCGAGGTCATGTGCATAAAGAGTTCCACCTTCCGTTGTTCCAGGGTGCGCTAGCCAGCGCTGCTTTTTGTAAGGCAAAAAGCGTGTGGCTCACGCTTTCGCCTGCTTATGGAAAGCGAGACTAGGGGCAACCTTGAAGCGAGGTGCGGTATAGGAATATAGAGGTCGAAAATCCGCCGAACGGTGATCCGACAGAAAGCCTTGGGAAGAATCGCGAGCGCAGCTATACTGCCAAACGTTTCAAAACGGTCATCAACGCTTGATACCGTTCCCGCCACCTGTCCGAGGGGCGCTGCAGCAGGTTTTCCCTGTCAGGCTCGGATGGGGCGTTGTTTGCAAGGCTGATCACAGCCGGCAAGCCTTAAACGCACAACGGCGCCCATTCGCATATTTATGGAATGGAGACTCTCAATGAGTGCTGTAATCACGCCCGCAGGTTTTAATGACTTCAAGGTCGCCGACATTTCCCTGGCTGCCTGGGGTCGCCGCGAAACCATTATCGCCGAATCCGAAATGCCTGCCCTGATGGGCCTGCGCCGTAAATACGCCGCTGAGCAGCCGCTCAAAGGCGCGAAAATTCTCGGCTGCATCCACATGACCATTCAGACGGCCGTACTGATCGAAACCCTGGTTGCCCTGGGTGCCGAAGTACGCTGGTCGTCGTGCAACATCTTCTCCACTCAGGACCAGGCCGCTGCTGCCATCGCCGCTGCCGGTATTGCTGTGTACGCCTGGAAAGGCGAAACCGAAGAAGAATACGAGTGGTGCATCGAACAGACCATCCTCAAGGATGGCCAGCCTTGGGATGCCAACATGATCCTCGATGACGGCGGCGACCTGACCGAGATCATCCACAAGAAATACCCGGCGATGCTGGACAAGATCCACGGCGTCACCGAAGAAACCACCACCGGCGTTCACCGCCTGCTGGACATGCTGGCCAAGGGCGAGCTGAAAATTCCGGCCATCAACGTCAACGACTCGGTGACCAAGAGCAAGAACGACAACAAGTATGGCTGCCGTCACAGCCTGAACGACGCCATCAAGCGCGGCACCGACCACTTGCTGTCCGGCAAGCAGGCGCTGGTGATCGGCTACGGTGACGTGGGCAAGGGTTCGGCCCAGTCCCTGCGTCAGGAAGGCATGATCGTCAAAGTGACCGAAGTCGATCCGATCTGCGCCATGCAAGCCTGCATGGACGGTTTCGAACTGGTTTCCCCGTTCATCGACGGCGAAAACGACGGCACCGAAGCGAGCATCGACAAAGCGCTGCTGGGCAAGATCGACCTGATCGTGACCACCACCGGTAACGTCAACGTGTGCGACTCCAACATGCTCAAAGCGCTGAAAAAGCGTGCGGTCGTGTGCAACATCGGCCACTTCGACAACGAAATCGACACCGCTTTCATGCGCAAGAACTGGGCATGGGAAGAAGTGAAGCCACAGGTTCACAAGATCCATCGTACTGGTGCAGGCTCGTTTGACGCACAGAACGACGACTACCTGATTCTGCTGGCCGAAGGCCGTCTGGTGAACCTGGGCAACGCCACCGGTCACCCAAGCCGTATCATGGATGGCTCGTTCGCCAACCAGGTTCTGGCGCAGATCTTCCTCTTCGACCAGAAGTACGCTGACCTGGCACCGGCCAAAAAAGCCGAGCGTCTGACTGTTGAAGTACTGCCGAAGAAACTCGACGAAGAAGTGGCCCTGGAAATGGTCCGCGGCTTCGGCGGCGTCGTCACCAAACTGACCAAGACCCAGGCCGATTACATCGGCGTGACCGTCGAAGGTCCGTTCAAGCCAGACGCTTATCGCTATTGATAGATAGCTGCAAGCGATAAGTTTCAAGCTGCAAGCAAGGGCATTTCTCTTGTTTGCAGCTTGAGCTTGACGCTCGTTTCTTTATCGTTATTACACAGCCGTGAGCGGCAAGCATGAGACTGCGGAGCCAGGCATACAGCCCTCTTGCAGCTTGTAGTTTGCAGCTAAAAGCTGGAGGCCTCCTCCCCCATGTCTCAAGAACGCCGCTTCAGCTTCGAGTTTTTCCCCACCAAGACCGACGCTGGACATGAAAAGCTGCTGACCGTTGCCCGTCAGCTGGCTACGTACAACCCCGATTTTTTCTCCTGCACCTACGGTGCCGGTGGTTCTACCCGCGACCGCACGCTTAATACCGTACTGGAGCTGGAGAACGAAGTGAAAGTCCCTGCCGCGCCGCATTTGTCGTGTGTGGGCGACAGCAAGGAAGAGTTGCGCAACCTGCTAGCCCAGTACAAGGATGCGGGTATCAAGCGCATCGTGGCCCTGCGCGGCGACCTGCCTTCGGGCATGGGCATGGCCAGCGGTGAGCTGCGTCACGCCAATGACCTGGTGAACTTCATTCGTGAAGAGACCGGTAGCCACTTTCATATCGAAGTTGCTGCTTACCCGGAAATGCACCCTCAGGCGCGCAATTTCGAGGACGATCTCCAGCACTTCGTCAACAAGGCCAACGCCGGTGCCGACAGTGCAATCACCCAGTACTTCTTCAACGCCGACAGCTATTTCAACTTTGTCGAGCGTGTCGAGAAGCTGGGCGTGAGCATCCCGATCGTGCCGGGCATCATGCCGATCACCAATTACAGCAAGCTGGCGCGCTTCTCCGATGCCTGCGGTGCGGAAATTCCGCGCTGGATCCGCAAGCAGCTGGAAGCCTACGGCGATGACGTACAGAGCATCCAGGCGTTTGGCGAAGAAGTGATCACCCAGATGTGCGAACGCCTGCTGCAAGGCGGCGCGCCGGGCCTGCACTTCTACACGCTGAACCAGGCAGATCCGAGCCTGGCGGTGTGGAACAACCTGCAATTGCCACGCTGATACCGCTTTAACACCGCGATCCGGGGGGTAATTTCCCGCAGATCGCGGCTCGCTACACCGTTGGGCAGCAGGAAAGCAGCGTATTGCGCTCGCTCTGTTATACTCCAGCCTTCCCGCCAGGCTTACGCCCGGACGCTCGGTCTTGCAATCGTCACTCGTTCACGCCCTCAGCGCATTTTTCATCAAGCGCAGACGTCACGAGATGCACTGAAGACCCTGCAGGACCGGACGGGATCGCGTTGTCTTTACACGCCATTCGCGCCAGGCAAGACATCCCTTGAGCTTAAGCTCCAACAGAACAGGATTACTCATGTCCTTTGCTTCCCTCGGTCTCTCCGAGGCTTTAGTCCGCGCCATCGAGGCAGCGGGCTATACCCAGCCTACTCCAGTGCAACAGCGGGCCATTCCCGCCGTGTTGCAAGGTCGCGACCTTATGGTTGCGGCACAGACAGGTACTGGTAAAACCGGCGGCTTCGCCCTCCCTATTCTGGAGCGGCTGTTTCCCAATGGTGTTCCGGACAAATCCCAGCGTCACGGCCCGCGCCAACCGCGCGTACTGGTCCTGACCCCGACTCGCGAACTGGCCGCGCAGGTGCACGAGAGCTTCAAGCTCTACGCCCGCGACCTGAAGTTCGTCAGCGCCTGCATCTTCGGCGGCGTTGGCACGAACCCGCAGGTTCAGGCCATGGCCCGTGGTGTAGACGTACTGGTGGCCTGCCCCGGCCGCCTGCTCGACCTCGCCGGTCAAGGCAGCGTCGACCTGTCCCACGTCGAAATCCTGGTGCTTGATGAAGCAGACCGGATGCTCGACATGGGCTTCGTGCATGACGTCAAGAAGGTCCTCGCCCGCTTGCCTGCCAAGCGCCAGAACCTGCTGTTCTCGGCAACCTTCTCCAACGACATCACCGCGTTGGCTGGCAAGCTGCTGCATAACCCGGAGCGCATCGAAGTCACGCCGCCGAACACCACGGTCGAGCGTATCGAGCAACGGGTTTTCCGCCTTGCGGCCAACCACAAACGCTCACTGCTGGCGCATTTGATCACGGTCGGTGCCTGGGAACAGGTGCTGATTTTCACGCGCACCAAGCATGGCGCCAACCGTCTGGCCGAGTACCTGGACAAGCACGGTCTTGCGGCCGTTGCGATCCACGGCAACAAGAGCCAGAACGCGCGCACCAAGGCACTGGCTGATTTCAAGGCCGGTGATGTCCGCATCATGGTTGCAACCGATATCGCGGCTCGCGGGCTGGACATCGACCAGTTGCCGCACGTGGTCAACTTCGAGCTGCCTAACGTCGACGAAGATTACGTCCACCGTATCGGTCGTACTGGCCGTGCCGGTCGTTCCGGCGAAGCCATTTCGCTGGTCGCGCCGGACGAAGAGAAGCTGCTCAAAAGCATCGAGCGCATGACCAAACAGAAGATTCCGGATGGCGATCTGATGGGCTTCGACATCACCGCAGTCGAGGCTGAGAAGCCGGAAGTGCGTGAGCGTCCGGATGTTCGTAACCCGCGTGGTGCGCGCCCTGCGCGTGGCGATGGCGACAAGAACAACGGTGGTCGTCGCGACAAGGGCAAGGATAAAGGCAAGGAAAAACCTGCCGCTGCGGCCGCCACTGGCGAACGCCCTGCCAGGCAGCCACGCGAAAAAAAACCTCGTGAGGGCACGCCTCGCAGTGAACAGCGTGCATCGCAACCGGCCACACCGCGTCCGGCAGCGGATCGAGCCCCTGACGAGTTTCGCGATGACGAAGTAGATAACTTCGGCAATCGCGCTGACTACGTCAGCCCTTATCAGGGCAAAGGCCAGAACCGTGGTCGTCGCCCGGCTGCCGCGCCTGGCGCAGCAGCACCGGCCGCTGGCGGCGCTGGCCGTCCAGCCGGTCAGGGTCGCCCTGCGGGTGGCGCTCCACGCACCGGCTCCGGTACTGGCGCACCAAAGCGTAACGGCTCGGGCACTTCGGCACCGCGCTCGCGCGATGGTCAGCCACGCGGTCGTCGTCCGGCACGTGAAGAGCAACCCTTGCCGCGTGAAGGCCAGGAGCCAGCCGTGCGCGCCCCGCGTGACGGCCAGCCTCAGCCGAAGATCGTACACAAGGAATCAAAGATCGACCGCTTCCCGTCTGCCGAGCAACTGGATCAGTTGCCAGCACGCCCACGCGGTGAAAAACCGGCCCTGCTGACCCGCAACCGCGACAGCTGACAGCCACGCAACACACAAAACGCCCCGACCTGTTCGGGGCGTTTTTGTTTTTGGGTCTGGAGGAATAATTGCTCCCACGCTCCGCGTCCGATCTTGAACGGGCAGCGCGGCGCAGATCTGTGACGCAGAGCGTCACGAAATGCATGCCAACGCGGAGCATTGGCACGATAGTCACCTCAAGACGTTTCTGCCCAGAGAGTTCATCGCTCCCACGCTCCGCGTCCGATCTTGAGCGTGCAGCGCGGCTCAGATCTGTGACGCAGAGCGTCACGAAATGCATGCCAACGCGGAGCATTGGCACGATAGTCACCTCAAGACGTTTATGCCCGGAGAGCTCATCGCTCCTACGCTCCGCGTCCGATCTTGAGCGGGCAGCGTGGCGCAGATCTGTGACGCAGAGCGTCACGAAATGCATGCCAACGCGGAGCATTGGCACGATAGTCACCTCAAGACGTTTCTGCCCGGAGAGTTCATCGCTCCCACGCTCCGCGTGGTAGCGCAGCCCTGGACGCTCCGCGTCCGATCCTGGGCAGCCCTAACAAAAACGCCGACCCAAAGGTCGGCGTTCTGTCGATCAAGCGTGCACTTACTTCTTCTGTACGCCTTCGAAGCTGATGTCCAGGTCCAGCGTCTGCGACGTCGGGCCAGGGCCTTTGATGCCGAAGTCATTCAGGTTCAGCGTCGAAGTACCGTTGAAGCCGGCGCGGTAGCCGCCCCACGGATCCTTGCCTTCGCCGTTGAAGGTTGCCTTGATCACGATTGGCTTGGTGACGCCGTGCAGGGTCAGGTCGCCAGTGACGTCAGCCGTTTTCTCGCCGGTCGATTTGACAGCGGTGGAAACGAACTTGGCTTCCGGGTATTTGGCAACGTCCAGGAAATCCTTGCTGGAGATGTGTTTGTCGCGCTCGGCATGGTTAGTGAACAGGCTGGCGGTTTTCAGCTCGACGTTGATCTTGCTGGCTTCTGGCTTGGCAGCGTCAAAGCTGAACGTGCCGTCCCAGTCCTTGAACGTACCGTGAATAAAGCTGTAGCCCAGGTGGCTGATCTTGAAGTCAACGAATGCGTGTTGACCTTCCTTGTCGATTACGTAGTCGGCAGCCATGGCCTGACCGGCAGACAACAGTGCGGTACCCAGAGCCAGAGCGGCGAGAGACTTCTTCAACATGCTTTTATTCCCGTTTTGGTTGAACAATCAATTACGACCCAGCATTCGCTTGAGGGTCACATCGTGATCGATGAAATGGTGTTTCAGTGCAGCGAGGCCATGGAGCACCGCGAAGACCACGATGACCCACGCCAGATACAAATGAATCCAGCCGGCTGTTTCTGCCTGATCAGGCAAACCTGAAACCAGCGCAGGCACCTCGAACAGGCCAAATATCGGAATACCCACACCATCGGCAGTGGATATGAGGTAGCCGGCAAACATCACGGCAAACAGCGCAACGTACAAAAACAGATGACCGAACGTTGCGCCGATACGCGTCAACTTACTGTAGCTGCTTAACGGCGGCGGTGGCGGGCTGAGCAAACGCCAGACCACGCGGATCAGCATGATCGCAAACAGAGTAATGCCGATGCTCTTGTGCAGATCAGGACCAGCCTTGCGCCAGGTGTCGTAGTAATCCAGCCCCACCATCCACAGCCCCAAGGCGAACATGCCAAACACAACAGCGGCCACACCCCAGTGCAGCACCATGCTGACCAGACCGTAGCGAGAGGATGAGTTACGTAGCTGCATTACCAGTACCTTGTCAGAAGTGTTACCAGACTAGCGCTTTATCTATCGAATGAAAGCGCAAAATTTTGCTCTGACCTATCGAACAATACGATCGATCGTGGCGCCATTCTGCGTTTCGGCGAGGCTGGTTTTATCAGTGTCCGAACCGCCTTTCAGCCGTGCAGACTGCCCTTGCCGCCATAGCATCTCGATAATTCGCGATCAGTAACACTTTGTAAGGACCATCGGCCGTTCGATGCCGATGAACGGCACAATCACCCTGCGTAAACCCGGCTCCTGTGTATAGAACGAATCCGGCGCGCATAAAAAAAGGAGCGCGGCATAAACCGCGCTCCTTTTGGGTCAGCCCAGTGCCCCGTCAGTTGTTGACGTCGGCGGGCGCTGTTTCAGCAGGCGTCTTGGCAGGGGCAGGCTTGCTCGCCACCTTTTTCGCTGCTTCCTTTTTTGCTGCCTCTTTTTTAGCCGCTTCTTTTTTCGCTGCTGCTTTCTTTGCGTCTTCCTTGGACTGCGGTTTTTTCACCGGCTCTGCTTTTACCGGAGGTTTGACCGGCTGAACCACCGGCGCAACCACGGGTGCAGGTGCTGCGGCAGGTGCAGGCGCTGGAGCGGGCTCCGGCGCTTTTTCTACCGGGGCAGGCGCTGGTGCTGGTGCTGGCGCTTCTGAACCGCCAAACAGGCGCGAGAAGAAGCCCGGCTTGTCAGCCTGCGGTTTGGCAGGTTCAGCCGGTTTGTCAGAAGAACCACCCCCAAACAGATTGCTGAAGAAGTTGCCTTCGGACTGCTGCGAAGCCGGTGCAGGCGCTTTCGGTGGAGCAACCTTGACCGGTTCGAACGACTTGCCAGCCGCCAGATCCTGCACCTGGCTGGCAGCCCGCTGGCCGCTGCGCAATGCGCCTTCCAGCGTGCCGGGGTACAAGGTGTCGGTATGCTCACCGGCAAAGGCCACACGCAGAATCGGCCTTTCCCACAAGCGCCAGTACTTGCTGATCTGGCCAGGGCCATACGCCAGATACGAGCCGGCGGTAGAAGGATCGACGCTGTAACGACGGATTTCATAGCCGGAGAAGGCGCCACGCGCTTCAGGGTAGAACGCGTTCAGACGGATCAGCACCTGATCGACCATCTGCTTGTCGCCGAACGCCTGCATGATGCGGGCATTGTCGCCAGACAGGTTGATCACCACATTGGCGCCGCCCTTGAGTGCAGGCTCGATCCAGAGCATGCCCAGACCGGTGTTGCTGAACACTTCACCCGACATACGCGCCTTGCTGTCCCAGACCGGGGTCTTGAACTTGAGCATGATCTGGTCGCGCCAGCCGTAATTGATACTCTTGATCGCACCCATGTGCTGGGCATCCAGCGCAGGTGTCATCTGAATCTTGCTCAGCGAACGCAACGGCACAGCCATCACCACGTAATCGGCGGTGTAGCTGGTGGCGCCAGCCTTGACGGTAACTTTGTCTTTTTCCTGCACCACTGCCGACACCGGCGCGCTGGTCTTGACGGTCTTGAGTTGCTTGACGAACGCCTGAGTCAATACCGCGCTGCCACCGGGCAGGCGTGAGGCGCGCAAATCGCGCTCATCAACCGAACGGTACACCCGCGATTGCTGTGCCAGATACAGCAGCGACAAGCGCGAAGGCTCGTCGTAGCGGGTACGAATCTGCTGGTTGATCAGCTGACGGGCCGTGGCGGGCAGGGTCAGGCGGTCGAGCCAGTTGGCGACGTTGATCTGGTCCAGCGCGAACAGCGTGCTGTTGGACGCCGGGTTTTCCGGGTCATCCACCGAGCGCGCCAGGTTGTCCAGCGTGTCGTTGTAACGCTTTATCGCTTCGGCGGTCGCAGGCTGTTTGACAGCCAGGTCGGCCTGGGTGAAGTACACGCCGTCGATCAGGTAGCCGGGCGTACGCACGAATTCCGGCGCGGGCACGGTTGTCAGCTTGAAGGTGTCCAGGTAGCGGTTCAACACCGGCTGGGCCTTGGTGTTGCCGATCCATTCGCTGGTTGCCAGACCGGAGCGACCACCCAGCGCCGGCTTGGCTTCCAGCAGCGTTACCTGCCAGCCCTTGGCCTGCAGTTCATAAGCAGCGGTCAAACCCGCCAGACCACCGCCGACGACAATCGCGGTGCGTTGTTTTTCATCGGCGAGCGTCGAAACGCTGACCAGCCCTGCAACTATCAGCGCACACGCGCGCAGCCACCCAGAAAGCATTCGGCGAACTCCGAAAAAAGTAGGAAAGATTGGGCAAGTCAGCCCGAAAAATCGACTCGCTGCGCAGGATACGCGAGCCATCAAATAGCCGCCAGCAATGTCCATCGACCGTTAAAAATGCATCAGAGGTTGTTCCATGGCCGGGCATTGCATAGGCTTGCGCGATTGTTCGTCCTCGCATCAGGCGAGTCGCTACCCGGAGATTGAAAATGGGCCTCAATGACCAGTGGATGCAACGTGACCTCAAGGTCCTGTGGCACCCCTGCACGCAGATGAAAGACCACGAAAATCTGCCGCTGATACCAATCAGACGTGGCGAAGGCGTATGGCTCGAAGACTTCGAAGGCAAGCGTTATCTGGACGCTGTCAGTTCCTGGTGGGTCAACGTTTTCGGGCATGCCAACCCGCGCATCAACCAGCGCATCAAGGATCAGGTCGACCAGCTGGAACACGTGATTCTCGCCGGCTTCAGCCATCAGCCGGTGATCGAGCTGTCCGAGCGACTGGTCAAGCTCACACCCGAAGGCCTGACGCGCTGCTTCTACGCCGACAACGGCTCATCGTGCATCGAAGTGGCGCTGAAGATGAGCTTTCATTACTGGCTCAACCGCGGCCAGCCGGACAAGAAACGCTTCGTCACCCTGACCAACAGCTACCACGGCGAAACCATGGCCGCGATGTCGGTCGGTGACGTGCCGCTGTTCACGGAAACCTACAAGGCGCTGCTGCTTGACACCATCAAGGTGCCAAGCCCCGACTGCTATCACCGCCCGGACGGCATGAGCTGGGAAGAGCATTCGCGCAACATGTTTGCCGCCATGGAGCAAACCCTCGCCGAGCATCATGCCACTGTCGCAGCAGTGATCGTAGAGCCGCTGATTCAGGGCGCGGGCGGCATGCGCATGTATCACCCGATCTACCTCAAGCTGCTGCGCGAAGCCTGCGACCGCTATGGCGTGCACCTGATTCACGATGAAATCGCCGTCGGCTTTGGCCGTACCGGCACCATGTTTGCCTGCGAACAGGCGGGTATCCGCCCGGATTTCCTGTGCCTGTCCAAGGCGCTGACTGGCGGATACTTGCCGCTGGCGGCCTGCCTGACCACGGACGACGTGTACGACGCGTTCTACGACGACTACCCGACCCTGCGCGCCTTCCTGCACTCGCACAGTTACACCGGCAACCCGCTGGCCTGCGCTGCGGCGCTGGCGACGCTGGATATCTTCGAGCAGGACAACGTCATCGAAAACAACAAGGCGCTGGCGCAACGAATGGCGACTGCCACCGCGCACCTGGTGGACCATCCGCACGTTGCCGAAGTACGCCAGACCGGCATGGCCATCGCTATCGAAATGGTTCAGGACAAGGCCAGCAAGACCGCTTACCCGTGGCAGGAGCGGCGCGGCATGAAGGTCTTTCAGCATGCGCTGGAGCGTGGCGCGCTGCTGCGGCCGCTGGGCAGCGTGGTGTATTTCCTGCCGCCGTACGTGATTACGCCGGAGCAGATCGACTTTCTGGCTGAAGTGGCCACCGAAGGTATTGATATCGCGACACGCAGCAACATCAGTGTTGCCGTGCGCGAGAACTTTCATCCGGACTTCAGGGATCCGGGTTAAGGGCTGGAATTTGCGGCTTCGCGACTGACACCTTCGCGGACAAGTCCGCTCCTACATCAGGACGGCGTTGTCCGCAAAGATGCTGCACATGTGCGAGCGAACCGGGCGACGCTTCGCTTGTCCGCGCAAGCGTCATCACAGAATGAACATCAGAACCGAGACACACCATGAGACTGTCCCGCTTTTTTACTGAAACGCCGCTGAGCCTGGGCGAGCACGAGCTGCCTGAAGCCCAGGCGCATTACATCAGCCGCGTGTTGCGCATGACCGAGGGCGATGCCCTGCAACTGTTCGATGGCTCGGGCAATGAGTTTCGCGGCACGTTGCTGGAAGTCGGCAAGAAACGTGTGCGCGTGCAACTGTCCGAGAGCTTCGCCGGGCAGGTTGAGTCAGGCTTGCGCATTCATCTGGGTCAGGGCCTGTCGCGTGGCGAGCGGATGGACTGGGCGATTCAGAAAGCCACTGAACTGGGCGTCAGCGAAATTACGCCGATTGTCAGCGAACGCTGTGAAGTGCGCCTCAAGGACGAGCGCGCCGAGAAACGTCAGGCGCACTGGCAGCAGATCGCGATCAGCGCCTGCGAGCAGTGCGGTCGCTCGGTGGTGCCGGTGATTCACCCGCCTATGCCGCTGGCGGACTGGATCAAGCTCACCGAAGCTGACCTGAAACTGGTCCTGCACCCGGTGGCCGAACCGCTGATCAGCCATGCAAAACCCGAAAGCCTGGCCTTCCTGATCGGGCCGGAAGGCGGCTTGAACGATGCAGAAGTCGATCAGGCACAAGACGCCGGCTTCCACGCCGCCCGCCTCGGCCCCCGCGTCCTGCGCACCGAAACTGCCCCGGTGGTTGCACTGAGCGTCGCGCAGCAGTTGTGGGGCGATTTCTGACTGCTGATGATCGTCACCACGCTCCAGCGCTCACGGTTATACACAGATCTACCTGCTTATCGTGCCAATGCTCCGCGTTGGCATGCATTTCGTGACGCTCCACGTCACCTGTCTGCGCAGCACTGAAGGCTCAAGAGCGGACGCGGAGCGTCGAGAAAGGCATTACCGCGCTGGAGCGTGGTAACGAGAGTCAGGTCCCCATCGCCCCTCCTCAAAGCACATAAAAACAGATCGCCACGAAGTGCATCAGACTGCCGCCGATCACGAACAGGTGCCAGATGCCATGAAAGTGGCGCTTGTGATCGTAGGCGAAGAACAGAATGCCGACGGTGTACAGCACGCCGCCGCCCGCCAGCCAGATGAAACCAGCGGTGCCGAGCGCGGCGATCAGCGGTTTGACGGCCACCAAAACGATCCAGCCCATCACCGCATAAATCACGATGGACAGGATTCGCGCTTCGGAACGCGGCTTTATCTCTTGCAGGATGCCGATCAGCGCCAGTCCCCAGACAATGCCGAACAGCGTCCAGCCCCACGCGCCGCGCAAGGTCACCAGACAGAACGGTGTGTAACTGCCTGCAATCATCAGGTAGATCGAAAAATGATCAACCTTCTGCATGATCGACTTCGTACGCCCCTGAACGCTGTGGTAAATGGTCGACACGCTGTACAGTGTGATCAGGCACGCGCCGTAGATCGCGATGCTGACTACCTTCCAGACATCACCCTGCAGGCTGGCCAGCACCAGCAGCCAGACCGCGCCAACCGTCGCCAGAACGGCACCGATCAAGTGTGACCACGCGTTGAATTTTTCTCCGTAATACATCCGCTTATTGCCCTCACCTAGAGAAAACACTGATGACAAAGGCTCCCGGTTATTGAAACAAAGAGCAACGTATCTGTCATTACAGGGCACAATCAGCGCACACCAACAACACGCGCCACACCATGCAGATCGATGACGAACTCACGCTGAAGAAACTGGAAATATTCCTGGCGTTCATGCGCACCGGCAATCTCGCCCGTGCAGCGGAGGAGTTGCAGACCAGTAACGTCAGCGTCCACCGCGCCATTCATTCGCTGGAAAGCGCCCTGCGCTGCCCGCTGTTCAAGCACGAGGGCCGTAATCTGACGCCGCTGGAAAGCGCTTATGTGCTCGAAGAACGCGCGCAGAAACTGGTGCAGGATGTGCTTGCCACCGTAGAACTGACCCGTCAGGCGGCGGGGTTCTCGGCGGCGCGTTTTCGGCTTGGGGCGCTGTACTCGCTAACGGTCAAGACCGTGCCGCAGCTGATCATGGGCCTGAAGATCCGCCGCAGCGAACTGAATATCGACCTGATTCTGGGTTCGAACATTGACCTGCTCTACAAGCTCAAGAACATGGAAGTCGATGCCATGCTGGTGGCGCTGGACGAGAGCACCAATGACCAGGACTGCGAGCAGTTGGCGCTGTTTTCCGATGACATCTTTCTGGCCGTCCCCACTGACTCGCCGTTCGCCAAGCGTAACGAAGTCGACCTGAGCGACCTGCGCGAAGCAACGTTCATCACGCTGACCCAGGGCTTCGCGACTCACCGTGACGGTATCCGGGTTTTTCGTCAGGCCGGGTTCGAGCCCAAGGTGGCGATGCAGGTGAATGACATCTTCACCCTGCTGAGCATGGTCAGTTCCGGCGTCGGCTATGCGTTGCTGCCGGGCAGAATCGCTGCGGTCTATGAAAACCGCGTGCGGCTGATCCCGCTGCAGAGCCGCTACCGGATGCAGCAACACATCGGCATGGTCTTTCTCAAATCCAAGGAGCGCGATCCCAACCTGCTGGCGCTGCTGGCCGAATGCCGGATGTACGCCAATCGCCTGCTGGAGCAGGCGACCTGATCAGCCCGTTAGCCGACGATAGCGCGCACGATGAAGTACAGCACTGAAGGCCCGAGCAAACAGCCGAGCCCGGTATGGAACGTAGCGGTCAGGGCGCCATAAGGCACCAGACGCCTATCCGTCGCCGCCAGGCCTGCAGTGACACCGCTGACCGTACCGGCCAGACCACCGAAGACCATCGCCGAGCGCGGATTATCCAGCCCCATCCAGCGCGCCGCCATGGGTGTGCCGACCATCACCAGAATCGCCTTGATCAGGCCGGTGGCAATCGACAGCGCCATGACGTCAGAGCTTGCACCCAAGGCAGCACCTGTTACAGGACCCACGATATAGGTCACCGCGCCCGCGCCAATGGTGGTCATGCTGATGGCATCGCGATAGCCGAACATCCAGGCAATGCTCGCGCCGACGATAAACGGCAGAATCGTGCCCAGCAGCAAGGCAATCACTCCGATCATCCCGGCCTTGCGTGCTTCGGTGGCCTGTACTTCGAAGGCCGTTGCCACGATGGCGAAGTCACGCAGCATCGCCCCGCCCATCAGACCGATCCCGGAGAACAGCGTGATGTCGGCCAGACCTTTCTGGCCACCGGTCAAGGTGCCGCCGACCCAGGCCAGAATCAGGCCGATGACGATGGCAATCGCCGAGCCGTGCACCCTGCCGAAGGTCAGGCGCTTTGAAAGCACCACCGAGACCCACATGATGATGCCGACGAAAGCGAATGCGGTAATCAGGCCGTTGTGTTCAAGTCCTTTCTCGATGAGATCCCACATATCAGCGACCTCCAGCCGGGGTGATGTCAGGCGTCAGCAGCGGCTCTTCCTCGGGCAACGGCTCGCCCCGGTTGGTGCGGCTGATCAACGCGATGGTGCAGGCACACAGCACCACTGAACCCACCGCGGCCAATACCGCCACCGGCCCGCCTTTCAGCGCGGTCACGACGTTTTGTTGCGCGGCCATCGCGACCACCACCGGGATGTATAGAGCACCCCAGAAGCCGACGCCCATTTCACAGCCCTTGCTCATGCCGCCGTTTTTTTCCATCCACAGACGCGCGCAGATCAGCAAGATCATGGCGATCCCGACCCCGCCTACGTTGGATTTGACGCCCAGCAGTACGCCGAGCATGTCACCGAGAATCACGCCCGCAAGCGTGCAGATAGCCAGTAGTGCAACACCGTAGATAATCATGGTTGTTATTCCTCTGTTCGCATTGCTGAAGTTGTTGTTTTTGTCCTTCGTAGCATCTGCACGGCGGCTCTATCGGGTGCGGCAGCCCTCCTCTCGCGACAGCGCGACCAGACTGTCCAGACGCGCCGCCTGAAACGCCAGTGCGGTGCCTTGCTGAAAAACCTTGCGCGCCAGCCCGGTCAGTACCGACCCGGGCGGCAGTTCGATGTGCAGGCGCACGCCACGCTCGTAGGCGGTTTCCACGGTGCTGCGCCAGTCGATAACCCGGCACATATTGAAAGCCAGATCGTCACGCAGCTTTTCGGTACTCAGCACCGGACGTGCCGTGCTGCCGCTGAGGTAGCGCACCGTCGGTGTTTTCAATGGGATGCATGCAAAAGCCTCGGCCAGTTGCTGCGCGGGCGCTTCCAGCAAAGAGCAATGCGACGGCACGCTGACCGCCAGCCGCTTTACTGCTGCGGCCCCGGCAGCCTTGGCCAGTTGACCGACCTGCTGCATCGCCTCGGCGCTGCCTGCGATGACCATCTGATGGTCGGCGTTGATATTGGCGAGAAACACCGGAGTTCTCGGGCTGTGTGTTTGCTCGATCATCACCTCGACCTGAGCCTGGTCCAGGCCGATGACAGCGGTCATGCCGTAGCCCTCGGGATAAGCGCTCTGCATCAGTTCGCCGCGCAGCGCGACCAGCCGCACAGCATCGTCGAAGGCCAGCGCGCCACCAATGACGGCTGCCGGATACGCACCGATGGACAGCCCTGCGACATAATCCGGCACACAGCCACGCGCCTGCAACACGCGGGCGCAGGCGACACCGGCGATCAGCAGGCACAGCTGAACAGCACGGGTCGATTGCAGCGCCGGCGCAGTGTCTAGCCCCGATACTTCCTCACCCAGCGCATCGGCGGCTTCTTGCAGGCAATCGCGAACCACGGGGTCGTCGGGCAACTGATGCAGCATGCCTGCCTGCTGCGCGCCCTGACCGGGAAACGCCCACAGGCTGCTCATGCGCACGCCTCGACCAGATGCCACGGGTCGGTCACCAGTCGCGCACCGCTGGCGGTCTTGAGCAGCACCCGGCCAGTTGGCCGCGCCCATTCGCGCAGCGCGACCGCGCCCTGATCAAGCTGTAGCTGGACATCCACCCGGCAGACCGATGTTTCCAGCGCTTCGACCAGTTCGGCCGCGCAGCGCCGACTGAACGGTTCGGGCGTGCGTAGAATCAGGTCCAGATCGCTGTCCTGATGCAGTGCCGGGAAACCGCTGGCCAGTTCAAAACCGGCACTGCCGCCGACACCCCAGACCAGTTCCAGCGCCTCCATCACCGGACGGATCTGGCGCAAGGCGCGCAACGCCGGCCAGTCGCGCCGGTGGTCGGGAGGGCAATCAAGCAATTGTTCGGGGGTGACCCGGCGATACACATCCGCCAGCAACATACCCGCACCGTAGCGCTGCTCGCGCCCCCGGCCACGCAAGCCTACCGCCACCTGACCGTCTGGCATCACTTGACGCCGCACGACGACCGGCTGCCCGGCGAGTACCGCTTCGACCGCCCACTTGGGCGCATCATCCGGCAAGGCAGACAGCGGCATGCCCCACAACAGATCATGAGGCAGCACCGCGAGAGCGTTATCGATCACCACTGCGCCCGCATGAGCTGACGCACTTTCGCCGAGGCCGCACGGTTGCTCGCGCCCAGGCGACTGCTCAGGTCGACGCCACTGGCCTGCACGTCCTTGATCGCGCTGCGCAGCACGCTGCGCACCTGAGTCAGGTCATCCGCCGCAGGCTGCTCGATCTGACTGACCGAGAGGGTCTCCCAGAGCAGACCGAGGCTGGCGTAGCTGTCGATGTCGTAAGCCATCGGCGGAATGCTGGCGGCAAGCTTTTCCAGCTCTTCGACACTGCGCAGGGTCACGCGGGCGGCCGAAGCCTTGCCCATCGCGTGCACCATAACGCCAGGATCACGCAGCGCGATCAATCGATTGGCTTGATAACCGTGGGCCAGGAAGGCGCCGGACATCGCTTTGCCCACCAAAAGGCCGATCACCGGATGCCCCGCCAGACGGGCCCGTGCATAGCTGTCCACAGCACCGGCCAGTGCCTGGTGAATGCCGAGCGCTTCTTCGCGACGGCCATAGGCCTGGCTCGGTACATCGACGATGGCAATCAGTGCGCGCTTTTCGGCGCGGTCGCGATCCTGCTCGATCGCATCGTCCACCGCCTTGGCCAGGCCCCAGCCTTCCAGCAAGCCGACTTCGCCCTGACGCGCCCGAGGAAAGCGGTTGTCGGTATCGGCAATCACTGCAACAAACCGCACCGCCTGCTCGCCGAGAAAACCGTCGGCCACCTTGAGCGAGGCAGGCAGACCTGTGACTTCGTGGCCGCCTGCGCTCAAGGCGTTGAACCAGTTCAAACCCCGCGGTGAATGACTCATGACCGGGCTCCTTGATAGAGGGTGCGCACACCCTGCGGATCGATTTGCGGCTCAGTGTCGAGGCTGGCCAGGCGTTGCAGGAACAGTTGGTACTGACTGCTGCGATGCGTTTCGGGCACCCCCTGCTTGAGCCAGGCACTGACCTGCTGGCGGATATCGGCCACATCGTCTGCAGCAAAGCCGTCCACCAGACCGCTGGCGAAACGCTGTTCGCCGCCGGTCAGGCTCCAGATAAACGGTCGGTCGCGCGAGTCGTACTCTTCAATGCCGGCTTCCTGCTCGATCACCTGCGGACCGTTCAGGCCGAGCCGGGCTTCCTGGGTGACCAGCAAATAGCTGCACAACCCCGCAGCAATCGACATCCCGCCAAAACAGCCGACGCTGCCTGCCACCACGCCAATCACCGGCTGGTACTGGCGCAGATCGACCATCGCGGCATGAATCTCGGCAATCGCCGCCAGGCCGAGATTGGCTTCCTGCAAACGCACGCCACCGGTTTCCAGCAACACGATGGCGGCAGTAGGAATGCCGTTGCGGTTGTCTTCGGCCGCCAGCTCCAGCGCGCCGGCCATTTTCGCGCCGCCGACTTCGCCCATGCTGCCGCCCTGAAACGAGCCTTCGATGGCGGCGATCACCACCGGCCGCCCATCGACCGTGCCTTTGACGACCACCACGCCATCATCGGCCTGGGGCACTACGCCCTGCATGGCCAGCCAGGGCGACATGACACGGTCAAAGGGGCCGAGCAATTCACGAAAACTGCCTGCATCCAGCAAGGCGCGGGCACGCTGGCGGGCACCGAGTTCGATGAAGCTGTGCTGGCTCAGCAAGCGTGCGTTATCAGTCATGGCCGATCTCCTCGAAGCCCTGCTCCAGACGCAGGCGCACCACGCCGGGCGTCGCACCGAAGTCATGAATGTCGATGCTCAGCGCGGGCGGCGTCTGACCGTCGAACATGCGCTCGAACAGGTGCTTCCAGCGCAGCGAAGCACCGTTGACCGAGGTCACCACCTGAATCGACAGCGTTCCCGGCTGACCCGGTTCCAGCAGCACTTCCAGATCGCCAGAGCCGACCACACCCACCAACGCCCGGCCTTTCGGCGGCTGTCCGGCGGGGAATTCAAAAGACAGGGTTTCCATTTCAGGCACTCCTTGAAACAGGGCCGAGCGCAGGCTCCAGGCTATCGATAAACAGGCAGGCGGCGAGCAGGTCAGCCGCGCCGCCGGGCGAGGCATTGAGGGCCAGCAGTTGCTGATCCAGTTCATTCAGGGCACGCCGACCGGCCAGGCTGGCACTGCCTCCCGCGTCCAGCACGCGTTGCGCGCCCTGCTGCATGGCGTTCAGCCCTTCGAGGCCAGAACGATGCAACACACAGGTGTCGGTCAGGCAGGTCATGATTGCCAGCAGTGCATCAAGCCGGGCGTTCTGTTCGCCACACCCCGTCACACGACTGCGCTGCAATTGCGGCAGCGCAAACTGAGTGACAGCAGGAAAGCCCTGCTGCGCCTGCTCTCTGGCACCCATGACACCGTAGCGGCGAACCACTTCACTGCCGTGACTGTGTTGCGTGATGACCTGCCGATCCTGAATCAGCGCCAGACGGGCTGCTCGCTGGCAGACCGCTTGCGCTGCGCAGTCTTGCGGGTCCAGCGCCACCGACGTCACCAGCAGGCCCAATGCCCAGATCGCGCCACGATGAGTATTTACGTCGCCAGTGGTTCGCAGCATGGCCACTTCGCCTTCGCGGCCCAGACGTCCCAGTGCCTCACGCAACGGCTGGCCCACGTCCTTGAACTCCACAGCGGCATCGGCCATCAGTTTGAACGTCGGCCAGAGCGACAGCGCCGAGGAATGCATCAGGCCCAGGTGCAGATCGGTGTGCGCACCGCTGCCACGCCGGTCCACCAGCGCAGGTTTGGGTGACAGGTCGGCTTCGTCGATCAATGCATCGACGGCCAGATCGGCCAATTGCTCGGCCAGCGAGGCCGATTGCGGTGTCCGTTGCAGTGCGCTCATCACCAGCTCCTGAATTTGGCAGGCGGGTTATAAAGGCCACCGGACCACTCGACCAGTTCGGCGATACTCTTGGCGGCCAGCAGCTCGCGGCTGGCGTCGGTGCGGCGGATGCCTAGGTCTTCCGGCAGCGCGATCAAGCCTTCGCGACGCATGCGGGCCGTGTCTTTCGGGTTGTGGCGCAAACCGATCACGGTCACGCCCGCCACGGCGGCAATCATCGCCTGACGCTCCTCCAGACTGCGCGCCTTGTAGAGGTAGGCGATGCCTTCTTCGGTCAACAAATGGGTGACGTCGTCGCCGTAAATCATGATCGGCGCCAGCGGCATGCCGCTTTTCTTCGCCACCTCGACCGCGTCCAGCGTTTCGACGAAGGTGGGTTTGCCGCCTTCCTGAAAGGTCTCGACCATCTGCACCACGAGCTTTTTGCCGCGTTCCAGATAAGCAGCCGGGCCGTCATCCTGCTGCTGACGCATGTCCAGCCAGGCCGGAGTGGCGTGACGCCGACCGCGCGGGTCATGGCCCATGTTCGGCGCGCCGCCGAAGCCTGCCAGACGCCCTCGGGTGACGGTGGAGGAATGCCCGTCGCCGTCGACTTGCAGCGTCGCGCCGATGAACAGGTCCACTGCGTACTGGCCAGCCAGCTGGCACAGTTGCCGGTTGGAACGCAGCGAGCCGTCGCGCCCGGTGAAGAACACGTCCGGGCGGGCAGCGATGTAGTTTTCCATGCCCAGCTCGGTGCCGAAACAATGCACGCTCTCGACCCAGCCACTTTCAATCGCCGGGATCAGGGTCGGGTGCGGATTGAGCGTCCAGTTGCGGCAGATCTTGCCTTTCAGCCCCAGCGACTCGCCGTAGGTCGGCAGGATCAGTTCGATGGCGGCGGTGTTGAAACCGATGCCATGGTTCAGCGACTGCACATTGTGTTTTTCGTAGATCCCGCGAATCGCCATCATCGCCATCAGCACATGCACCGGCTTGATGTGGCGCGGGTCGCGGGTGAACAGGGGTTCGATGTAGAACGGCTTGTCGGCGACTACCACGAAGTCGACCCACGAGGCGGGAATATCGACCCGAGGCAGCTCGCTGACGTCATCCACCAGTTGATTGACCTGAACGATGACGATGCCATCGCTGAACGCGGCAGGTTCGATCAGTGCGGGAGTGTCTTCGGTGCTGGGCCCGGTGTAGATGTTCCCGGCCCGGTCGGCCATGAAGCCTGCGGCCAGCACCACGTTGGGGATCAGGTCCACCACCAGCCGCGAATACAGTTCGATGTAAGTGTGAATCGCGCCGATTTCCAGCAGGCCGTCTTCCAGCAACTGGCTGATGCGCAGGCTTTGCGTGCCGGCAAACGAGAAGTCCAGCTTGCGTGCAATGCCTTGCTCGAACAGATCCAGATGCTCGGCGCGGCCGACGCTGGGCATGATCATGTGCAGATCATGCACCTTGCCCGGATCAACCCTGGCCAACGCACGGGAAAGAAAGTCCGCCTGCTTCTGGTTATTGCCCTCAAGCACCACCCGATCCCCGGAAACCAGCAAGGCCTCCAGCGCCGCGACGATGTTGTCGGTCGGCAACACCACACCGTCGGCCAATGACCGCACCTGCTCCAGACGCCGCTGCTTCTCGGTACGACGACGTGTCCAGCGCGCGTCAGGGGAAGTTGTTGTTGTCATGATCGCTCCACGATTCTGCTGTCGTGAAGCACCTTAGGGGCGACAGGTGTCGGGCATCAATCAAGCAGCGAGTCGGATCGTTACGGCTGGAGTAACGATGAGCGAAATAATCATTTTCGGGTGACGGTGGCGGGCTTGCGAAACACTTGCGAAACGCCCTGCCGATGTTTGCGTAGGACCTGTCTGTAAGTGGCTTTCATCGATCCCTGATGACGAATTTGCACCTAGTCTTCAGGCTTTCTAGAACCGAGAGGAACTACGGCCATGTCATTCATTGTCAGGGAAGGCGATCCAACCACCTCCGGCGGGTTTGTGCTGACCGCATCGGCAAACGAAATCATCGACCTGCGCCGCGTGGCGCGCATGGGCGATCCGGTGTGGTGTCCGGCGTGCACGAGTATCGGCTTCATTGCCCAGGGCAACCCGACGTATGTCGATGACCGGGTGGCCGTCGCCACGCAGGGCCATGAAGTAGAGTGCGGCTGCGAACCCGGCAGCAACCGCCTGACCGCATCCCAGGAACAGGTCCAGGCCGATATGGACGCCGCTATCAGCATCCCCGAAGAACTGGCCTCGACCGCGCGACTCTATGCCGAACATCTGGCCCGCTCATTGAGAGACGGCAGCTATACGCCCGAGGTGCTCAGGCCTCTTTCGCAGCCGTGTTGATTCTGGTGCCAGTGCTCCGCACCCTATGAACGATCGTGCCGACGCTCTGCGTCGGCATGCAGTTCTGGACGCTCTGCGTCCGATCTTGACTGTGCAGCGCGGCGCAGATCTGTGACGCGGAGCGTCACGCAAGGCGTTCCCACGCTGGAGCGTAGGGAACGATAATCTCAAAAGCTTATTAACTATCGTGCCGACGCTCTGCGTCGGCATGCAGTTCTGGACGCTCTGCGTCCGGTCTTGACTGTGCAGCGCGGCGCAGATCTGTGACGCGGAGCGTCACGCACGGCGTTCCCACGCTGGAGCGTAGGGAACGATAATCTCAAAAGCTTATTAACTATCGTGCCGACGCTCTGCCTCGGCATGCAGTTCTGGACGCTCTGCGTCCGGTCTTGACTGTGCAGCGCGGCGCAGTTCTGTGACGCGGAGCGTCACGCAAGGCGTTCTCACGCTGGAGCGTAGGGAACGATAATCTCAACCATCACGGATGAGCGTTGGTTTCCAGCAGATGATGCAGCTCCACAAACTGCTGGGTCAGTTTATGCCGCGGGTCGAGGTGGATCAGCGGGAGGTTGGCTTGATGCGATTCGCGCATTTTCACCGATGCATTGAGATAGACCGGCAGCACCGGCAGGCCTTCGGCGATCAGTTCGTCGAGCATCTGCTGCGGCAGGCTGGCCCTTGGCTGGAACTGGTTGACGATGATGCCTTCGACCAGCAGATCCTCGTTGTGATCTTCTTTCAGTTCTTCGATTTCACGCATCAGGCCGTACAGGGCCTGGCGCGAGAAGCTGTCGCAGTCGAACGGGATCAATACGCGATCAGACGCAATCAGCGCCGAAACCGCGTAAAAATTCAGAGCAGGCGGCGTATCCAGGTAAATCCGCTCGTAATCCTCGCTCAACTCGTCCAGCAGTTTGCGAAGCTTGTTGATCTTGTGTTTGGCCTCAAGCTTGGGCTGCAGATCGGCCAGTTCGGCAGTCGCAGTCACGACGTGCAGGTTATCGAACGGCGTTTCGTAGATATCGACATGGTTCTTCTTGGCGAACTGCCCGGCCGACAGCGTGTTCTTGAAGAACTCGGCGATCCCCATCGGAATGTCGTTGCCAGTCAGACCGGTGAGGTACTGAGTCGAGTTGGCCTGGGCATCGAGGTCAATCAACAGTGTCCGATAGCCTTCGTGAGCGCTGACTGCAGCCAGATTGCAGGCGATGCTGGATTTGCCGACACCACCTTTCTGATTGAATACCACGCGACGCATGCTTTGGACTCCTTGAAGATGAAGAAACAGCAAGAGTGGCCGATAACGACCCTGAGAAGATCGATTCTAGGCATCCCATATGACAGCCAAGAGCTTAACGCAAAACGGCAGGTGTCTGGTTGTCATACACAAAACCGGCCCGGACCCTGCAATATCGACCGTTTAACGACTTTCACGTAACAAATTTGCCAGTCATGAGCCCCATCAGGATAATGCGCGCACTCGGTCAAATTACCGCACCCAGGCTAATATCGACCTGATATCGATGTAGCGAGAAACATGCCCGCAGGGGCGGGAAGAGAAACCTTGATCACCTTCAACATTGCACGATGGCATGCCTGGGCTCCGGGCCTGGCGAGCGCGGACGACTGGCGGCAGTGGAGCCTCAATCCGACGCTGCTGGAGACCAGTGACGAAGCGCCAGACGTGTCTTTTCTTCCTGCAATGCAACGCCGACGCCTGGGGCGCATGGCACGCATGGCTTTTGCCGTTGGCTGGCCACTGACCGAGGGCTACGGCCGGGTGCCACTGGTGTTTGTCTCGCGCCACGGCGAAACCCCGAGAACATTTGAAATTCTGCGTGATCTGGCCGCAGATGAGCCGCTGTCACCGACCCAGTTCAGCTTGTCAGTGCATAACGCAGTGATCGGTCTGTGGTCGATCATGCGCGGTGAGACCAGTGAAATGACGGCCCTGGCGGCCGCAGGCGACGGCCTGGAATATGGAGCATTCGAGGCAGCGGCGCTGCTGGCTGAAGGAGCCGAAGCCGTGCTGCTGGTGGTGACGGAAGAGCAGCCACCGCAAGCCTATGCCCAATGGATTGATGACGTGCCTTTTCCCTATGCCGTCGGCTTGCTGCTGACGCCCGGCAACGAATGGGAACTGTCTTTGCACAGCGACACACAAGGCTCCCGGCAAACTCAATGGCCCCACGCATTGAATCTGCTGCAAGCCTTGCACACCAATCAATCCGCCTGCCTGCACCCCTGGAATAACCGGTTATGGAACTGGCAACGCAATCACTGAAAAAGGGCCGGGACGCCTATTACTGGCGTCTGTTTGCAACCGGTATCAGTTTTGCCCTGTTCGGGGTGAGCGGCCTTTGTCTGCGATTGTTTGTTTTCCCGGTATTGAGCTGCCTGCCGGGCAGCGCCGCCAGCCACCAGCGCCGCGCCCGGCGCACCATCAGCCGACTGTTCTGGCGCTTCATTCGCATCATGGCGCGCATGGGCGTGTTGACCTATGACGTTCAGGGTGCCGAAAGACTCGGCCGCCCCGGCCAGATGATCATCGCCAATCACCCGTCGCTGATCGACGTGGTATTTCTGATCGGGCTGGTGCGTGACGCCAACTGCGTGGTCAAGCGCAGCCTGTGGGAGAACCCGTTCACGCGCGGCCCGGTGCGTTCCACCGGTTACATCAGCAACGACGGCAGCATGGACATGCTCGATGCCGCCGTAGAGCGCCTGCAAACCGGCCAGACCCTGATCATTTTCCCGGAAGGCACGCGCACCCAGCCCGGCCAGCCGCCGGTCTTTCACCGGGGCGCAGCCGCCATTGCGCTGCGTGGCGCGAGCGTGATCACGCCGGTCACCATCAAGGTCAACCCGACCACCCTGACCAAGGCCGAGCCCTGGTATCGCATTCCGCAACGCCGCGTGCACTTCAGTTTGTGCGTCGGTGCCGATATAGACCCCAATGCCTTCAGTGCGCTAGGCCCACCGCCCATAGCGTCCCGCAAGCTCAACGATTACCTGCATGACTATTTCACCAAGGAGCTCGCCTCAGATGAGCGATCTGCACCTGGACATTAAATTGTTGATCATCGATGCCCTGGGCCTCGAAGACATCACGCCCGAAGACATCGGCAACGACATGACGCTGTTCGGCGAAGGCCTGGGGCTGGATTCGGTGGATGCGCTCGAACTGGGCCTGGTCATCCAGAAACGCTACGGCATCCGGATCGATGCCGACGCCAAGGACACCCGTAACCATTTCGCCAGCGTCGACAGCCTCGCGGCCTTCGTCAGCGCCAGACAATCGGCCTGAGTATTGAACATGCAAACCCGTGAAGACATCTTCGAAATCCTGCGCACTGCAATGGTGGAACTGTTCGAACTCGAGCCCGAAAGGGTCACGCTGGAAGCCAATCTCTATCAGGACCTGGAAATCGATAGCATCGACGCTGTGGACCTGATTGACCATATCAAGCGCAAAACCGGCAAGAAGATCGCCGCTGAGGCGTTCAAGTCGGTCAGAACCGTGAATGATGTGGTCGAGGCCGTCTACCAGCTGGTCAACACAGCCGAATGAAACGGCTGATTGGCCTGATCCTGTTGCTGGCCGGTGTGCTGTACCCGTTTGCCGTCTACTGGGGCACCGAACACTTCGCGCCGTGGCAGTTCGCCCTGTTGCTGGGCAGCCTTTGGCTGGCGCGTGCGCTGACGGGCGAGCGCAAGCCCGGCAGCCTGGCGATGGCCATCGTGGCGCTCGTCTTCTGCGTCATGCTTGGGCTGCTCGACAGCCATGTGATGCTGCGCTGGTATCCGGTGCTGGTCAGCACATTCATGCTCTGCCTGTTTGGCTCCAGCCTGATCTATGGCCCGCCGATCGTGGAAAGGATGGCGCGGATCAACCGCCCGGACCTCCCCGAATCCGGTATTCGCTACACTCGCCGGGTGACGCAGATCTGGTGCCTGTTCTTTCTGCTCAATGGCCTCACTGCGGCGATGCTGACGTTGTGGGCACCGCTGTCATGGTGGACGCTGTACACCGGGCTGATCTCCTACGGGCTGATGGGCCTGCTGTTTGCAATCGAATGGATCGTCCGCCCGCCCTCTGCGGGGGGCAAATGAAATGGATCGCATGAACTGGCTGAATCTGCAAAACCTGCTGCTCGATGCCCTGCCGGGCCGATTGCTGACTCAGGCCCCCGAGCTTGACCACGCGCAGTTCCGCGATCAGGCGCTGAGCGTCGCGGCGGCATTGCAGGCGCGTGGCATCACGCGCATCGCGGTCCATCTTGAAGACGCTGCCGAGCTGGGCATCGCGCTGTTCGGTGCCTGGCGCGCCGGCGTGCATGTGTTGCTGCCCGCCGACTTGCAGAGTCAGACCCGCGAGCGCTGGGCGAACCAGGTCGATCTGTGGCTGACTGACCTGGCAGGCGACGCACATTTAAGCGATCTGCACGCCACGCCGCTCGCTCCGGCAACGCTCGATCTGGACCAGTGTCGGCTGAGCCTGTGTACCTCCGGCTCCAGCGGCGAACCCAAGCTGATTGAAAAGCGCTTGCGGCAACTGGCCAATGAAGTCTGCGGGCTGGAACAGCTGTGGGGCGCAGAACTGGGCGCCGCGTGCATGATCGGCAGCGTGGCGACGCAACACATCTATGGTTTGCTGTTCCGTCTGCTGTGGCCGCTGTGCGCTGCGCGCCCGTTCGTTCGCCGCCAGCTGCCGTTCGCCGAAGACCTGCAGCGCGCCAGCGGCGAATACCCGTCCTTTGCCTGGGTCGCCAGCCCGGCACTGCTTAAACGCATGGGCGACAACCTCGACTGGACCCGCCTGAGCGCCGTGCGCCGGGTATTTTCCTCCGGCGGCGCATTGCCAGCCGACGCAGCGCAAAGCCTCGAACAACGCCTGGGTCAGTGGCCGACGGAAATTCTCGGCAGCTCGGAAACCGGAGGCATCGCCTGGCGTCACGGCGGGCAACGCTGGCAAGCTTTCGATGGCGTCGAATTGAGTCAGGACCACGACGGCGCATTGCGCATCCGTTCGCCCTATCTGCCGCCCGGCCAGGTCGAGCAGACGGCCGATGCCGTGCTGATCGGCGAGGACGGCCGGTTTGAATTGCTGGGCAGACTGGACCGCATCGTCAAACTCGAAGAGAAACGCGTTTCGCTGCCGCTGATCGAGCACGCCCTTAGCGCTCATGAATGGGTCAGCGAAGCACGCCTGGGCGTGTTCCAAAACAACCGCGCAGCCCTCGGCGCGCTGCTGGTACTGAGTGACAGCGGCTTGCTGGCGCTACGCAATCAAGGCCGTCGCGCGCTGACCGAGGCGTTGCGGCAGCACCTGCGACCGCACTGCGAAACCATCGCCCTGCCCCGCCGCTGGCGTCTGTTGCGGCAACTGCCGCTCAATGCCCAGGGCAAACTGCCTCAGGCAGAAGTCGAGGCGCTGCTCACGGCACCGCGCCCGAAACAGCCGGAAGTCGTGGAGCAACAGACCGTCGATGGCGAACTGCATCTGCAATTGATCGTCCCGCCCGACCTGGCGTTTTTCAGCGGCCACTTCCCCACGGCGCCGATCTTGCCGGGTGTGGTTCAGGTCGACTGGGCGATCAGTCTGGGTCAGCGCCTGCTGGATCTGCCGCCCGACTTTGCCGGTATGGAAGTGCTCAAGTTTCAGCAACTGGTGCGCCCCGGCGATCACCTGAAATTGACCCTGCGCTTCGATGCCGCCCGTTCAAAACTGCATTTCGCGTTTCACAATGCCGAAAACGCGCCCTGTTCCAGCGGCCGCATTGTGCTGGGGGGCGAGCATGCATAAGCCTTGTGTGATCATTCCGGTGTTCGATCACGAGCTGGCCGTGCCGCAGGTGGTCAAGGCGGTTCGCGAAGCCGGGTTGCCCTGCGTGCTGGTGGACGACGCCAGCAGCCCGGCCTGCGCCGCCGTGTTGCAACAGCTCGCCCAGGGCGATGAAATCTATCTGCTGAGCCTGCCCGTCAATCAGGGCAAGGGCGGCGCGGTCATGGCCGGGTTCAGGGAAGCGGCACGCCTGGGTTTCAGCCATGCGTTGCAGGTCGATGCCGACGGCCAGCATGACCTGAGCGATATTCCGCTGTTTCTGGAGCAGTCGCGCCTGCACCCGAATGCGCTGATCTGCGGCTATCCACAGTTCGACGACAGTGTGCCGAAAGGCCGCCTGTATGCGCGCTATCTCACCCACGTCTGGGTGTGGATCAACACGCTGTCGTTGCAGATTCGCGATTCCATGTGTGGTTTTCGGCTGTACCCGCTGGCTCCGGTGCTGGCGCTGATCAACGCTGTGCAGATCGGCAAGCGCATGGACTTCGATTCGGAAATCCTCGTGCGCCTGGCGTGGCGTGGTCAGGCGATGCGCTGGCTACCGACCCGCGTTCACTACCCGCAAGACGGCCTGTCACATTTCCGCCTGTTTCACGACAACGCCCTGATCTCGATAATGCACGCCAAACTGTTCTTCGGCATGCTGATTCGCGCGCCGATGCTTCTCTGGCGCAGGTGGCGGTCATGAGCCTGCAAAAATCGCCCAGGGAACACTGGGCCAGTCACGAAGAGCGTGGCAGCTTCATGCTCATGAAGCTCACCGCTTGGGGCATGCGCGTGCTGGGTCGTCGTCTGCTCAGCCCGGTGCTGTATGGCATCGTCCTGTATTTCTTTGTGTTCGGCCGACGTGCCCGGCGCAGCATCTGGCAATACCAGCAGCGCCTGTCGGACTGGAGCGCCAGGCCTGAACTGCGTCCTACCCAGCGGCGCGTGTTCGGCCAGTTCATGGCCTTTGCCGAGGCGCTGCTCGACAAGCTCGACGTGTGGAACGGCAAGCTGGGCCTCGATCAGATCAAGATCATCGACACCGGCCAGATCCGCCAGAACCTGCGCGGCGAGCGCGGGCAAATGCTGGTCGGCGCGCACCTGGGCAACCTCGAAGTGTGCCGGGCGCTGGCCGAACTCGGCGAGAAGATCACCATGAACGTGCTGGTGCACACCAAGCACGCCGAACGCTTCAATCGCCTATTGGGCGAGGCCGGGGCGACCAACCTGCGGCTGATTCAGGTCAGCGAGCTGGACCCGGCGATCATGCTGCAACTGAGCCAGCGTCTGGACGAAGGCGAGTGGCTGGCCATCGCCGGTGACCGCGTCGCGCTGCACGGCGGGCGCAATGTGCGGGTCGACTTCCTCGGCCATCCCGCAGCCTTTCCGCAGGGCCCGTGGCTGCTGGCCGGCCTGCTCAAGTGCCCGGTCAATCTGTTTTTCTGCCTAAAGGGTGCACAGGGCTATCGGGTGATTCTCGAACCATTCGCGGAAGCCATCGAATGGCGCCGCAGCGACCGTGCTCAGGTCATTGCCCACTGGACCACGCGCTATGCCGAACGGCTGGGGCATTACTGCCTGGAAGCACCGCAGCAGTGGTTCAATTTCTACCCATTCTGGAAGTCCGATGATCAATCAAGCTCCTGACCCGATCGTTTTCGGCGAGCGCGCCCTGTGTATCGAAGACGTGTCGGCACTGGCCAACCGTCAGGCACCCGGCGTGTTGCAAGGTGATGAAGGATTTCGCGCGCGCATCGCCAGGGGCGCACAGTTTCTTGATTCGTTGCTGGATAAGGAAGGCGTGATCTACGGCGTTACCACCGGTTATGGCGACTCCTGCGTGGTGGCCGTGCCGCTGGAGCATGTCGAGGCGCTGCCGCGTCATCTGTACACCTTTCATGGCTGCGGGCTGGGCAGACTGCTGGATGCTCAAACCACCCGGGCGGTGCTGGCAGCGCGTTTGCAGTCGCTGTGTCAGGGCGTTTCCGGAGTCAGGGTCGAACTGCTCGAGCGTTTGCAGGCGTTCATCGAGCAGGACGTATTGCCGCTGATCCCGGAAGAAGGCTCGGTAGGTGCCAGCGGTGATCTGACGCCGCTGTCTTACGTGGCCGCGACCTTGTCCGGCGAGCGCGACGTGCTGTTCCGTGGCGAGCGCCGCCCAGCCTGCGACGTGCATCGTGAACTCGGCTGGACGCCGCTGGTGCTGCGCCCCAAGGAAGCGCTGGCGCTGATGAACGGCACCGCAGTCATGACCGGCATTGCCTGCCTGGCCTTTGCCCGCGCCGATTACCTGCTGCAACTGGCCACCCGCATCACCGCAATGAATGTGCTGGCGCTGCAAGGCAACCCGGAGCATTTCGACGAACGCCTGTTCGCTGCCAAGCCGCATCCGGGCCAGATGCAGGTCGCGGCGTGGCTGCGCCAGGACCTGGCCATCGACGCACCGACCGCCCCGCTGCATCGCTTGCAAGACCGTTATTCGCTGCGCTGCGCACCGCATGTGCTGGGCGTGCTGGCCGACAGCCTGAACTGGTTGCGTTCATTCATCGAGATTGAACTGAACAGCGCCAACGACAACCCGATCATCGATGCCGAAGCCGAGCGCGTGCTGCATGGCGGGCACTTCTACGGCGGGCATATCGCCTTTGCGATGGACAGCCTGAAAACCCTGGTGGCCAATGTCGCGGATTTGCTCGACCGGCAACTGGCGCTGCTGGTGGACGAGCGTTACAACCACGGCCTGCCGAGCAACCTGTCGGGGGCCAGCGCCGAGCGGGCGATGCTCAATCATGGCTTCAAGGCGGTACAGATCGGCACCAGTGCCTGGACCGCCGAAGCGCTGAAAAACACCATGCCGGCCAGCGTGTTCTCGCGCTCGACCGAATGCCACAATCAGGACAAGGTGAGCATGGGCACCATCGCCGCGCGGGACGCCATTCGGGTGCTGGAGCTGACCGAGCAGGTCGCTGCTGCCACGCTGATCGCCGCCAACCAAGGCATCTGGCTGCGCAGCAGGGCTGCCGATGCGCCCCCGCTGCCGCCGACACTGGCAGCCATGCACGCCGAACTGGCTGAAGACTTTGCCCCTGTCATCGAAGACCGGGCACTGGAAAGCGAACTGCGCCTGTGCCTGAAACACATCGCCAACCGCCGCTGGAGGTTGCATGCGCAGTAAAGGCTTTCTGCACGTCGATACTGAAATTGTGGTGCCGTTTTTCGACGTCGACATGATGAACATTGTCTGGCACGGGCACTACGTGAAATACCTTGAGGTGGCGCGCTGCGCACTGCTCGATCATATCGGTCATAACTACATGCAGATGCTCGAATCCGGTTATGGTTGGCCGGTGATCGACCTGCAATTGCGCTATGTGCGCAGCGCCGTGTTCGGCCAGAAGCTCAACGTGCGCGCCAGCCTGGTGGAGTGGGAGAACCGCTTGAAAATCAATTATCTGATCACCGATACCGACACCGGCGAACGCCTGACCCGTGCCAGCACGGTGCAGGTCGCGGTCGACCGTGACAGCCGCGAAATGCAACTGGCCTCGCCCAGGGTTTTTGTCGATGCCGTAGAACATGCCATAGAGAACGCAACAGAGAGCCCCTTGTCATGAGCCGCCCTTTTCGTACCCTGATTCTGCTGGGCTTGCTGTGCCTGTCTTCGCTGGCGCAGGCGTTCGACCTGCAACAACTGAGTGAGCAGCTCGCCAGACCTGCGGTGGTGCAGGGTCGTTTCGTTCAGGAAAAACACCTGCGCTCGCTGCCGCAGCCGTTAGTCAGCAAAGGCCGCTTCGTGCTCGCCAAAGAACTGGGCCTGCTGTGGTTGCTGGAAACACCGCTGAAACAGGATTACCGCATCAACGCCGACGGTATTGCCCGCCGTGAAACATCTGGCACGGTCAGCACCTGGAAACCGGTGCCGAACAAAAATGCCGGGGCCGAGCAGAACCGTCTGTTCCTCGCCGTTCTGCAAGGTGACAGCAGCGGCCTGCAACGTGATTTCGATTTACAGCTCAAGGGCGATGCCAGTGCGTGGCAACTCACCCTCACGCCACGCTCGCTGTTGCTGCAACAAGTGTTCAAACAGATCAATATCGATGGCGGCGAACTGGTGCAGCGCATCGAACTGCTGGAAACCCAAGGTGACAGCACGGTCCTGAAAATGATCGACAGCAGCAGCGCCGCCACCCTTACCGATGCGCAGCGTAATGACTTCAGCAACTGAGCGGCTGCTGCCGCGGCTGTTCCTGCTGATTCTGGCGGGCGTACTGGCGCTGGCGGTCTGGCAGTGGCACGACCACTCGCCGCTGTCGGCCAACCTCATGGAGCTGGTGCCGGGCACTGACAACGATGCACTGGTAACAAGCGCAGAAAAACGTATCCAGGAGCCTCTCAATCGGGAAATGCTGGTGCTGGTTGGCCATGCCGACCGCCAGCAAGCCGTCGAGCTGGCCCGTGAACTCGCGCAACAGTGGCAAGCTAGCGGCCTGTTCGAAAAGGTCCAGTGGACGCTGCAAGCCGACCTGCCCGCGCTGCGTACCCAGTTGCTGCAAGGGCGGATCGCCATGCTGCCGGCAGCGGATCGAACCCTGCTGATCGACGACCCGAAGGCCTTCATCGAGCAGCGCGTGCAAACCCTGTTTGATCCTTTCGCCGGTTTCAGCCTGGTGCCGAGCCAGGACGACTGGCTGGGCCTGAGCGGACGGATTCAGAACGGATTGCCCAGGCAGGGCGCCGTTGAACCCGACCTGGCCAGCGGCGCACTGATCGCCACGGCCGAGGGCAAAAGCTGGGTACTGCTGCGCTCGCGAACCCGCACCGATGCCTTCGACATGCACCTGCCCGGTCAGGTCGCGGACTTGCTGGCCAACGCTCGTGTGCAGGCAGGTCAGGCGGGCGGTCAATTGCTGGCAGCCAGCGGCCTGTTGTATGCCGCAGACGGCCAGAAGCAGGCCAGCCGGGAAATCACCTGGGTCGGCGGCGGTGCGACGGTGGGCATCCTGTTGCTGCTGTTGCTGGCCTTCCGGCGCTGGAGCGTGTTGCTGGCCTTCATCCCGGTAGTGGTCGGCATGCTGTTTGGTGCGGTGGCCTGCGTGGCGCTGTTCGGCAGCATGCACGTCATGACGCTGGTGCTGGGTTCCAGCCTGATCGGCGTCGCGGTGTGGATTACCCGCTGCATTACCTGTCCAAGAGCTGGAGCCTGAAACCCTGGCGCAGCTGGCCCGCGTTGCGCCTGACGCTGCCGGGGTTGAGCCTGAGCCTGATCACCAGCTGCATCGGTTACCTGGCGCTGGCCTGGACGCCCTTCCCCGCGCTGACCCAAATCGCGGTGTTCTCGGCGGCCGGGCTGGTCGGCGCTTATCTGACTGCGGTGTGCCTGCTGCCTGCGCTGCTCGCCAGGGTAGACATCCGCCCGGCGCAGTGGCCGCTGAAACTGGCGCAACTGCTGCTCGATTGCCGCGCTGCGTTGTTGCAGCACATCAGTACGCCGATTCTACTGGTGCTGTTACTGGCCTTTTGCGGCGGTGGGCTCTGGCATCTGACCACCAAGAACGATATCCGCCAATGGGTGGCGGCGCCTCAGTCGCTGACCGACGAAGCACAGGCCATCGCGCGGATTACCGGTTACCAGCCCACCAGCCAGTTTTTTCTGGTGCGCGGCAAGGATCAGCAGCAGTTGCTGGATCGCCAGTCGGCACTGACCCAGCGTCTCGATCAACTGATCAGCATGGACAAGCTGCAAGGCTACATGGCAATCAACCAGTTGCTCGATTCACCTGCCGAGCAGCAGGCAACCCGCAGCGCACTGGGCAAACTGCCGCAATACTGGGCACCGCTGGTGCAGCTCGGCGTTCCGGCCAGCGCCTTGAAAGCCGAACTCGCGCAATTGCAGGCACTGCCGACGCAGGATATCGAACTGGCGCTTCAGGGCCCGCTGAGTGAACCCTGGCGCACGCTCTGGCTGGGCGCCAACGATGAAGGCGTAGCGAGCATTGTCAGCCTGCGCGGCCTGAACAGCATGGCGTTGTTGCGCGTACAGGCCACCGGGCTGGAAGGCGTACAACTGGTAGACCGCCTGGGCGAACTCAATGATGTATTTGCCCACACGCAGATCAGTGCCGCAGAACTGAAACTGGCCTCGTGCGTGTTGATCGTGCTGCTGCTGATCGTCCCGTTCGGTTTCAACGGTGCGTTGCGCATCGTCATCCTGCCTTTGCTGGCCGCGTTGTGCAGCCTTGCCAGCCTCGGCTGGCTGGGTCAGCCGCTGACCCTGTTCAGCCTGTTCGGGCTGCTGTTGGTCACGGCGATCAGCGTCGATTACGCCATCCTGATGCGCGAGCAGATCGGCGGCGCGGCGGTCAGCCTGCTGGGCACGCTGCTGGCGGCGGTCACCACCTGGCTGTCGTTCGGGCTGCTGGCGCTTTCCAACACGCCGGCGATCAGCAATTTCGGCCTGTCGGTCAGTCTGGGGCTGGCGTTCAGCTTTCTTCTGGCGCCGTGGGCCAGCCCGCGTCAGGTGGCTCATGCGCCGGTCGATGCACGAGAGCCCCGATCATGAGCCATGTCTCTTTTTCGTTACTCCCTGCCACCGTCAAACCGGAAAGGAACACCTGTGCCCATCATTGATAGGGAAATTCGTCAGGTCGTCGTTATCGGGGCCGGTCCGGCCGGTTCAATTGCTGCCGCCCTGCTCAAACGCCAGGGCCACGACGTGCTGGTCATCGAGCGCTTGCTGTTTCCGCGCTTCTCGATTGGCGAAAGTCTGTTGTGTCACTGCCTGGACTTCGTTGAAGAAGCCGGGATGCTCGATGCCGTGGAGGCCGCCGGTTTCCAGCGCAAAAACGGTGCGGCGTTTGCACGTGGCGAGCAGTACAGCGATTTCGATTTCGGCGACACGTTCAGTCACGGCAAGCCTACGACCTTTCAGGTCCAGCGCAGCGAGTTCGACAAGCTGCTGGCTGATCAGGCCGAACGGCAAGGTGTGGACATCCGCTATCAGCAGGAAATCATCAGCGCTGACTTCGACGGCCCGCAGCCGGTGTTGCGCGTGAAGCGTGAGGACGGCAGCGAATACAGCGTGCAGGCGACTTTCGTGCTCGATGCCAGCGGCTACGGTCGCGTGTTGCCGCGCCTGCTGGACCTCGAAGCGCCATCGGGCTTTCCAGTGCGTCAGGCGGTGTTCACCCACGTCGAAGACCACATCGAAAGCCCGCCCTTCGACCGCCAGAAAATCCTCGTCAGCATCCATCCGCAACACAACGACGTATGGTTCTGGTCGATCCCGTTCAGCGCGGGCCGTTGCTCGGTGGGCGTTGTGGCTTCGGCCGAGCGCTTCAAGGACAAGCCTGCCGATCTGGACGCCTGCCTGCGTGCATTTATCGATGAAACGCCGCAACTGGCCAAGGTGCTGAAAAACGCAGTCTGGGATACGCCTGCAAGGACCATCGGTGGTTATTCGGCAAACGTCAAAACCCTTCACGGCAAAGGCTTTGCGCTGCTGGGCAACGCGGCGGAGTTTCTCGACCCAGTGTTTTCTTCCGGCGTGACCATCGCCATGCGCTCGGCGAGCATGGCCGCTGGCGTGCTGAATCGACAGTTGCAGGGCGAACACGTGGACTGGGAAACCGAGTTCGCCATCCCCCTGAAACGCGGCGTCGATACCTTTCGCGCCTATGTCGAAGGCTGGTACGACAGCTCGTTCCAGAACGTCATTTTCTACCCCGGCAGCGCGCCGGATATCCGCCGCATGATCAGCTCGATTCTGGCCGGTTATGCCTGGGATGAACGCAATCCGTTCGTCAGCGAGCCCAAGCGCCGCCTGCGCACGCTGTCGGAAATCTGTGCGGACGGTGGCTCATGAATCGGCCGTTCCTGAGTGACAGCTATGTCGAGGAAACCCGTTTCGGCCTGTGGTTTCTGCGCAGCCACACCTGGCAACACCGGGTGTTGCGCGTCGCGATCGATGACCTGCGCTGCCTGTTCAGCGCTCCGCCACCTGTCGCGCCGGTGTTGCTTGACGCTGGTTGCGGGCAGGGCAAGTCGTTCCAGCACCTGAGCAAGGTGTTTGCGCCGTCGAAGCTGCTGGGGGTCGACGCAGACCCGCACAGCCTGAGCATGAGCCGTCAGGAAGCGGCTGCCAGAGGCATCGAGGCCGAACTGATCGGCAGCGATTGCGCCGCCCTGCAATTGCCGGACGCCAGTGTCGACCTGCTGTTTTGTCACCAGACCTTTCATCATCTGGTCGAGCAGGAAAAAGCACTGGCCGAGTTTTACCGGGTGCTCAAACCGGGCGGCTATCTGCTGTTCGCCGAGTCCACCGAGGCGTATATCGACACGTGGGTGATTCGCTGGCTGTTCCGGCACCCGATGCACGTGCAGAAAAGCGCCGCGCAGTATCTGCAGATGATTCGTGAACAGGGTTTCGAGTTCGATGCCCGCAATGTCTCATACCCTTATTTATGGTGGAGCCGCGCGAGGGATTTCGGTCTGCTCGAAGCGTTGAAACTGCAAAAGCCCAGGACGTTCGGCCAGCGCGAAGAAACGCTGGTCAATGTCGTGGCCCGCAAACCGCTGCAAGGTGATGCGTCATGATTCGCCTGTTGTTAATCGCTGTTCTACTGCTCGGCGGCTGTGCTGCCCAGGCGCCGCTGCCGACCACCGCGCCGACGATGCAATTGCCGATGCAACTGCACATCGACCGCCGCCAGGCCGATCAGCGTCAGGACTGGATGCTGATCATCCAGCGTGAAAACGTCGGGCTGCGCTGGTCGATGATGGACCCGCTGGGTATTCCTCAGGCGCGTCAGTTGCTGATCAACGGGCAATGGCAAGCTGACGGCCTGCTGCCGCCCAACCCGGAAGCCCGCGAACTGTTTGCCGCGTTGATGTTTGCCATGACGCCGGACCTGGAAATGCGAGATCGCTACCCCACTGCGTTTCGCCAGGGCATGCAACGCCGTCTGGATGATCGCTGGCTGGTGGAATATCAATCGGCCAACGCGTTTACCGTTCGCCTCAAGGACGGGCTGAGTTACCGGGTTACGCCGTTGAACGGCGAGGCCGCGCCATGACCGCCTACCTCAATGCGCTAGGCGTCATCTGCTCGCTGGGTGCGAGCCGCGAAGAGGTGTCGCGCAGGCTGTTTGCCGGTGACAGCTCGGGCATGGTCGTCGAAAGCGGCTGGGTGCCCGAGCGTGCGCTGCCGGTCGGTGCGGTCAAGGCGACACTGCCCGGCATGCCGCCCGCCATGGGGGCGCAGCACAGTCGCAATAACCAGTTGCTGCTGGCCGCCGCCTTGCAGATCGAAGACGACATTCGCCTCGCCATTCAGCGCTATGGCGCTGCGCGTATCGGCGTGATCATCGGCACCAGCACCTCCGGCATCGATGAAGCCAGCAGCAGCATGGCCATCTGGCTGCGTGACAAGGCGTTTCCCGAGCATTACGACTATCAACAGCAGGAACTCGGCGCACCCGCCAATTTCCTCGCCAGCTGGTTGCAATTGACCGGCCCGGCTTACGTCATTTCAACGGCCTGCACCTCCAGCGCGCGGGCGTTGCTCAGTGCCCGGCGGGCGCTGGACATGGGCCTGTGCGACGCGGTGCTGTGTGGCGGCGTCGACAGCCTGTGCAAGCTGACGTTGAATGGCTTTCTGTCACTTGAAGCCATGTCCTCACAGTTATGCAACCCGTTCTCCAGCAACCGTGACGGGATCAATATCGGCGAGGCGGCGGCATTGTTTCTCATGACCCGCGAAGCCAGTGGCACGCACTCGATTGCGCTGCTGGGCGCAGGCGCCAATTGCGACGCTCACCACATCTCCGCCCCGGAACCCAGCGGGCGCGGCGCACGCGATGCCATGCTGCAAGCGTTGCACAGCGCCCGCCTGGAAGCGGCGCAGATCAGTTACCTGAACCTGCACGGCACGGCCACGCCGCTTAACGATGCGATGGAAAGCCTGGCGGTGCAGGCAGTGTTTCCGGACGGCGTGACCTGCTCCTCGACCAAACCGCTCAGCGGCCACACGCTGGGCGCGGCAGGGGCGCTGGAAGTCGCGTTCTGCTGGCTGAGCCTGGCGCCGCACAACAGCGAACAGGCCCTGCCCCCGCACGTGTGGGATGGCGAGGCCGATCCGCTATTGCCTGCACTGCGCTGGACAGCGCCGGGGACGCGCCTGACACCTGCCGACGCTCGCTACATGATGAGCAATTCCTTTGCCTTCGGCGGCAACAACATCAGCCTGATTATCGGAGATGCCCCATGATCGAGTGGTCGCTCGCCGAACTCATCCCCCATGCTGGCGACATGATCCTCATCGATCAGGTGCTGGCGTTTGACGAAGAGCAGATTCATACCCGCCTGACCGTACGCGCCGACGGCCTGTTCAACCAACCGGACGGCAGCCTGCCCGCCTGGCTCGGCATAGAGCTGATGGCACAAAGCGTGGCGGCCTACGCGGGCTGTCAGGCGCGCAGCAAGGGCGAAACGGTCAAGCTGGGCTTTCTGCTGGGCAGCCGCAAGTTCGAATGCAACGTGGACCGTTTTGCGCCGGGCAGCGAACTGCACATTCACGCGGTGCGTTCCCTGCAGGACGACAGCGGCATGGGCGTGTTCGAATGCACCCTCACCGGCCCGGACATCACAGCGCTTGCCCGCCTCAATGTATATTGCCCACCCAACACTGCTGACTATCTGGCTGAAGGAGCCCCGGCATGACTGAATCGATACTGGTCACCGGCTCCAGCCGTGGCATCGGCCGCGCCATTGCCTTGCGTCTGGCGCAGGCCGGATTCGACCTGATCCTGCATTGCCGCACCGGACGCAGCGAAGCCGAAGCCGTGCAAGCCGAAATCATCGCGCTGGGCCGTCAGGCGCGGGTGCTGCAATTCGATGTCTCGGACCGTGCGGCCTGCAAGGCCATTCTCGAAGACGACGTGGAAACCCACGGCGCGTATTACGGCGTGGTGCTCAATGCGGGCCTGACCCGCGATGGCGCCTTTCCAGCGCTCAGCGACGACGACTGGGATCAGGTGCTGCGCACCAATCTGGATGGTTTCTATAACGTCCTGCACCCGCTGACCATGCCGATGATTCGCCGTCGTGCGGCGGGCCGCATTGTCTGCATCACCTCGGTGTCGGGCTTGATCGGCAATCGCGGTCAAGTCAATTACAGCGCCTCCAAGGCAGGCCTGATCGGCGCCGCCAAAGCGCTGGCCATCGAGTTGGGCAAACGCAAGATCACGGTCAATTGCGTCGCACCGGGGTTGATCGATACCGCGATGCTGGACGAAAACGTTCCCGTGGATGAACTGATGAAAATGATCCCCGCACAGCGCATGGGCACCCCGGAAGAAGTGGCGGGCGCGGTGAATTTCCTGATGTCGGCGGAAGCCGGTTACATCACTCGCCAGGTGCTGGCCGTCAACGGGGGGCTGTGTTGATGAAGCGCGTGGTGGTCACCGGCATGTCCGGCATTACCTCGGTGGGCAGCGACTGGCCCACCATCAATGCGAGCTTTACCGCCAATCGCAGCGGTATTCGGCGGATGGACGAATGGGAACGCTTCATTGAGCTGAACACTCGGCTGGCCGGCCCTATCGATGACTTCGCCGTGCCTGCGCACTGGACACGCAAACAATTGCGCAGCATGGGCCGCGTGTCACGCCTGGCGGTGGCCGCTTCGGAGCGGGCGCTGATCGACGCCAGGCTGCTGAATGATCCGATCATCCGCGACGGCCGGATGGGCACAGCCTGTGGCTCGTCCACCGGCAGCACCGACGAGATCAAGGCGTTCGGCAACATGCTGATCAACTCGGTGGCGCTGAACCTGAACGCCAACTCGTACGTACGCATGATGCCGCACACCACAGCGGCCAATATCAGCATCTTTTTCGGTCTGACCGGGCGGCTTATTCCCACCTCCAGCGCCTGCACCAGCGGCAGCCAGGGCATCGGCTACGCTTACGAGGCGATCAAATTCGGACGTCTGCCGCTGATGCTGGCGGGCGGTGCGGAAGAACTGTGCCCGACCGAAGCGATGGTATTTGACGCGCTGTACGCCACCAGCCTGAAAAACGACGCACCCCACACCACGCCACGCCCCTACGACAGCGGGCGCGACGGCCTGGTGATCGGCGAAGGCGGCGGCATGATGGTGCTTGAAGAGCTTGAACACGCCCAGGCACGTGGCGCGCCCATCTATGCCGAGATCGTCGGCTTCGGCAGCAACGCCGACGGGGCCCACAGCACTCGCCCGGAGCAAGCCACCATGCGCCGCGCCATGGAGCTCGCTCTGGAAGATGCCGGTTTGCCGCCCGAAGCCATTGGCTACGTCAACGGCCACGGCACCGCTACCGAACAGGGCGACATCGCCGAAACCCTGGCCACCAGCAGCCTGTTCGGCTCACGCATGCCGATCAGCTCGCAGAAAAGCTTCCTCGGCCATACGCTGGGTGCGTGCGGAGCGCTGGAATCGTGGTTCAGCATCGAAATGCTCAATAGTGACCGGTACATCCACACGCTGAACCTCACCGACATCGACCCACAGTGTGGCGAACTGGACTACATCGTCGGCGAACCCCGGCAGATGAGTAACGAATACGTGATGAACAACAACTTCGCGTTTGGCGGGGTGAATACCTCGTTGATCTTCAAGCGCTGGGGCTGAGACCTCGCACGCCGGGGCGTGGGGAACGATAGGCGTCCGAAAGAACACTATCGTGCCCATGCTCCGCGTGGGCATGCCGTTCTGGACGCTCTGCGTCCGATCCTCACCCCACGTTGCGCGTTAACAGCTCGGTGAACGCTTTCGCCATCGGCGATTGTTCGTCCTTGCGCTGCACCAGCCATACGGCGCTGGTCGCGCCGGGGTCGAGGACGTTGCGGTAGACCACGCTGTCGATACGCATCCTTCGGTAGGATGCGGGCAACACCGTCACGCCCAATCCGGCCGCAACCAGACCGATGATGGTCATGACTTCGCCCGCTTCCTGGGTGATCAACGGGCTGAAACCTGCGGCGCGTGCCAGGCTCAGGACCTGCGCGTAGATGCCGCTGCCATAGGTACGCGGAAAGAATACAAACGGCTCGTTGGCCAGTGCCGACAGGTAGATCCCGTCCTCGCTGCCCGCCGCCAGCGGATGGTCAGCGCGCATGATTGCCACCAGCGGTTCGTTCAGCAACTCGAACACCACCAATGAGTCGGGCAACGCCAGCGGGCGCATGATGCCGACCTGTATGGTTCTGTCCTCAAGACCTGCGGCCACTTCCTGGCTGGTGATTTCGCTCAGGGTCAGGTGGACGTCAGGGTAGGCCTGGCGGAACGCAAAGATCGCCTGCGGGATGCTGGACGTAAAGGGCGCCGACGAGGTGAAGCCAATTTTCAGCTCGCCGATTTCCCCCAGTTGCGCACGCCGTGCGACATCAGTGGCTTTGTCGACTTGCACCAACACCAGCCGCGCCTCATCCAGAAACAGCCGTCCGGATTCGCTCAGTTCAACCCGACGATTGGTGCGGTCGAACAGGCGCGTGCCCAGTTCCTGCTCCAGCGTCTGGATCTGCTGGCTGAGCGGCGGCTGAGAAATCCCCAGCGCCTGCGCTGCACGGCCAAAATACAGCTCCTCGGCAACCGCGATGAAGTAACGCAGATGGCGGAATTCCATGCGACCTCCATTAAGTCGTTTTACCTATCAAACAGGTCGAACAATATATTGGATGGAATGATTGGCGGGCTATATGATTTTTCCATTGCCCGCCCCATCGTGCCCCGAGGTCTCCCTTGAATCCTGCCGTCGCCCCGCACACCACCGACCTGCATACGCCTGCCCAGCCGTCCGGCGACAGCTACATCGAAAAGAACACACCGCTGTTCAAACGCACCGCATTGGCACTGTTTGCTGGCGGGTTCTCGACCTTCACCCTGCTGTATTGCGTACAGCCGATGATGCCGACACTGTCCAGCGAGTTCTCGCTCTCGGCAGCCCAGAGCAGCCTGATCCTGTCGGTCGCCACGGCAATGCTCGCCATCGGTCTGCTGATCACCGGGCCGATATCAGACCGGCTCGGGCGCAAGTCGGTGATGGTCATGGCGCTGTTCTGCGCATCGCTGTTCACCATCGCCAGCGCCTTGATGCCCAGTTGGGAGGGCGTGCTCATCACCCGGGCACTGGTCGGCCTGTCGCTGAGCGGGCTGGCGGCAGTGGCGATGACCTACCTGAGCGAGGAAATACATCCCTTGCACCTCGGCCTGGCGATGGGACTGTATATCGGTGGCAGTGCAGTCGGCGGCATGAGCGGCCGATTGATCGTCGGGGTATTGATTGACTACGTGAGCTGGCACGCAGCAATGCTGGTGGTCGGCGGGCTGGCGTTGATCGCAGCCGTGGTGTTCTGGAAAATCCTGCCGGAATCACGCAACTTCCGCCCGCGCTCGCTGCACCCTCGCAGCCTGCTGAATGGCTTTGTCGTGCAGTTTCGGGATGCCGGGCTGCCGCTGCTGTTTCTGGTCGGTTTTCTGCTGATGGGCGCATTCGTCACACTGTTCAACTACATCGCGTATCGCTTGCTGAGCGAGCCCTACAACCTGAGCCAGGCGGTGGTCGGCGTATTTTCGGTGGTGTATCTATCCGGCATCTACAGCTCGGCAAAGATCGGTTCACTGGCCGATAGACTGGGCCGCAGGCAAGTGCTATGGGCCGTGATCGTCATGATGCTGGCAGGCTTGATCCTGACGCTTTTCACGCCTCTGCCGCTGGTCATCCTCGGCGTACTGATCTTCACCTTCGGCTTCTTCGGCGCACACTCTGTGGCCAGCAGCTGGGTCGGCCGCAGGGCCACGACCGCCCGAGGTCAGGCAGCCTCGCTGTACCTGTTCTGCTACTACGCCGGCTCCAGCGTGGCCGGAACCGGCGGCGGCGTGTTCTGGCACTACGCGGGCTGGAACGGCATCGGGCTGTTTATCGGCGTGTTGCTGTTGATTGCTCTGGGGGTGGCTTTGCGGCTGGCAAGGTTGCAGCCGCTGGGAACCACATAAAAGCCAGGCAAGAAATTTATTTTCATATATTTGTTTATATTTCATTTTCGTGTAATTTATTTTCATCACGAAAACAGAGATAAAAACAATGAATGCCTGTGATCGCCCTGAAACCTTGCTGCTCCCTTTTCTTGCGTCATCCCTGCCGAGTACTCACGGGTCGCCTCCAGGCTGACGGCTTCAGCCGTTGGTGTTGCGCCCTCGCCCCTCTACTCTGCAAGGAACCGTCGCTATGTCGCCGTCACCCGGTATGTCGCTGTTGGTCTACGCCGCTGTCGCAATCATTGCCTTGATCGTGCTGATCGCGCGCTATCGTCTCAATCCGTTTATCGTCATTACGCTGGTTTCGGTCGGTCTGGCGCTGGTTGCCGGGATGCCGGCCAGTGGTGTGGTTGCCTCGTATGAAGCAGGGGTCGGCAAAACACTCGGGCATATTGCGCTGGTGGTTGCACTGGGCACGATGCTTGGCAAGATGATGGCCGAGTCCGGCGGTGCCGAGCAGGTGGCGCGTACCCTGATTGACCGCTTTGGTGAACGAAACGCGCACTGGGCGATGGTCTGTATTGCGTTTCTGGTGGGTTTGCCGCTGTTTTTCGAGGTGGGCTTCGTGCTGCTGGTGCCGATTGCCTTTACCGTAGCGCGCCGTGTCGGGGTGTCGATTCTAATGGTCGGCTTGCCGATGGTCGCCGGCCTGTCGGTCGTACACGCGCTGGTGCCGCCGCACCCTGCGGCGATGCTGGCTGTGCAGGCTTATCAGGCATCGGTCGGGCAAACCTTGTTCTACGCCATTCTGATCGGTATACCCACGGCCATTATCGCCGGCCCGGTGTATGCAAAATTCATTGTGCCGCGCATCCATCTGCCTGCTGAAAACCCGATGGCCAGGCAGTTCCTCGACCGCGAACCACGGCAAAAACTGCCCAGCTTCGGCCTGACCATGGCAACCATTCTGTTGCCGGTGGTGCTGATGTTACTGGGCGGCTGGGCCAACCTGATCAGCACGCCGGGCAGTGCCTTCAATGGCTTCCTGTTGTTCATCGGTAACTCGGTGATCGCCCTGCTGCTGGCCACGTCGCTGAGTTTCTGGACGCTGGGCATCGCGCAGGGTTTCAATCGCGACTCGATCCTGAAATTCACCAATGAATGCCTCGCGCCGACCGCCAGTATCACCTTGCTGGTCGGTGCCGGTGGCGGCTTGAACCGCATCCTGATCGACAGCGGCGTGACCAATCAGATCGTTGGCCTGGCGCAGGACTTTCATCTGTCACCCTTGCTGATGGGCTGGCTGTTCGCGGCATTGATGCGCGTTGCGACGGGCTCGGCGACGGTGGCGATGACCACCGCATCAGGCATCGTTGCACCGGTTGCGATGGGCCTCGGTTATCCGCACCCTGAGTTGCTGGTGCTGGCAACGGGCGCGGGCTCAGTGATCTTTTCCCACGTCAACGACGGCGGTTTCTGGCTTATCAAGGAATACTTCAACATGACCGTAGCGCAAACATTCAAGACCTGGACGGTACTGGAGACGCTGATTTCCATTGTCGCCTTTGCCTTGACGCTGGGCCTGGCACAGGTGCTCTGAGTGGACATTCTGTACCAGATACGTGCCCGTCAGGAGTCACTCAGCGCAGGCGAAGGCCGGATCGCCAGGCTGCTGCTCAGCGACATTGCCTTTGCTGCCAGTGCCAGCCTGGATGAGCTGGCCAGCCGCGCCGAGGTCAGCAGCGCTACATTGTCGCGCTTTGCACGCAGCATCGGTTGCCGGGATTTACGCGACTTGCGGCTGCAACTGGCCCAGGCCAGCGCGGTCGGCAGTCGCTTTCTTCATCCGGAACAGGCTCCAGAACAGTCAGCCTTTTTCACCCAGATTGTCGGCGACATCGAAGCCACGTTGCGTCAGCACCTGGCCGGGTTTGATGCGTCGCGCTTTGCGGCGGCCGTGGCATGTGTCGCTGAGGCAAGCATGATTCATGCGTTCGGCATGGGCGGATGCTCCAGCCTGTGCAGCGAGGAACTGCAAACCCGGCTGGTGCGCCTGGGCTACCCGGTAGCGGCCTGCCGCGATCCGGTGATGATGCGCATGATTGCCGCCACGTTCGGCCCGCAACACAGTTTGATTGTCTGCTCGCTCAGTGGCCGTACGCCAGAACTGCTCGACGCGGTGGCCCTGGCGCGCAGCTATGGCGCCCGCGTGCTGGCTATCACCTTGCCCGACTCACCCCTGGCCCAACTGGCCGAGGTGGTGTTGCCGCTGCAGATTGCTGAAACCAATTTCATCTACAAACCCACGGCAGCACGTTACGGCATGCTGCTCACCATCGATGTGCTGGCCACTGAACTGGCGTTGTTGAACCCTGAAGATAATCAGGAGCGGCTGCGCCGGATCAAACTCGCGCTGGATGAATACCGTGGCGGCGAAGACGGCCTGCCACTGGGAGACTGAACCATGCTGTATGACCTGATCATTCGTGACGCACTGGTGATCGATGGCAGTGATACGCCGGGGGTGCGCGCCGATGTGGCGATCAGCGACGGACGCATCCAGCGCATCGGCAGCCTGACCGATGCCCGTGCGCGGGAAGAGACGGATGCTGCGGGTCGCGTACTGGCCCCCGGATTTATCGACGTGCACACCCATGACGACACGGTGGTCATTCGCAGACCCGAGATGCTGCCCAAGATCAGCCAGGGCGTCACTACGGTTATTGTCGGTAACTGCGGGATCAGCGCGTCCCCCGTTTCGCTGAGCGGCAACCCGCCCGACCCGATGAACCTGCTGGGCGACGCGGCGGCGTTTGTCTATCCACGTTTCGCCGACTACCGCGCAGCCGTGGATAACGCCCGGCCGGCCGTGAACGTGGCCGCACTGATCGGTCATACGGCACTGCGCAGCAACCACATGGATGACCTGTTGCGTAGCGCCAGCCTGGAAGAGATCGCTGCAATGCGCGAACAGTTACGCGACAGCCTCGAAGCCGGGGCGCTGGGGTTGTCGACCGGCCTGGCGTACGCCTCGGCGTTCTCGGCCGAAACCAGCGAGGTCAAGCAATTGGCCGAAGAGCTCACCGCGTTTGGCGCGATCTACACCACCCACTTGCGCAGCGAGTTCGAGCCCGTGCTGGAGGCCATGGCAGAGGCATTCGATATCGGCCGCCATGCGCGCTCGCCAGTGGTGATTTCGCACATGAAATGCGCGGGCGCAGGTAACTGGGGCCGCAGCCCGCAACTGCTGGCGGCGCTGGAAAAAGCCGCGCAGGACCATCCGGTAGGCTGCGATTGCTATCCCTATGCGGCCAGCTCTTCGACGCTGGACCTTAAACAGGTCACCGACGCTTTCCGCATTACCATCACCTGGTCAACGCCGCACCCGGACCAGGGCGGCCGGGATCTACAGGACATTGCTGCCGACTGGGGGCTGTCTTTACAGGCCACCGCCCGCAAGTTGCAACCTGCGGGCGCGGTGTATTACGGCATGGATGAGGGCGACGTCGAGCGGATCATGTCGCACCCGCTGTCGATGATCGGCTCCGATGGCCTTCCGGAAGACCCGTTTCCCCATCCGCGCCTATGGGGAGCGTTCCCCCGGGTACTCGGCCACTTCAGCCGGGACAAGGGACTGTTTGCACTGCACACCGCCGTACACAAAATGACCGGGATTTCGGCAGCGCGCTTCGCCTTGCATGAACGCGGGCTGATCCGCGAGGGCTATTGGGCGGATCTGGTGTTGTTCAACCCGCACACCGTGCGTGACGTCGCGGACTTCAAAGACCCCCAGCGAGCGGCAGAAGGCATTGACGGCGTTTGGGTCAACGGCCACTTGAGCTATGCCGAAGGCAAGCCGCAAGGCCAGCGTCAGGGTAGATTCCTGCCGCGCAGCGGTTCATTGAGGGACGGTTTTACCGATGGAAAAACGCCGACGTAGCCGTCGGCGCTGACCAGGATGGATGCGTCTTGAGCTATCGACGCATCGTTATCTCAACAGTTACTGATGATACTGCGCCGACAACTCATGCACCGCTTCGATGAAGGCACCGGCATTGGCCGGGTCGACTTCAGGGGTGATGCCGTGGCCGAGGTTGAAGACATGGCCGGTGCCGCTGCCGTAGCTGGCAAGGATGCGCGCGACTTCCTTACGAATGGCTTCCGGGCGGGCATAGAGCACGGTCGGGTCCATGTTGCCTTGCAGCGAAACCTTGCTGCCGACACGCTGACGCGCTTCGCCGATGTCGCAGGTCCAGTCCAGGCCAAGTGTGTCAGCACCGATATCGGCGATGCTTTCCAGCCACAGACCGCCACCTTTGGTGAAGACGATAACCGGCACCTTGCGGCCGTCGTTTTCGCGAATCAGGCCGTTGACGATCTTGCGCATGTAGGCCAGCGAGAACTCCTGATACGCCGCTGAAGACAGGCTGCCGCCCCAACTGTCGAAAATTTGTACAGCCTGGGCACCGGCCAGAATCTGGCCGTTCAGGTACGAGGTCACCGACTGTGCCAGTTTGTCGAGCAGCAGGTGCATGGCCTGCGGGTTGTCGTAGAGCATGGCCTTGGACTTGCGGAAGTCCTTGGAGGAGCCGCCTTCGACCATGTAAGTCGCCAGGGTCCATGGGCTGCCCGCGAAACCTATCAATGGCACTCGACCGTTGAGTTCACGGCGAATGGTGCTGACTGCATCCATCACGTAGCCCAGGTCTTGTTGGGCATCCGGGATCGGCAGTGCTTCGATATCGGCCAGTGTCCTGACGGTTTTCTTGAAACGCGGGCCTTCGCCGGTCTCGAAGTACAGGCCCAGGCCCATCGCATCGGGAATGGTCAGGATGTCGGAAAACAGGATCGCTGCGTCCAGCGGGTATCGATCGAGCGGCTGCAGGGTGACTTCACAGGCGAACTGCGGGTTCTTGCACAGGCTCATGAAGTCCCCGGCACTGGCGCGGCTGGCACGGTATTCCGGCAAGTAGCGGCCCGCCTGACGCATCATCCATACCGGTGTGACGTCTACGGGTTGCTTGAGCAAAGCGCGAAGGAAACGGTCGTTCTTCAGGGCAGTCATGTCGGCATCCGCAATAAAAGTGCGCGCATTTTCTCAGAGCGCGACGCAAAAGGCACGGCGAGAGCCGTGCCTTTTGTCTATCGGGGCGATTTGCGTTAGTTAAACGCCGCGGCTGAGTGTGCCGCAGCGGTACCTAGCCTCTCTTTTTGTGGGTGTCCTTGATGTTTACAGCCTTGATGACGCCCTTTTTGCTTGGCTCGAGTATCAAGCGCCATTTCCCCCGTCCGGTACTCCCGCCGATGCTGGGAAGATCCAGCGAAAAACCCGTGTCACCATGCTTATGCAGACTGCCGTTGCCGTCATCCAGGAATCTTTTAACTGCCTTCTCGACCGCAGCGACAAGGTCACCGTCGATGTCTTTCAGAGCGTTATTGAAGTTGCGACTTTCAAAGAACCCCTCTAGATCAATCTCGTACCTCTTTACGCGGTGACCGTTGTCCGGCGATCCGCTATCGCTGCCCGAGCCACTGGAGGACTTGGGTTTTGAATGCTTCTTGCCACCGCGCAATCCTACCGAGGCGTGTACCCACACATTTTGCCTGTCGAGCTGAATCGGCAATTGGTAATACGCATCTGGCCGGCGCGGATCGATCACCCGCCACGCGGCGGAGTCGGCGTCGTACCTGACGGCATAGGCTTTACCGTTCTGCACGGCATAAAAACGGCTTGCCGCACCGTCCGGAGTCTTTTCGTAAACACCTTTGTAAAAGCCGTCATCGCGTAATTTCAACCCGCCGGGGATTTTTGCCACGGCGGTTTTCGGATCGAGGACAGAACGACCAATAGAGTTCGCCGCGGGCGTCTTGACCCGTCGTCCCTTGGGCAGCGCCAATCCATCGGCCAGTAGCAGCGCCGCCTGGACCAAATACAGCGGCGCGCTTGCCTTGTCGGCAGCCGTCGTTGCGACGCCCTGCCATATGGCATAAAAACTGCGCAACGCGGCAATCGGCAGCCTCACCTTGAAAGGTGCGAAGGTGAGCACGATGTCACCAACGGCTTTGGTGATTTCCCAGGCGCTCTCCCAATTGGTTTCCCATGTGGTGTTGGTCTGTTCATCGACAGCAGAAATCACCCGTGCGACTTCAGACTCATAAACCGCATCGAGAAAACTGCCGGTGCAGGGCTGCAGTTCCATGAACAGCGTGTCACGGCCAGAGGTCAGGACGCGCCTGACATGGGCCTGGGACGTTAGAGGTGCCCTGCTCACCAGATAGTCCAGCAATTCAGGCTCAAGCAGTACTTGTTGCTGAAATGCCTGCGTATCGCTCACTTCCCGGAAGCATCTGCCGTCGGGCACCTGCGGAGTGAACACCACCAGGCTGGCCACGCTGGAGAGAGACTCCGCGCCGACCAGCAATATGCCGCTCAATGTCACACCATTGATCGACAACTGACTGACCTGAATACGGTGCCCCTCCACCGCCGCACGATCATTGCCTTCAGCCGGGTGATCCAGCACGGCGGCGAGCCATTTGTAACCTCTGTTCGCCAACTCGGGAGGAAGCCCGCCATCGCCAAGAAAGTCTCCGGCCATTTTTGCTTCGAGGGCATCCAGACGCATCTGTGCGCGCATGACGCTCGCGAAACGTTCGCGGTGCCATTGCCCGGCTGTCGAGGTCAATAATTCAGTGTTGAGGAATCGGACATAGTTTTCGCCGACGTTCAGATCACGAATCAGACTGAACAGATAACCGGCGCTCAAAAAGCTGATCAGTTGCTCCTGATCGTCAAACGCGCGACCGGTGAGCAGAAAGTTGATATCGGTAACGGCAATGTTTTCCAGAGACAGCTCCGTCAGGCTGCGCTGCTGCGTTTCAATATTCGGCTCGACTTCTGAAGGACCGACGTAGGTGTAATCCGTATCAATGATAATGCCTGGGTCAATCTCGATGCTCGCGGTGTGGACAGTGATAGCGTCAGGGTCCACTGCCACCCCATGGTCGAGCAGGATTCGCTCCTGGAGTTTCTCGCGCGCATATTTGCGCAACAGATCAGGCTCTCCGTACCCGGAAGGATCGAGCAGCTCCGGCGCCTGAGCCTCGAGCAATGCCTGAGTGTAATCCTGCACTGCCGCTTTCCAGCGTTGCTTTTCGACATCCGCCGCATTCGCGAACCACTCGGGTAGAAACCCGCTTTCGATTTCAGTCGGCTTTTCGGGGTCAAACCAGCCGCGATTTTCCTTGATGGCGAGGCGGGTCAGAAGGTCGCGAAAACTCTTGACGTCCTGTTCGAACTGCATGCCCAGCAGTGCTCGTTGTTCGGCCTTCAACTGCGCACTGATCGCCAGATAAAAGCTGTCGGTGCCCTCTTTGAATGAGGTGATTTCACCGTTGCCGATGTCCTGTGCACTGTAATTGCCGTAGTTGTCATGCAGCAAAACGATGCTCGTATCGTCAGGGCCTGGGGTGAGATACCGGGTCATGCCGGAGTCGATGATCACCAGCTCTCGTCCCAAGGTGTCAGCCAGCAGCTGACCGGCAAGGTCGCGGGCCAGCTCATCCGTATGGATATTGAAACTGCGCGTTCGCGCCAGACCATCGATAGCCAGACTGCTGCGCCACTCATCCAGAGAAATGTTCAGCGCTTCGCCAAGAGCATCCGGCAATAGCGTTTTCTCCAGCAAGTCGGCTGTCTCCTGCTCCGTCAACGGCATCTGCTCCAGCAACTCCTCAAGACGTGCGACCGGAACCTCGGGGCATAAGGCACACAGCACACCCAGCGTCGGAGTCAGAAAAATCTGCTGGCGAACCCACAATGGCAGGAGAGGGTTACGCGTGCGGGTATCCAGCTGGCTTTTCGAAACGCCCTCATTCGCCGCCACCAGGGCATCGAACAACAGCGGCCTCTGGTCTTTTGCCAAGCCGGCGATCTGCTCACGCAGGGTCACTATTCGTCCGGCGACACTGTGGCTGCCCGGAAAGTTACCGCCCATCCCGAGGTCAGAACCCGCAGGCAACTGGCTGAACACCAAGTGCAGCAGCGGCTCCTCAGCGGAGATCGGAACATCATCCGGCGCGACATAAGCGTCACCGTTTTGCATCAGGACAATACTGTTCTGAACGACGCGGTCATCGCTGCCCTTCAGAAAAACCGCAAGCACTTCGTCGTTCTCGTTGTGAATCCTGATCGACAGGTCTGCTGGCCATTCAGGCAACTGAACCAGCAAGGCAAACAAGGCGTCATCGCCGTCATCCGGAAAAAAATCTTTCTCTGTGAAGCGCTCGACGAACTGGTCGATGATGCGGTCGGCCCTTTCCCGGTTGCGGTGTTCGCGGACGGCAACGCTACTGGGCGTGAACCTGTCCGGGCCGAGAGATTGCTGTTCAGTGGAGCGCGCAAGCTTGCCCATGGGTGCTGCTTTCAACATGGCTATTTCCTTATAGCGACATGGATGGCGGGAGTATCGAAGGCTTAAGCTCCCGATGAGGATCAGGAGCTTAAGCCTTTTCAGGAGCGGGTACAGGGGGCGGAAAAAAGCTGTAAACAATCACCTGTCGCATACGCCGCAACAGGCCTTGACCGGGGTTCGGGGAAGGGGTTGAAAGCTTGATACACCGCCCTTGGCAGGGCGGTGTATCTCGATGAAAAGCGCGTTGTAATACCGGGATCGAGTTATTTCAAAACGTCACAAACCCGTTTTCCGAGCCCCGTCGCTGCCATCCAGGCCTGGCCTGCGCCACGCTGGAATAGGGAGTCAATTATCCTGGCTGACACCCGAATGACTCGAAGCTGCAGACGCTGCAAGCGACTGTTCAAGTGCGTAGGCATAGCTCAGCAAATCAGCTTCATCCCAGGCCGTGGAAAGAAAATATAACCCTCTTGGCAGGCCATTCTCTTCGAGCCCGACGGGCACGGTTATTCCCGGATATCCCGCGATTGCGCCAACCGCTTTGAACGAAACCTCTGACCAGTCAATCAGCGCGTCAAGCGCGTGTTGTTGCAGGAGCCCATCGATCAATTGCCGATGGGCAGTGCGCAGACTGGTTGCAATGGACAGGTAATCCTCCTGATCGAGAATCGCGCCCGAGGAGTCGATCATTAAATCCTGGTCATAGGCTTGCGCCCCATCCGACGCGGTGTTGAATGCAATGATGTCATCCAGCGTGCTGACACCCAGCCCGGTGCGTGTGCTCAAGTAAGCGTTAAGCTCACGCTTGAAGTCATGCAGCAGCACTAGATACTCCGGGGTGCTGTCAATCGACGGAACGTCGACTGGAACCAGTATCGCCCCGGCCGAAATCAAACGACTCTTCACCTTTTGGAATTCAGGATCGTCGTCCATCAGCATGCCGTCATGGGTGCGGCTCGAATAGCCCAGGCGCCTGCCATTCAACGCGTCCGCTCTGAGCTGATCGACATAGTTCACGGTGTTAGCGGTGGCTTGGGCGGTGGCGTCGTCGAGAGGGTCGGTGCCGCTCATCGCCGTCAGCAGGATGGCGGCATCCGTGACCGTTCGCGCCATGGGTCCGGGGGTGTCCTGACGACTGGAGAGCGGAATCATGCCGGTGCGGCTGAGCAGACCCAGCGTAGGCCTCAGCCCTATCACACCACTCGTGGCGGCAGGCTGGATGATCGACCCATTAGTCTCGGTACCCACTGCCAGGGGTGAAAATCCAGCCGCAAGGCCCACTGCCGAACCGGAGCTGGAGCCAAGCGGATCAGCGCTCAGGTCATAGGGATGACGCGTCTGCCCGCCGCGACCACTCCAGCCGCTCGGCACCTCGTATCCACGGAAATACGCCCATTCGCTGAGATTGGCCTTGCCGATAATGATCGCGCCGGCCTCGCGAAGCCGCTGCACCACAAAAGCATCGCGTTGCGCAGGCAAGCCGACCATCGAGAGAGAGCCCGCAGTGGTCTGCATCTGATCGCCCGTATCGAGATTGTCTTTCACCAGTACGGGAATGCCGTGCAGCGGCCCACGTTCCTCACCGCGAGAACGCTCTTCATCCATTTGCGCGGCTAGCTGGAGCGCGTCGGGGTTGATTTCAATGACCGCGTTAAGCGCCGGGCCATTTTTGTTCAGCGCTTCGATGCGCTGGAGCAGGTCTGTCACCAGCCCGGCAGAGGTCAGGCTGCCTGCGCTCATGCGTCGCTGGAGCTCGACACTGGATTCAAAGTAAACCGCCTTGTTTTCGATGATCGAACCGAAAACCGGTCCATCGAAGCTGGCGTGCGCCTGGCTGGCAAATGTGCAAGACGCTATCGAGAGCGCGAGACAGAAACCAAACTGATTTTTCATGATGTCCTTCCTTGGTTGATAAAACGCTCGTCTTGAGCGAGTTACACCGAGCTTAGGAAGGAGGGGGCAGAAGGGATGTCAGAGAAATCGGTAAATCACCCGTGATAGGTAGACGCTTGTTGCCAGAGCGCGCCTTGGTAGCGGCACGCTCTGGCAACACAAGGCTCAGACCCCGAGGTAATCCATGATCCCTTCAGCCGCATTGCGGCCTTCGAAGATCGCAGTCACCACCAGATCAGACCCGCGCACCATATCGCCACCGGCGAAGATTTTCGGGTTGCTGGTCTGGTGCTTGTACTGCGCCTGTTCCGGGGCTACGACACGCCCCTGGCTGTCCGTGCTGACGGTGAACTGCTCGAACCAGGGCGCAGGGCTTGGCCGGAAACCGAAGGCGATGACCACGGCGTCTGCCGGGATGATTTCTTCGGAGCCCGGAATCGGCTCGGGGCTGCGACGGCCACGGGCATCGGGTTCGCCGAGACGGGTCTCGACCACTTTCACACCTTCGACCTTGCCTTCACCGACGATGGCGATAGGCTGGCGGTTGTAGAGGAAACGAACGCCTTCTTCCTTGGCGTTCTTCACTTCCTTGCGCGAGCCCGGCATGTTTTCTTCGTCGCGACGATAAGCGCAGGTCACCGATTTGGCGCCCTGACGAATCGAGGTACGGTTACAGTCCATCGCCGTATCGCCGCCGCCCAGTACAACAACACGCTTGCCCTTCATGTCGACAAAGTCTTCCGGGGCCTTTTCGAAGCCGAGGTTACGGTTGACGTTGGCAATCAGGAAGTCGAGTGCGTCGTGTACGCCTGGCAGGTCTTCACCGGCAAAACCACCCTTCATGTAGGTGTAGGTGCCCATGCCCATGAACACAGCATCGTATTCTTCCAGCAGTTGATCGATGGTGACGTCCTTGCCGACTTCGGTATTGAGCCGGAACTCAATACCCATGCCGGTGAACACTTCACGTCGATGGCTCAACACGGTTTTTTCCAGCTTGAACTCCGGAATACCGAAGGTCAGCAGACCGCCGATTTCCGGGTTCTTGTCGAACACCACCGGGGTCACGCCGCCACGTACCAGCACGTCGGCACAGCCCAGGCCCGCAGGCCCTGCACCAATGATCGCAACGCGCTTGCCGGTCGGCACGACCTTGGACATGTCCGGACGCCAGCCCATGGCGAAGGCGGTATCGGTGATGTACTTCTCGACCGAACCGATAGTGACCGCGCCGAAACCGTCGTTCAGCGTGCAGGCACCTTCACACAGGCGATCCTGCGGGCAGACACGACCGCAGACTTCCGGCAGGGTGTTGGTCTGGTGAGACAATTCCGCCGCCGCAAGAATATTGCCTTCGGCGACCAGCTTGAGCCAGTTGGGAATGAAGTTGTGCACCGGGCACTTCCACTCGCAATACGGGTTGCCGCACCCCAGACAACGGTGCGCCTGATCGGCGGACTGCTGGGGTTTGAACGGTTCGTAGATTTCCACGAACTCTTTCTTGCGTTGACGCAGCAGTTTCTTCTTCGGATCTTTACGCCCGACGTCGATGAACTGGAAGTCGTTACTGAGACGTTCAGCCATTCTCTGGAGCCTCTTTGCGGCAGCTTCAAGCGACACGCTTCAAGCTGCAAGAAATCAATTCAGTTCAATTCACAGGGTGGCAAACTTGCGGCTTGAAGCTAACCGCTAGCAGCTGCTTTTACTGCGGATTCGCCCGGGTGCTGGAAAGCAGCGATTTCAGGTTGGCCGCCTTCGGCTTGACCAGCCAGAAACGACGCAAGTAGTCATCCAGGTTTTCCGCGAGGTTGCGACCCCATTCACTGTCGGTTTCCGCCACGTACTCGTTGAGGACGCTTTGCAGGTGAGTGCGGTAGGCCTCCATCGATTCGCCGCTGATGCGCTGGATCTCGACCAGTTCATGGTTGACCAGGTCAACGAAGGTGTTGTCTTGGTCGAGCACGTAGGCGAAGCCGCCGGTCATCCCGGAACCGAAGTTGTAACCGGTCTTGCCAAGCACACAGACGAAACCGCCGGTCATGTATTCGCAGCAGTGATCGCCGGTGCCTTCCACAACCGCATGGGCGCCCGAGTTACGCACTGCAAAACGCTCGCCTGCCGTGCCCGCTGCGAACAGCTTGCCGCCGGTTGCGCCATACAGGCAGGTGTTGCCGATGATGGCGCTTTCGTTGGTCTTGAACGGGCTGCCTTTGGGCGGCACGATCACCAGCTTGCCAGCAGTCATGCCCTTGCCTACGTAGTCGTTGGCGTCGCCTTCCAGGTACATGTTCAGGCCACCGGCGTTCCACACCCCGAAGCTCTGACCGGCAGTGCCTTTGAAACGGAACGTGATGGGCGCCTTGTTCATGCCCTGATTGCCGTGCAGCCTGGCGATTTCGCCGGAAATCCGCGCGCCGATGGAGCGGTCGCAGTTGCAGATGTCCAGTTCGTACTCGCCACCGCTGAGGGATTCGATAGCCGGTTTGGCCAGCTCCACCATCTTCTCGGCCAGCAGGCCCTTGTCGAATGGCGGGTTACGATCCACCAGACTGAACTGCGGCTTGTCAGCCGGAATATGGTCACTGCCCAGCAAGGGGGTCAGGTCCAGATGCCGTTGCTTCTCGGTTTCGCCCGGCAGGATGTCCAGCAGATCAGTACGACCGATCAGTTCTTCCAGCGAACGAACGCCCAGCTTTGCCAGCCACTCACGGGTTTCTTCAGCCACGTAGGTGAAGAAGTTGATCACCATGTCGACGGTGCCGATGTAGTGGTCCTTGCGCAGCTTTTCGTTCTGTGTTGCCACGCCGGTGGCGCAGTTGTTCAGGTGGCAGATACGCAGGTATTTACAGCCCAGCGCGATCATCGGCGCGGTACCGAAGCCGAAGCTTTCAGCGCCGAGAATCGCCGCCTTGATGACGTCCAGACCGGTTTTCAGACCACCGTCGGTCTGCACCCGGACCTTGCCGCGCAGGTCGTTGCCGCGCAGGGTCTGGTGAGTTTCAGCCAGGCCCAGTTCCCACGGCGCGCCAGCGTACTTGATCGAGGTCAGCGGCGATGCGCCGGTGCCGCCGTCGTAGCCGGAAATGGTGATCAGGTCGGCATAGGCCTTGGCCACGCCAGCGGCGATGGTGCCGACGCCCGCCTCTGCGACCAGCTTGACCGAGACCAGCGCCGCCGGGTTGACCTGTTTCAGGTCGAAAATAAGCTGCGACAGGTCTTCGATGGAATAGATGTCATGGTGCGGCGGCGGTGAAATCAGCGTCACGCCCGGTACGGCATAGCGCAGCTTGGCGATCAGGCCATTGACCTTGCCGCCCGGCAGTTGCCCGCCCTCGCCCGGCTTGGCGCCCTGCGCGACCTTGATTTGCAGCACATCGGCGTTGACCAAGTACTCGGGAGTTACGCCAAAGCGACCCGTGGCGATCTGCTTGATCTTTGAGCTGCGGATGGTGCCGTAGCGCGCCGGGTCTTCACCGCCTTCACCAGAGTTGGAGCGCGCGCCCAGGCGGTTCATTGCCTCCGCCAGCGCTTCGTGCGCCTCAGGTGACAAAGCACCCAGCGAGATACCGGCCGAATCGAAGCGCTTGAGGATTTCGCTCAATGGCTCGATTTCGTCGATGTTCAGCGGCTGATCAAGGGTCTTGACCTGCAGCAGGTCACGAATCATCGACACCGGACGCTGATCAACCAGCGCGGTGTATTCCTTGAACTTGCTGTAGTCGCCTTGCTGCACAGCGGCCTGCAGGGTGCTGACCACGTCCGGGTTATAAGCGTGGTATTCGCCACCGTAGACGAATTTGAGCAAGCCGCCCTGCTGGATCGGCTTGCGCGGGCTCCAGGCTTCGGCGGCCAGCGCTTTCTGTTCGGCTTCGAGATCGACGAAGCGTGCGCCTTTCAGGCGGCTCGGTACGCCACGGAAACTGGTGTTGCAGACTTCTTCGGACAGGCCGATGGCTTCGAACAGCTGCGCACCGCGATAGGACGCAACCGTCGAAATGCCCATCTTCGACAGAATCTTGAGCAGGCCCTTGGTGATGCCTTTGCGGTAGTTCTTGAAGACTTCATACAGATCGCCCAGCACTTCGCCGGTACGGATCAGGTCGCCCAGCACTTCGTAGGCCAGGAACGGGTACACCGCCGAGGCACCAAAGCCGATCAACACGGCAAAGTGGTGCGGGTCACGCGCTGTCGCGGTTTCGACCAGAATGTTGCTGTCGCAACGCAGGCCCTGCTCGGTCAGACGGTGGTGAACGGCACCGACCGCCAGTGAAGCGTGAACCGGCAGTTTGCCCGGTGCAATGTGGCGGTCACTCAGCACAATCAGGGTATGCCCGGAACGCACGGCTTCTTCGGCCTGATCGGCGACGTTACGCACAGCGGCTTCGAGACCGAGGCTTTCGTCGTAGTTCAGGTCGATGATGTGGCGTTCGAAACCCGGACGTTCCAGGTTCATCAGCGAGCGCCATTTGGCCGGAGAAATGACCGGCGAGCTGAGGATCACGCGCGAAGCATGCTCTGGCGATTCCTGGAAAATGTTGCGCTCGGCACCGAGGCAGATCTCCAGCGACATGACGATGGCTTCACGCAGCGGGTCGATCGGCGGGTTGGTGACCTGCGCGAACTGCTGGCGGAAGTAATCGTAAGGCGAGCGCACCCGGCGCGACAGCACGGCCATTGGCGTGTCGTCACCCATTGAACCGACGGCTTCCTGCCCCTGCTCGCCGAGCGGACGCAGCACCTGATCACGCTCTTCGAACGTGACCTGATACATCTTCATGTACTGCTTGAGCTGCTCGCTGTCATAGAAAGCCGAACCGTGGTCGTTGTCTTCCATGGTGGCCTGGATGCGCAGGGCATTCTTGCGCAGCCATTGCTTGTACGGATGACGCGACTTGAGGCGGTTGTCGATGGCATCGGTGTCGAGGATCTGACCGGTTTCGGTGTCCACGGCAAAGATCTGCCCCGGACCGACACGGCCCTTGGCGATGACGTCTTCCGGCTTGTAATCCCACACGCCGATTTCCGACGCCAGGGTGATGTAGCCGTTCTTGGTCGTGACCCAGCGCGCCGGGCGCAGGCCGTTGCGGTCGAGCAGGCAGACTGCGTGACGACCTTCGGTCATCACGATGCCGGCCGGGCCGTCCCACGGCTCCATGTGCATGGAGTTGTATTCATAGAAAGCCCGCAGATCCGGGTCCATGGTCTCGACGTTCTGCCACGCAGGCGGAATGATCATGCGCACGCCACGGAACAGGTCGATGCCGCCAGTGACCATCAGCTCCAGCATGTTGTCCATGCTCGACGAATCAGAACCCACACGGTTGACCAGCGGGCCGAGTTCATCCAGATCCATCAGATCGTTGCTGAATTTGGTGCGGCGCGCCTGCGCCCAGTTGCGGTTGCCGGTGATGGTGTTGATCTCGCCGTTGTGGGCAAGAAAGCGGAACGGCTGGGCCAACGGCCATTTCGGCAGGGTGTTGGTCGAAAAGCGCTGGTGAAACACGCAAATGGCGGTTTGCAGACGCTCGTCGCTCAGGTCCGGGAAGAAGGCCGTGAGATCGGCCGGCATCATCAGGCCTTTATAAATGATGGTCTTGTGCGAAAAGCTGCAGATGTAGTGATCGCTATCAGCAGCGTTGGCCACCGATGAACGGCGACGGGCACTGAACAGCTTGATGGCGAATTCCTGATCGCTCAGGCCTTCACCGCCAATGTACACCTGCTCGATTTTCGGCAGACGCTCCAGCGCCAGTTGACCCAGCACGCTGGTGTCGATGGGCACCTGACGCCAGCCCACCAGTTCGAGGCCCTCGGCGAGGATCTCGCGGTTCATGTTTTCGCGGGCAGCTTCGGCCTTGGCGTCGTCCTGATTGAGGAACACCATGCCCACAGCGTATTGGCGGGGCAGATCGACACCAAAGTGTTGCTGGGCCATCGCACGCAGAAAACCGTCGGGCTTCTGGATCAACAGGCCGCAACCGTCACCGGTCTTGCCGTCGGCATTGATACCGCCACGGTGGGTCATGCAGGTCAGGGCTTGGACGGCCGTCTGCAACAGGTGATGACTGGGCTCGCCCTGCATATGAGCGATCAGGCCGAAGCCGCAGTTATCCTTGAATTCATCTGGTTGGTACAGACCTGCTTTCATAGACACTTTCTCACCAGGCTGCCTCTATTTGAGGCAAATTTCCTTTTAATTCAACCAATTACCTGACACGCCGAACGTACGCCGGCTTCGGACGGGCAAAACGGAGGTCATTGTACACAGCGACACTGAGGCTCACAAATTTAACGACGACTGGTTGATAATCAATGTCGCAATTATGAAAGTTTTAAAGCGGGTCGCTGTGCTAGTCAAAGCATTTTGTCATTAATCTGACTGACGCGACGGAGACTGTAAGGCGCTTGTAACGCGGACGCCGCATGGCGCGCCTCAATAAGGCGCGTCCAGGCGGGTTTAAGTCAGGTTTGCCGGGTGAGCGGCCCGGATAGGGCCGCTGCGACTTCAGCGACTGGCGCCGAGCTCTTGTTGGACGCTGGCGACAGTACGAGGCCAAGGTTTACCAGCCTGAACCTTCGCTGGCAATACCTTGATGGCTGCCAAGGCGGCAGCACGGTCAGGAAAGTTGCCATACGTGATCACGTACAGCGGCTTGCCCTGCAGGGTTTTCTTGAAATAACGGTACTCGCCGCCTTGTTCTGCAATGTAGGCCTGAGCAGTCGCTTCGGAACTGGTGCCGAGGATCTGCACAACGTAATGGCCTGGCGCCTGACTGGCGTACCAGCTGCCACCGGCAGCCGGTTTAGCGGCCGCCGCGGCTGGTTTTTCAGCAGGTTTGGCAGCCGGGGCTGGCGCTGGCTTGGCTGTCGCAACCTGAGCCGGCGCCGGGGCTGGTTTGGCGGCCGGAGCGGGTGCAGGAGTGGGTGCCGGAATCGAAGAGCGAGGCGCCTGAGCGGCGGCCTGACCTGCCGGAACGCCGGCTGGCGGCGCAGTGGTGGTCACGGTGGGCGGCTGGGCGGGCGAACCGCTCGGCACGGCGTCTTCGTCGCTATCACTGGAACCGGCGGCTTCAGCCAGCGGACCACGCATTACCGGCTGTGAGTTGCCATTCATCGGCAACGGCTGGGAATTGCCCGCGAACTCGATGGCCGGGCCACCGTTATTCGATTGCTGAGCAGTCGGCTTGCCTTCACCCAGTGGCAATTGCGCCTGAGCGGAAGCAGGGGCATTGGCGGTTGTGGCAGTCTTGTCACCGCGACCCGGGATCAGCACTGCTGCTGCCACGGCCACTATGACGACGGCACCCAAGGCCAATACGTGTTTTTTCGGCATGTTGAACCCCACACTTGGACGCTTGACCGCGGAACGACTCGCGATCATCGCCTCGATCATTGAATCGCGGGCCACCTGGTTGATAGCTCCAGGCCAGCCATCGGACTGTTCATGAATATCGGTGATCTGGTCGGCAGTAAACAACGCGATTCCCTGCCCTGCACCCTCCAGACGCTGAGCCAGATACTCTCGGGTTTCCTCTTCCGTATAGGGTTGCAGCTCGATAACGTGAAAGCGTTCACCTTCGGTAGCGCCCTGCAATTCGGCACACAGCTGATCGAGACGATCGAGCAGCGATGGCTCGCCAAACAGGAACACGTGCGGACGCCCTTCAGGGGTGCCCGCTGCAAGACCCAGCAACGCTTCGAGCGCCGAATCGCCGAGTTGTTCCGCATCGTCGACCAGCACGTACACTTCCTGGCCCGTTAGCCCGAGCTGCACGACCTGCGACAGAATCGACTGCATCTCGGCCTGGGCAACGCTCAACGCCTGGGCAACCTGCTGCAGAACGCCTGCGGCGTCGCTGGCTCCGCGCGCGGAAATCACCACGCTCTGCACCGACTGCTTGTTGGTGCTGGCGACCAGCGCCTGGCGCAGTAACGTCTTGCCACTGCCCTGCGGCCCGGTGACGGCCAGCAGCAACTGGCTGTAACGCGCCAGATGGTGCAACTGCCCCAACACCGGCTTGCGCTGGGCAGGGAAGAATTTGAAGCCAGGTACCCGCGCCGCAAAGGGGTCATGACTCAACTGATAATGGCCGAGGAAGGCCTCGTCGGCATGCAAACTAGTCATGGGGTTTCCGTTAACCTCTAAGCTGATCCACCAGGGCGCGATAGTCCGCAACCAGAGTGGCCTGTAATACTTCTTTTGGATAATCGTCCGTGATAACCGCTTCGCCTATCTGGCGCAACAGCACCAGACGCAGGCGACCGTCGATGACCTTCTTGTCGATCGCCATGTGTTCGAGGAAGTTGTCTTCCGTCATGTCCTGCGGAGGTACGACGGGCAACCCGGCACGCTGAAACAGACGAATGCCGCGATCCCGCTCTTGAGTGCTGATCCAGCCCAGGCGCGAGGACATTTCCAGCGCCATGACCGTGCCGGCAGCCACCGCCTCGCCATGCAGCCAGACACCATAGCCCATATGCGTCTCGATGGCGTGGCCGAATGTGTGACCCAGGTTCAATGTGGCGCGAATACCGGACTCACGTTCGTCGGCACCGACCACCAGCGCCTTGGCCGCGCAGGAGCGCTCGATGGCAACCGTCAGGGCAGCCTGATCCAGGCCGCGCAGAGCGTCGACATGCTCTTCGAGCCAGGTCAGGAACGGCTCGTCGCAGATCAGGCCGTACTTGATGACTTCTGCCAGCCCGGCGGACAGTTCACGCTCGGGCAGGGTGTTGAGCGAGGTGGTATCGATCAGCACGACACTCGGCTGATAGAAGGCACCCACCATGTTCTTGCCCAGCGGGTGGTTGATACCGGTCTTGCCGCCCACCGACGAGTCCACCTGGGACAACAGCGTGGTAGGAATCTGAATGAAGTTCACGCCGCGCTGATAACAGGCGGCAGCAAAACCTGCCATATCGCCGATCACCCCGCCGCCCAGTGCAATCACTGTGGTACGGCGATCGTGGCGAGCGGTGAGCAGGCCATCGAAAATGGTTTGCAGGGTTTCCCAGTTCTTGAACGCCTCGCCATCCGGCAAGACAATCGGCAAAACGTTGTAACCGGCCAGGGTCCGGGTCAGACGCTCCAGATACAGCGGTGCCACTGTCGTGTTGGAAACGATAGCCACCTGACGCCCGACGATGTGCGGGGTCAGGAGTTCAGGCTGATCCAGCAGGCCTTCGCCTATATGGATCGGGTAGCTACGCTCACCCAGCTCGACCTTAAGTGTCTGCATGTGTCCCCACATTGATTACCGGTTGCACGATGGTGCGCTTCAGCAGGTCATGGCGCCAGGCCATGCACCGTCGCTGTTTTTATGGTCGACGAGGATAGCGCATTTTCGTCTGCGCTTTAACGGGGAGGAAGCTCTGCCAGACGCGCAAGTATCTCGAGAACGACCATTCGGGGTGGCCGCTCATCGGTTTGGATCACCAGATCGGCTATTTCGCGGTACAGCGGATCGCGAATGGCCAGCAGCTCGCTCAATACCCGCGCCGGATCGGCGGTCCGCAGCAAAGGACGATTGCGGTCACGCGCCGTGCGCCCGACTTGCTGTTCGATAGAAGCATGCAGGTACACCACTCGCCCGCCGGCTCTTAGCGCCTGACGGTTTTCGCTGCGCATCACCGCGCCACCACCGGTCGCCAGAACCACGCCATCGGCCTCGCACAGCTCGGCAATCATGGCTTGCTCGCGATCACGAAAACCCGGCTCGCCTTCCTTGTCGAAGATCCAGGGGATGTTGGCGCCTGTACGCAGCTCGATTTCCTTGTCGGAATCCTTGAACGGCAGTCGCAGCTCTTTGGCAAGCAAGCGGCCGATGGTGCTCTTGCCAGCACCCATCGGCCCCACAAGTATTAAATTTCGCACAAAATCAACGACTCACAGAAATCGCCTGGTTGTTCATGATACGCGGAGTCAGAAATACCAACAGCTCGGATTTGGACTCGGATACCACATCGCGCCGGAAAAGCCGGCCAAGATACGGTACATCGCCAAGAAATGGCACTTTATCCACACTTTTACTTTGCGTATTCGAGAACACACCACCAATCACGATGGTTTCACCGTCGGAAATCAGCACTTTGGCGTTGACTTCGTTTTTCTTGATCGGCGGGACGCCCAGCACCGCATTCACGTAATCGGGCTCATCCTTGGTGACTTTGACCTCCATGATGATGCGGTTGTCGGGGGTAATCTGCGGGGTGACTTCAAGCGACAGAGACGCTTCCTTGAAGCTGACGGTGGTGGCGCCGCTGGAGCTGGATTCCTGATACGGAACCTCGGTGCCCTTGAGGATCTTGGCGGTTTCCTTGTCGGACGTGACCACCTTGGGCTGGGAGACGATTTCACCGTTGCCGGTCTTTTCCATCGCAGTCAACTCAAGGTCCAGCATCGTGTTGTTGGTCAGGAAGCCAAGGCCGATTCCGGAGGTGGCGTTGGCAGCGCCCATATCCACAAACGTTGAGCTGTTGGCCGTGGAGCCGCCCGTTGAGGTGCCCGTCGACCAGTTGCTGCTGCCGCTGGTGTTCGTCGCGCCACCCCAGCGCACCCCCAGCTCTTTGTCGTAATCGACGTTGGCCTCAACGATGCGCGCTTCGATCATCACCTGACGCACCGGAATATCCAGCTGCGAAACGATGCGCCGCAGCTCGTCGAGACGGTCCTGGGTCTGGTAGGCAATGATGTTGTTGGTCCGGTCATCGACCGTGATCGAGCCACGCTCGTCCGTCTTGGACTCGGCACTGGTCACCGACTGGAACAGCTTGGCGATGTCAGCAGCCTTGGCGTAGTTGACCTGCAACAGCTCGCGACGCAACGGCGCCAGCTCGGCGATCTGCTTGAGCGATTCCAGTTCCTGACGTTCGCGGGCGGCAATTTCATCGGCCGGGGCGACCAGCAGGACGCTGCCGATCTTGCGCTTGTCCAGCCCCTTGGTTTTCAGCACCAGATCCAGCGCCTGATCCCAGGGCACGTTCTGCAGGCGCAGGGTGATGCCGCCCTGAACCGTGTCACTGGCGACCAGATTGAGGTTGGTGAAATCGGCGATCAGTTGCAGCACCGAGCGCACGTCAATGTCCTGGAAATTCAGCGAGAGCTTTTCGCCGGTATACACCGGCTTGTCGGCGGCACGCCGGTCCATGTCTTCGTGGGTCAGCGGACGCACACTGATGGTCAGCTTGTTTTCGGTCTGAAACGCCGAGTAGTCGAATGCGCCCGACGGCTCGATCAGAATGCTCGCTTTGTCGCCTGCGGCCGAAGCACTGACGAACTGCACCGGCGTTGCGAAGTCCTTGACGTCGAGCCGGACGCGCAACGGCTCGGGCAGCAATGTCTTGGCGAAGTCCACGCGAATCTTGCCGCCCTGCTCCTGAATATCAGGCGCAATATTGGCGTTGCTCAGGTCGATGACCACGTTGCCTTCGCCCAGCTCGCCGCGCTGAAAGTCGATATTCCTGATGGCCTTGGCACCGGCAGGGACAAAAGGTCTGGCGGACGCAGGCGTGGGCGGTGGCACTGCCACTCGGGATGCGCCCATCGCGGTGCTTGGCTGGGAAGCCTGGGCCGCGGTTGCGCCCTGACCGATGACCACGAACAGATTGTTACCGTCGACCCGAGAGCTGTAAGGCGACAGCGTCGTCAGGTTGATGATCACCCGCGTGCGATCCTGAGCCTGCACCACCACAACGCTGCGCGCGTTGCCGGTGCCCAGCTCACGACTCTTGGTCTCCAGCTGGCTGGTCACCCCGGGCAGGTCCAGCGCGATACGCGCCGGTTGCGCAGTGGTGTAGCCACGCGGGGCTGGCACCGGTGCGTCGAACGACAGCTTGAGTTCGATACGGTCACCCGGCAACGCGGCGACATCCAGGGTCTTGAGGGTGGCCGCCTGGACAACCGGAGACAGCATCGCGATGCATAACGACGCGCCGATAATCGAGAGAATCCGGGTCATGATCAATTTCCGTTGAGCGCTACTGTGCATACTTGGCCTTGCCCACTTCATGAGCGTTCCTTGAGCTGGATGGTGCGCGGCCTTTCCAGCCAGGCCCCCTCACCGTCAGGAACAATTTCGATGACATCGACCTGCGCATCGCCGACCGACACAACCCGTCCGTTATTGCGGCCCAGGTAATCTCCCACCTTGACGCGATGAACGCCCCCGGCGCCGCGCAACAGGGCGAACGTACCCGACCCGTTGCCAATCGTGCCGACCATCTCGAACGACTCGATGTTGAACCCTTCAAGGAACTGCTTAACCCGGTTTTCATCCGGTGCCACCAGCCGCGTGCCTTTTTGCCGATTCAGCAGGTCAATCTTGACTGGCGGCTGAAACGGGCTGCGCAGAGCCGCGGCGTTATAGGTAAATGCTTCATACGGCCGAAATTTCGGCAGGGGCTCGATAGTGCCGCTCGGCCGGGCCTTGACCTGCTCCATGAATGCAGTCAGGTCGGCAAAATCATTGTCGCTGCCACACCCTGCCAGCCCGGCCAGAACCATACTGACGCACAACAATCGCGCCGCCCTCATTTCTTCAGCCCTTCATCGTTGTAGCGGTAAGTCTTGGCCAGAATGCTCATGCGCAACTTGGTCGGAACCTTGGGATCGACCGGCTTGATCTCGAAATCATGCAGCGTGACGATGCGCGGCAGGCTGGCGACGCCACTGACAAAAGTCGCCAGATCGTGATAGCCGCCGACCACCGTGATCTGTATCGGCAGCTCGATATAGAACTGCTGGACCGCCTCGGGTAACAGCTTGATCTCTTCGAATTCAAGGCCGCTTCCCAGGCCGGTGCGGGTAATGTCCTCAAGCAGACCGGGCACTTCGGTGTCGCTGGGCAGTTGCCGCAGCAGCGCACCAAAGGTGTTTTCCATCTCTTCCATCTGCTTCTTGTAAGGCTCCAGGTTGGCGGCCTGGAACGCCTTGTTGGAATACTGCTCCCTGAGCGTCATTTCGCCAGCCTGCGCACTGTCGAGCTGGGTCTCCAGGTCCTGAATGAAGAAAAAGTAGCCCAGCGCAAAAATCAGTATCGCCACCAGCAGCCCGGCAATCGCCTTGACCGCCGCCGGCCATGAGCCGAGGTTGTTCAGATCCAGTTCGCTCACATCGATCTTGCGAAGCCCGTCCAGCCATTCGGACATGTTCATGGCTTGGCTCCTTCGGCAGCGACAACCGGAGGTTGGGTCTGACGCACGGTCAACTGAAACACGTTGGCCTGATCCACGGCACCGGCAGTGGTGGCCTTGACCTCGGTCAGGCTGGGCGCTTCCAGCCAGTCCGAGGCTTCAAGGTTGCGCATCAGGTCAGAAACCCGGTTGTTGGATTCGGCAGCACCATTGATGGCAATCAGCTTGTTGGTCATTTTGACCTGCGAGTAATAGACGCCGTCCGGCAGGGTGCGCGCCAATTGATCGAACACCCGACCCGTGACTGGCCGGTTGCCTTGCAGGTCCTGGATGATCTTCATGCGCTCCAGCAATTGCTTGCGGCGCGCCTTCAGATCGCTGATCTCCTTGATGCGGATATCCAGCTGGGCGATCTGGGTCTGCAGAAACGCGTTACGCGCCATCTGATGCTCGATGGCGTTGCTGACGTAGCGGTCGATCAGAAACAGGATGCTGACCGACACCACCAGCACGCCGACCAACGCCGTCAGAAAGCGCTTTTTGCGTTCTTCGCGAAGCTCTTCACGCCACGGTAATAAGTTGATCCGCGCCATCAGTCGAAGCTCCTCAACGCCAGACCGCACGCGATCATCAGGGCCGGGGCGTCACTGGCCAGTGCTCCGGCGTTGACCTTGGCGCTCAAGGCCATGTCGGCAAACGGGTTGGCGACCATGGTCGGCGTGCCGATGCGTCGCTGGATCAGATGCTCCAGCCCGGAAATGGAAGCCGTACCGCCTGCCAGCATGATGTGATCCACCGAGTTGTATTGCCCGGCTGCAAAAAAGAACTGCAACGAGCGAGAGACCTGTTGCACCAGTGCATCCTTGAACGGGTCGAGCACTTCGCTGACATAATCGTCGGGCAGCCCGCCCTGTTTCTTGGCGAGCCCGGCCTCTTCCATGGACAGGCCATAGCGGCGCTGAATCTCGTCAGTCAATTGGCGGCCGCCGAACAGTTGCTCGCGGGTATAGATGATCCGGCCATGGTGCAGCACGCTCAGGGTGGTCATGGTCGCGCCAATGTCCACCACGGCCACAGTCAGTTCGTCGTGACCGTTGCCCAGTTGCGCAGCCAGCAGGCCGAACGAGCGCTCCAGCGCATAGGCCTCAACGTCCACGACGCGCGCCGTCAACCCGGCCAGCGCCAGTGCAGCTTCGCGTACTTCGACGTTTTCCTTGCGGCAAGCCGCCAGCAGGACCTCGACACGCTCGGGGTTGCGAACCGAGTAGCCCTGCACTTCAAAATCGATGGCGACTTCTTCAAGCGGATAAGGAATGTACTGGTCGGCTTCGAGCTTGAGCTGGTTTTCCATGTCGTCGTCGGAAAGACCGGCGTCCATCTCGATGGTTTTGGTGATCACCGCAGAACCGGCCACTGCCACCGCCACAATCTTGACACTGGTCTTGGCCTTTACCAGTACGCGAGACAGCGCCTGGCCAACCCCTTCGAGTTCGGCAATATTCTTTTCGACGACAGCGTTGGCCGGTAACGGCTCGACTGCGTAGGACTCGACCTTGTAACGGGTGCCGGAGCGACTCAATTCCAGGAGTTTTACCGAGGTGGAGCTAATATCGATCCCTAGAAGGGTATTGGCCTTCTTGTTGAAGAGTCCGAACACAACCTGATTCCTATGAGTTTCCGCCACTTACGGAGTTATTTCGGGTCAACGCCACTGCCGACAGTCTTGACAGTAGCGCAAATCACGCTTGGGGACGAAAAATGCTTATAATGCCCAGCGTTTTTTTCGTTTAACAAAGCTTCAAGGCATGTTCATTTGTAAATGCCTGCGCTTAACCCATTATTTTTTCTGGAAATCCAAAAGCCTTGATACGCCTGCTGAAGTTTTTGTGGTGGTCCCTCGTCGCGGTCTTCTGCTCGCTGTTACTCGGCCTGAGCGGCGCGTTTCTCTACCTGAGCCCGACCCTGCCATCCGTTGAGGCGCTGCGAAGCATCCAGCTGCAGATCCCCCTGCGCGTGTTCAGCAGCGACGGCAAGCTGATTGCCGAATTCGGCGAAATGCGCCGCACGCCGATTCGCTTTGCCGAAATCCCGCCCAACTTCATCAATGCACTGCTATCAGCCGAAGATGACAATTTCGCCAATCACTACGGTGTCGATCCAGGCAGCCTGATGCGCGCCGCCTCGCAATTGGTCAAGAGCGGTCACATTCAATCGGGCGGCAGTACCATCACCATGCAGGTCGCGAAGAACTTTTTCCTGACCAGCGAAAGAAGCTTTTCACGTAAAACCACCGAGATCCTGCTTGCCTTGCAAATCGAGCGCCAACTCACCAAGGACGAGATTCTCGAGCTGTACGTGAACAAGATTTATCTGGGTAACCGGGCCTACGGTATCGAGGCAGCGGCGCAAGTCTACTATGGCAAATCGATTCGCGATGTAAGCCTTGCGCAAATGGCCATGATTGCCGGTCTGCCCAAGGCACCGTCACGTTTCAACCCGCTGGCCAACCCGACCCGTGCCAAGGAACGCCGCGACTGGATCCTCGGACGCATGTTCCGCCTGGGCAAGATCGACCAGACCGCTTACCAGGCCGCACTGAACGAGCCGCTCAACGCCAGCTACCACGTTCCTACGCCGGAAGTGAATGCGCCGTACATCGCTGAAATGGCGCGTGCGGAAATGGTCGGCCGTTATGGCAGCGAGGCCTATACAGAGGGCTTCCGCGTCACCACCACGGTGCCGAGCGACTTGCAGGAACACGCTAACAAGGCTATCCAGCAGGGCCTGATCGATTACGACCAGCGTCATGGCTATCGCGGGCCGGAAAGCCGCTTCGCTGGCATGACCCGCGCCAACTGGGTACAGGAACTCACCAAGCAACGCACGATCAACGGCCTTGAGCCTGCCATCGTCACCCAGGTCGACAAGACCGGGTTGCGCGTGCTGACCCGCAACGGCGAAAAGGAAGAAACCGTCGACTGGGCCACCATGAAGTGGGCGCGTCCTTATCTGAATACCAACAGCCTGGGCGCCAATCCCAAGCAGCCGGGCGACGTTGCAAAGGTTGGCGATTTGGTTCGCTTGCTGCGTCAGGACGATGGCTCGCTGAAATTCAGTCAAATTCCCGTCGCGCAAAGCGCACTGGTGTCGCTTGATCCGCAGAATGGCGCCATTCGGGCGCTGGTGGGCGGTTTCGCGTTCGAGCAGAGCAACTACAACCGGGCCATGCAGGCCAAGCGTCAGCCGGGCTCCAGCTTCAAGCCGTTCATCTACAGTGCCGCACTCGATAACGGCTACACCGCTTCAAGCCTGGTGAACGACGCCCCTATCGTGTTCGTCGACGAATATCTGGACAAGGTATGGCGTCCGAAAAACGACACCAACACGTTCCTCGGCCCGATCCGCCTGCGGGAAGCGCTGTACAAGTCGCGTAACCTGGTGTCGATCCGTCTGCTTCAGGCACTGGGCATCGACAGCACCATCGATTACATCACTCGCTTCGGCTTCTCGAAACAGGATCTGCCGCGCAACCTGTCACTGGCCCTCGGTACGGCAACCCTGACCCCGATGGAAATCGCGACCGGCTGGGCGACCTTTGCCAACGGCGGCTACAAGGTCAGTCCTTATCTGATCCAGACCATCGAGAACCGTGACGGCCAGACGCTGTTCGTCGCCAACCCGCCAAGCGTTCCGGCCAACGACGTCAAGACCGCGCCGAATACGTCGACCTTTGCCGTACACGACGCTCCGAGCGTGGCAACCACTGCACCGGGCACGCCGGCTGAACCGCAAGCGCCTGCCTTTGCAGAGCGCATCGTGGATGGCCGCACGACGTACATTCTGAACAGCATGCTGCAGGACGTGATCAAGCGCGGCACGGGTCGTCGCGCGCTGTCCATGAATCGCCCGGACATCGCAGGCAAGACCGGTACCACCAACGACTCCAAGGATGCGTGGTTCTCCGGCTACAACGCGGACTATGTCACGACGGTGTGGAGTGGCTTCGACCAACCCGAGAGCCTGGGACGTCATGAGTTTGGCGGTACGGTTTCGCTGCCGATCTGGATGGACTACATGAGCGCTGCGCTCAAGGACAAGCCGCCGCACCAGCAAGCAGAACCAGACGGTATCCTCAGCCTGCGGGTCGACCCATTGAGTGGTCGCGCTGCCACGCCAAGCACGCCGAATGCATTCTTCGAACTGTTCAAGAGCGAAGACACGCCACCTAGCGTCAACGAACTGGGCGGCAGCAGCGCCCCCGGCAGCCCACTGCCAGCAGACGAGTCCGCCCCTATAGATCTGTTCTGATACACAGACGTGTGACGCAGTGTGGGAGAGGCCAGTGGTGACTGAACCTATCGTGCCGATGCTCCGCGTCGGTATGTAGTTCTGGACGCCCCGCGTCCGATCCTGACTCTGCGGCGCGGCGCAGATTTGTGACGCAGAGCGTCACCCAAGGCGTTCCCGCGCTGGAGCGTGAGGAACGATAGGTGGAATCTCAACTATCGTGCGACGCTCTGCGTCGGCATGCCGTTCTGGACGCTCCGCGTCCGACCCTGACTCTGCGGCGCGGCGCGGCGCGGCGCGGCGCAGATTTGTGACGCAGAGCGTCACCCAAGGCGTTCCCACGCTGGAGCGTGAGGAACGATAGTGGAATCTCAACTATCGTGCGACGCTCCGCGTCGGCATGCCGTTCTGGACGCTCTGCCTCCGATCCTGACTCTACGGCGCGGCGCAGATTTGTGACGCAGAGCGTCACCTAAGGCATTCCCACGCTGGAGCGTGAGGAACGATAGGTGGAATCTCAACTATCGTGCGACGCTCTGCGTCGGCATGCCGTTCTGGACGCTCCGCGTCCGATCTTGAGTGACGGAGCTAGAGCGAGAGGTGTGCGGCGACGAGCCAAACGCCAGGCATAAAAAAACCCCTGCAGCGCTGCAGGGGTTTTTTATTGCTTCATGGATCAGCCGTTGAACACGTCGTCCACGCTGGTCAGCGGGTAGTGCTTCGGATACGGCAGGGTGGCAACGCCGCTTTCGATGGCAGCCTTGGCGACCGCGTCGGCGATCAGGCCCAGCAGGCGGGTGTCCATTGGTTTCGGGATGATGTACTCACGACCGAATTCCAGTTTGATGCCGCCGTAGGCGTCGCAGACTTCCTGAGGCACCGGCAGCTTGGCCAGTTCACGCAGGGCGTTGGCCGCAGCGATTTTCATTTCTTCGTTGATGCGCTTGGCGCGAACGTCCAGAGCACCACGGAAGATGAACGGGAAGCCCAGCACGTTGTTGACCTGGTTCGGGTAGTCCGAACGGCCAGTTGCCATGATCACATCGCTACGGGTGGCATGAGCCAGTTCCGGGGAAATTTCCGGATCAGGGTTCGAGCAAGCGAACACGATCGGGTCCTTGGCCATCAGCTTGAGGTTTTCAGCGCTCAACAGGTTCGGACCGGACAGGCCGACAAACACATCGGCACCGTCCAGCGCGTCGGTCAGCGAGCGCTTTTCGGTGGCGTGCGCGAACACCGCCTTGTACTGGTTCAGATCGGTACGGCCGGAGTGAATGACACCGGTACGGTCGACCATGAAGATGTTTTCGATCTTCGCGCCCATGCTCACCAAAAGCTTCATGCACGAGATGGCAGCAGCGCCAGCGCCCAGGCAGACAATTTTCGCGGTGTCGAGGCTTTTGCCGACGATTTCCAGCGCGTTGATCATGCCGGCTGCGGTCACGATAGCGGTGCCGTGCTGGTCATCGTGGAAAACCGGGATATCGCACTGTTCGATCAGCGCTTTCTCGATTTCAAAGCACTCAGGCGCCTTGATGTCTTCCAGGTTGATGCCACCGAAGGTGATGGAGATACGCTTGACGGTGTCGATGAAAGCCTGCGGGCTCTCGGAATCGACTTCGATATCGAAAACGTCGATACCGGCGAAACGCTTGAACAGAACCCCTTTACCTTCCATGACGGGCTTGGAAGCCAATGGGCCCAGATCGCCGAGGCCCAGAATTGCGGTGCCATCGGAAATAACTGCTACCAGATTGCCTTTGCCGGTGTACTTGTAAGCCAGCTCAGGGTCACGGGCGATTTCACGCACGGGTTCAGCAACGCCAGGGCTGTAGGCCAGAGCCAGGTCACGAGCGGTTGCGGTCGGCTTGGTGAGTTCGACGCTCAGCTTCCCCGGACGAGGATTGGCATGGTATTCGAGCGCGGCAGTTTTCAGATCTGACATGTATTGGATTCCGCTTTTTTTACTGTGGGACAGACGGACCGCCGAGGATACGCAAGATGCCTGGTCCTAACAAGACTGACCAGTCACTGCTGTCAAGAGGCCCAGGGTTAGACTTTACGCTTAGATAGCGGGCAGGTTCAGCATCGCAGGGTGCGTCAACGGCAGCAGCCAGCGTGACTGTCCTGACTTAAGGCCACCCCGCCGGGAGCGATCGACCACCCAGCCGCGCGCTTCGATTTTCCGGCCCTTGAGGCGTTCGAGCGTCACCATGTCGAAGGCGGACATCTGGTCAGGCGCAATGCGCAGCACCAGCGCGCCTTGCAGCTCGATCCAGACGCCGCCGCGATTGCGCTGCACACTTTTGACCTGACCAGAGACCACGGCAAAACCGCTTTTGGTAACAGTGTCTGAAGCCTGCACGGGCGAGTTGCGCCATAGACCCAGCCTGGCCTGACGCGCCTGGCGTTCCGCATTTTGCTGACAATCGATCAGCGCGACGTTGGGCGCGACCGCTACCAGATAGCCTAGACCTTCGCTGAGCAATTGCGCTTCGAGGTTGGCACCGTCACGCCCATAGACGTTGGCCAGCGTGCGACCGTAATGGTCCTTGCCCTGCTGACCCACGCGCAGACTGACCTGACCGCCGCTGGCATCCACCAGCGCTTGCAGCCTGCGCCTGGCGGCTTCTGCAAAAGGCTCGGCAGACTGCCCCTTTTTGCCGGTTTCAGGCGTGTTCAGCCCGATCATCCGCACACTACGGCCGTCCGTCAGGCGCAGTGTGTCGCCGTCGACCACGCGCTGTACCTGCGCGACGGGCAAGGAGGCCGGCGCGGGGCAGAAAGCCTGTGCGCCGGACAGCCAAATTGCGGACATAAAAAAGACGCCCACAAGGGGCGCCTTTTCAAGCAGCCTGGAAATGCCCAAGGGGCAGCCAGTTCAGCTTCAGTCTTGCTTCGCTTTGGTTGCGCCGAACGCACCGAAACGGGATTTGAACTTGTCGACACGGCCGCCAACGTCAAGCATCTTCTGCTTGCCGGTGTAGAACGGGTGGCACTCGTTGCACACGTCCAGGCTCAAAGGGCCGGTCAGAGTGGAACGGGTTTTGATGACATTGCCGCAGCTGCAGGTCGCGTCAATGGCTTCGTAAACTGGATGGATATCAGCTTTCATCGGTACTTCCTCGGTCTAACGCGCCGCCACCCAACACAATTGTTGAATACCGCACGGAAATAGGCTGCGGATAGTACCAGACAATTGCACCGATGCAAGCGAACCTTCACACCGGTCGTCTGCTAAGATCGCGCCTTCGCCACTCTTCATCACAGGGAAATACCGCGTGCCCGACGCCATCCTGCGCCTTGCCCTGCCCTCCCCGCTTCGCCGCCTGTTCGACTACCGTGCCCCTGCCGGTGTGTTGCGCAGCGCCTTGCAGCCCGGCATGCGCCTGCGGGTTCCGTTCGGGCGACGGGAGATGATCGGTATACTCGTGGAAGTGGTCGATCACAGCGAAGTGCCTGCTGACAAGCTCAAACCCGCCATCGCCCTGCTCGACAGTGAAGCGCCGCTGCCGCCCGCACTGTTCAAGTTGTGCCTGTGGACGTCGCAGTATTATCAGCACAGCCTGGGTGACACGCTAAGCTGGGCCTTGCCGGTGCTGCTGCGTCAGGGCGAGCTGGCCGAGAGCCGTCAGGAACGCTTCTGGCACGTGACCGAGCATGCCAGCGTCGACGATCCGCGTATCGCTCGCGCGCCCAAACAACGTGAAGCGCTGACCACCCTGGCCCAGCATCCGCACGGCGTGGCGCATCAGTTACTCAGCAAGTTGATGCTTAATAAAGACAGCCTCAACCTGCTGCTGGCCAAAGAGCTGGTGTATGTCGAGGTTCGCAGCCACGCCCCCAGCGCTCGTCATGAGCATTGGCTGGCGCAACCGGAACTGCCGCTCAATACCGAGCAACGGGCCGCCTACGAAGCGATTCGTGCCGGGTTCGACAGTTTTCACGCGTTTTTGCTGGCCGGCGTAACGGGCAGCGGCAAGACCGAAGTCTACTTGCAACTGATTCGCGAGACGCTGGAGGCGGGCAAACAGGCGCTGGTGCTGATTCCGGAAATCAACCTCGGTCCGCAAACCCTGGCGCGCTTCGAACAACGCTTCAATGCCCGCATTGCGCTGGTGCATTCAGCTGTCAACGACCGCGAACGACTGGATGCCTGGCTGGCCGCCCGCGATGGCGAGGCCGACATTATTATCGGCACCCGCTCGGCCCTGTTCACGCCGATGAAGCATCCCGGCCTGATCATCATCGACGAAGAACACGATGGCTCCTATAAACAGCAGGAAGGTCTGCGTTACCACGCCCGCGACCTGGCACTGGTGCGGGCCCGTCAGGAAAACATTCCGATCGTGCTCGGCTCGGCCACGCCGTCTCTGGAAAGCCTGCACAACGCCTACACCGGACGCTACGGCCTGCTGCGCCTGAACCAGCGCGCAGGCGGCGCGCAACAGCCACGCTTCATGCGTCTGGATGTCAAAAGCAGACCGCTCGACAGCGGGATTTCCGGGCCGATGCAACAAGCCATCGGTCAGACGCTCGCGGCGGGCCAGCAGGTGCTGGTGTTTCTCAACCGCCGGGGCTTCGCGCCGACGTTGCTGTGCCACGATTGCGGCTGGATGTCCGGCTGCCAGCGCTGCGACGCACGCATGACGGTGCACCAGCGTTCCGGCGAACTACGTTGCCACCACTGTGGCTATGTCGAACGCGTGCCGCGGCAGTGCCCATCGTGCGGAAAAGTGGATTTGCGCCCTGTAGGCGCAGGCACCGAGCGCGCCGAAGAGCGGCTGGGCATCATGTTCCCGGACTTTCCGGTATTGCGCGTCGACCGTGACAGCACCTCGCGCAAGGACGCCATGAATCAGCTATTCGCGACCATCCAGCGCGGACAGCCGTGCATTCTGGTCGGTACGCAGATGCTCGCCAAGGGCCATCATTTTCCAAGGGTGACGCTGGTGTCGATTCTCGACGCCGACGGCGGGCTGTTTTCCGGCGACTTCCGGGCCAGCGAGCGCATGGCGCAGTTGATCGTGCAGGTCGCAGGGCGCGCAGGGCGGGCCGAAGAGCCGGGCAAGGTCATCATCCAGACGCATCTGGCCGATCATCCGCTGCTGATTCAGCTCACCGAACAGGGTTATTTCGCGTTCGCCGAGCAGGCCTTGAGCGAACGTCGCTCGGCCGGCTTGCCACCGTTTTCGCACCTGGCCCTGCTACGCGCTGAAGCCCACAAGCCTGGCCAGGCCGAAGCCTTCCTTGATCAGGCGTGCGGCGAGGCCGAACAGCTTCTGACGCAGATGAGCCTGGGTGGCATCGAGCTGCTGGGTCCGGTTCCAGCGCCCATGGAACGCCGCGCCGGGCGCTATCGCGCGCAGTTGCTGGTGCAGTCCAGTGCGCGTGCGCCGCTGCACAAATTGCTCAGCACCTGGCTGCTGGCGCTGGAGCAAATGCCCAGCGGCCGACAGGTCAGATGGTCGCTGGATGTCGACCCGGTGGATCTTTATTAGGTCACGCCGTTGGCAAGCAGGCTCCAGCAACGGATAATGCGGAGTTTTTCCACCCGCGCATCCAGGCGCCACCGCGCTTGCGGTCGAAGAGAGCATCATGAAAGACACCATTCGCCAGCTGATTCAACAAGCCCTGACCCGTCTTGTCACCGAGGGCGTCTTGCCAGAAGGGCTGACGCCGGCGATTCAGGTGGAAAACGCCCGTGACAAGACGCACGGCGACTTCGCCAGCAACATTGCGATGATGCTCGCCAAGCCTGCCGGCATGAAACCGCGTGATCTGGCTGAAAAGCTGATCGCTGCGCTGCCTGCCGACGATCAGGTGAGCAAGGTCGAAATTGCCGGTCCGGGTTTTCTGAACTTCTTCCAGAATACAGCCGCGCTGGCCTCGCGCCTTGACGCCGCGTTGGCCGATCCGCAACTGGCGGTTCGCAAGGCTGGCGTCACACAGCGTGTGGTGGTCGATCTGTCGGCACCCAATCTGGCCAAGGAAATGCACGTCGGTCACCTGCGCTCGACCATCATTGGCGACGGCGTGGCGAACGTTCTGGAGTTCCTCGGCGACACGGTCATTCGCCAGAATCACGTCGGCGACTGGGGCACACAGTTCGGCATGCTGCTGGCCTATCTGCAGGAAAAACCGGCAACCAGCGACGAGTTGTCTGACCTGGAAGATTTCTATCGCGCCGCCAAGCAGCGCTTTGACGAGTCCGAAGAGTTCGCCGAGCGCGCACGCGGGCTGGTGGTCAAGTTGCAGGCCGGTGACGCTGAATGTCTGACACTGTGGACGCGTTTCAAGGATATCTCGCTGTCTCACTGTCAGGAGACCTACGAGCGCCTGAACGTCAAACTGACCCCGGCCGATGTCATGGGCGAAAGTGCCTACAACGATGATCTGGCCAATGTGGTCAATGATCTGAAAGCGACCGGCCTACTGGTCGAAAGCAACGGCGCGCAGTGTGTGTTCCTCGAAGAATTCCGCACCGCCGATGACACGCCACTGCCGGTCATTGTGCAGAAGGCCGGTGGCGGTTATCTGTATGCCACCACCGACCTGGCGGCCATCCGCTATCGCAGCAAAGTGCTCAAGGCCGACCGGGTGCTGTATTTCGTCGACCAGCGTCAGGCCCTGCATTTCCAGCAGGTATTCGAAGTGGCGCGCCGTGCGGGCTTCGTCCACGAGGGCATGCAACTGGAACACATGGGCTTTGGCACCATGAACGGTGCCGACGGCCGCCCGTTCAAAACGCGCGATGGCGGCACGGTCAAGCTCGTCGACCTGCTCAATGAAGCCGAAGAGCGTGCCTACACGCTGGTAAAGGAGAAGAATCCGGAAGTCGCCGAGGCCGAGTTGCGCAGCATCGCCAAGGCAGTGGGGATCAGTGCAGTGAAATACGCCGACCTGTCCAAGCACCGCGCCAGCGATTACAGCTTCAACTTCGATCAGATGCTGAGCTTCGAAGGCAACACCGCACCTTATCTGTTGTACGCCTACACCCGTGTAGCCGGTGTGTTCCGCAAGCTGGGAACGCCTTTCGACGCCAGCAAGGGGCACATCGCCCTTGAAGCGCCGCAGGAGCAGGAACTGGCTGCACGTCTGGCGCAGTTCACTGAAACATTGAATAACGTCGCAGAAAAAGGCACACCGCACGTACTTTGTGCTTACCTGTATGACCTTGCGGGCCTGTTTTCCAGCTTTTATGAAAACTGCCCGATCCTTGGTGCGGAAAATCCCGATCAGCAACAGAGCCGTCTGCGTCTGGCTGCCCTGACCGGTCGCACCCTCAAGCAAGGCCTGGACCTGTTGGGTCTGGAAACTCTGGAGCGTATGTAAGTTGGCAGTTGCGAAGAAGAAACCGGCACCCAAGCGGGGCGCCAGCCGTTATCAGGCACCCGCGAAGAAACCGATTCCAGGGTGGTTGTGGCTGGCAATTGGTCTGAGCGTAGGCGCATTCGTGGTCTTTCTGATGAAGCTCGAACCGGGTGGCGAAGACGTCAAGCGGGTCAGGGCGGACGCCAAGGCTGCGAA